>JANMAP010000156.1:0-42354 GCA_031359905.1 Burkholderiales bacterium | reverse complement strand
GGCCACGAGGTCATCGACCTGGCCAAGAAGTTCCAGGATTACGGCGTCGAGGCGGTGATCTACACCGACATCGGGCGCGACGGCATGCTCACCGGCATCAACATCGACGCGACGGTGAAACTGGCGCAGGCGCTGTCGATGCCGGTGAGCATGCCGTCGCGCCCGATGTCGGTGTAGATCACCGCCTCGACGCCGTAATCCTGGAACTTCTTGGCCAGGTCGATGACCTCGTGGCCGGTCAGCTTGCTCCAGCCGTCGGTGGCCACCCTGCCGTCCTTGGCGTCCAGGCCGACGATGATGTGCCCGCCGAAAGCCGTGCAGGCGTCCTTCAGGAAGCCCGGGCTCTTCACCGCCGCGGTGCCGATGATCACGAAGCTCAGGCCGTCGTCGAGAAAGCGCTCGATGGTGTCCAGGTCGCGGATCCCGCCGCCCAGCTGCACCGGGATGCTGCCGCCGACCGCACGCAGGATGGCCTTGACGGCGCCTTCGTTGACCGGTCGGCCGGCGAAGGCGCCGTTCAGGTCGACCAGGTGCAGGCGCCGCGCGCCGGCGTCGACCCAGCGCCGGGCCATCGCCGCGGGGTCGTCACCGAACGTGGTGGACGCGGCCATGTCGCCTTGTTGCAGGCGGACGCACTTGCCGTCCTTGAGGTCGATGGCGGGAATCAGCAGCATGGCTGGTGGGGGTGGGGGCAGCGGAACGAAGACACGTCAGGGCTGCCAGCGCAGGAAGTTGCGGTACAGGGCCAGGCCGTGGGCGGCGCTCTTCTCGGGGTGGAACTGCGTCGCAAAAATGTTATCCCGCGCCAGCGTGCAGGTAAAGCGCGCGCCGTAGTCGGCTTCGCCGACGCTGTGCTGCGGGTGCGCCGGCGCGGCGTGGTAGCTGTGCACGAAATAGAAGTATTCGCCGTCGGGAATGCCGCCCCACAAGGCGTGCGGGCGCTGGAAGACCCGGTTCCAGCCCATCTGCGGCACCTTGTAGCGGCTGCCGTCGGGCTGCAGCCGGCCTTCGAGCCGGAAACGGCGCACCTGGCCGGGGATCACGCCCAGACCCGGCGTGTCCTGCTCCTCGCTGTGTTCCAGCAGCATCTGCATGCCGACGCAGACGCCGAACAGCGGCTTGGTCGCCGCTGCATGGCGCACCGCATCCTCCAGCCCCGAACGCCGCAGTTCGGCCATGCAATCGCGCATCGCGCCCTGGCCGGGCAACACGACGCGGTCGGCGGCGAACACCTCTTCCGGGTTGGCGGTGACGATGACCCGCACGTCGGCCTCGCGGGCCACGTGCGCCACCGCCTGCGACACCGATCGCAGGTTGCCCATGCCGTAGTCGACGACGGCGACCGTTTCCATCGCCCTACAGGCTGCCCTTGGTGGACGGAATCACGCCCGCAGAGCGCGGATCCGGTGTCAGCGCCATGCGCAGCGCGCGGGCGAAGGCCTTGAACACCGTTTCGCACTGGTGGTGGGCGTTGTCGCCCTTCAGGTTGTCGATGTGCAGCGTCACGCCGGCGTGGTTCGAGAATCCCTGGAAGAACTCGTAGGTCAGCTGGGTGTCGAAGCCGCCGATCATGCCGGCCTTGAAAGGCACGTCCATGTGCAAACCGGGCCGCCCGGAGAAATCGACGACCACCCGCGACAGGGCTTCGTCCAGCGGCACGTAGCTGTGGCCGTAGCGCGTGATGCCCTTCTTGTCGCCGACCGCCGCGGCCACCGCCTGGCCGAGCGTGATGCCGACGTCCTCGACGGTGTGGTGGCCGTCGATGTGCAGGTCGCCCTGGGCCTCGACGGTCAGGTCGATCAGACCGTGGCGGGCGATCTGGTCGAGCATGTGGTCGAAGAAGCCGATGCCGGTGGCCAGTTGCGACTGGCCGCTGCCGTCGAGGTCGATGGCCACGCGGATCTGGGTTTCCTTGGTGTCGCGACGGAGGTCCGCGGTGCGGTTCATAGGCTGGCTTTCAGGGCGTCGATCATCAGGCGGTTCTCGTCCGGCGTGCCGACGGTCAAGCGCAGGCAGTTGGCCAGCAACGGGTGCAGGCCGGCGACGTGCTTGACCAGCACGCCGCGCGCCTTCATGCCGTCGAAGGCGCTCTGCGAGTCGGGCACCCGGACCAGGATCATGTTGGCCTCGCTCGGGAAGGCGCGCACCGCCGGCAGCGTGGCCAGCACCTGCTGCAGCCGCTCGCGTTCGGCGCGCAGCAGCGTGGCCTGGCGCGCGTATTCGGCAGCGTGCTCCAGTGCGAACAGCGCGGCCTCGGCGTTGAGCACGCTGACGTTGTACGGCGGGCGGACCTTGTCGATCTCGTTGATCAGCGCCGCCGGCCCGCACAGGTAGCCCAGGCGCACGCCGGCCAGGCCGAACTTGGACAGCGTTCGCAGCACCAGCACGTGGTCGTGGCGCCCGAGCCGCGGCAGCCAGGTGCGCGACGAGAACGGCTGGTAGGCCTCGTCGAACACCACCAGGCCGTTCTGCTGGCCGACAGCGTGCACGATGCGGTCGATGCTGCTGTCGTCGAACAGGTTGGCGGTCGGATTGTTCGGATAGGCGATGTAGGTGACCGCCGGCCGGTGCTGCTCGATCGCCGCCAGCATGGCGTCGGCATCGAGCTCGAACTCGGCCGTCAGCGGCACGCCGACGAAGCGCAGCCCGCGCAGCTGGGCCGACATCGCGTACATCACGAAGCCGGGCAGCGGCGCGAGCACGGTCGGTGCCTTTCCATGACCCGCTTCGCTCGGTGGCACATCGCAGGCCACCGACAGCAGATCGATCAACTCGTCCGAGCCGTTGCCCAGCATCAGGCCGCAGCCGGCGGGCAGATCGACGAAACGCGCCAGCGCCCCCGCCAGGTCGGCCACCCGCTGCGCCGGGTAGCGGTTGATCGCCACGCGGCCCAGGCGCTCGCCGAGCGCGTGCTGCAACTCGGGCGGCAGCGCGAAGGGGTTCTCCATCGCGTCGAGCTTGACCAGGCCGCTGCTCGGCTGGATCGCGTAGGCGTGCATGCCCAGCACGTCCGGGCGCAGGGTCTGGCGCAGGCGGTCGGCGAGCGGGGCGGTCACGGGCTGGTCCATTCAGGCGATCAGGCGGTCGGGCGATCAGACGGTCAGGCGATCAGGCGCAGGGCCATCACGCGTTCGCTGCCGTCGACCTCGCCGGTGTAGGCCAGGCCGAAGCGCTGGTAGTAGTTGCCGACGGGGTTGGCCGGCACGTGCGACAGGCGCAACTCGGCAACGCCCAGCCGGCGGGCTTCGGCGATGGCCCACTGCATGGCCAGCGCGCCGAGGCCACGGCGCTGGTGCTGGGCGTCGATCATCAGGCGCCAGATGCCCAGCGCATCGCGCGCGCCGTCCGGGTCGCGCCGGTAGTCCCAGAGCAGCAGGAAGCCGACCGGCTGATCGCCGTCGTACAGCCCGAGCGCGCGGCCGGCCGGGCGGTAGGCGGCCTGGGCCAGCGACGTGGCCACGCTGGCGACGAAGCCGGTCTGTTCGGGCTTGACGGCCAGCTTCAGCAGACGGTCGACGTTGCCGGCCGTCACATCGCGGACGGCGAAGGTGGGTCCGGTGCCGACCGACGCTGCTGACGTTGCGCCGGCTGCATTGGCGTGGCAGTGCAGCTCCGCGGTGTTGCCCTTGAGGCGCAGCTCGGCTGTGTTCTCTTCGAGGCGCAGCTCCGCGGCGTTCTCTTTGAGGCGCAGCTCTGCTGCGCGGGCATGCGCCTGCAGGCCTTCGCCATGCGCCAGCTCGGCGGCGATCGGGCCGAGCACCTGCGCGCCGGCAGCGCTGACTTCGATCACGCTGCTGCGCTTGACGAAGTCGTAGACGCCCAGCGGCGATGAAAAGCGCGCCGTGCCGGAGGTCGGCAGCACGTGGTTCGGGCCGGCGCAATAGTCGCCCAGGCTTTCGCTGGTGTACGCGCCGAGGAAGATCGCGCCGGCGTGGCGCAGCAGCGGTTCCCAGCGCGGCGCGTCGTGCGCGCTGACTTCCAGGTGTTCGGGGGCGATGCGGTTGCTGATCGCGCAGGACTCTTCCATCGAGCGCGTCAGGATCAGCCCGCCGCGGCCCTGCAGCGAGGCGCGGATCACGTCGCGTCGCGGCATGCCGGGCAGCAGGCGCTCCATCGCCGCATGCACGGCCTCGATGTACGCCGCGTCCGGGCACAGCAGGATGCTCTGTGCCAGCTCGTCATGCTCGGCCTGGCTGAACAGGTCCATCGCCACCCAGTCGGCCGGCGTGCTGCCGTCGGCCAGCACCAGGATCTCGCTGGGCCCGGCGATCATGTCGATGCCGACCTGGCCGAAGACCCGCCGCTTGGCGCTGGCCACGTAGGCATTGCCCGGGCCGGTGACCTTGTCGACACGCGGCACGCTGGCCGTGCCGTAGGCCAGCGCGGCCACCGCCTGGGCGCCGCCGATGGCGAAGACGCGGTGAACCCCGGCGACATGCGCCGCGGCGAGCACCAACGCATTGCGCTCGCTCCTGGGCGTCGGCACGACCATGACGATCTGGCCCACGCCGGCGACCTGCGCCGGCACAGCATTCATCAGCACGCTGCTCGGGTACGCCGCCTTGCCGCCCGGCACGTAGATGCCCACGCGGTCCAGCGGCACGACCTTCTGGCCGAGCAGCGTGCCGTCAGCATCGCGGTAGCTCCAGCTGCGGCCGCAGGCGTCGAGCTGGCGCTCGTGGTACGAACGAACGCGCGCCGCAGCGGCCTGCAGCGCGCTGCGCTGCGCGGGCGTGATGGCGTCGAAGGCGGCGCGCAATTCGGCAGCGCCGATTTCCAGGTCGGCCATGCGGGCCGCCTGCACGCCGTCGAAACGCGCGGTGTACTCGAGCACCGCGGCGTCGCCGCGCGCCCGAACGTCGGCGATGATCGCGGCGACGCGTTCCTCGATCGCCGCATCGGTTTCGGCCGACCAGTGCAGCAGGCGTTGCAGATCGGCGTCGAAGCCGGCGTCGCTGGTCGACAGGCGGCGGATGTCGATGCTCATTCGAGAACCTTCGTGCTGCGCACTGCGGTGCGAGCCCTCTTCAGGGCGGCCGGGCGGGGGCTCATGCGGCGGCTCCCGCGGTCGACGCGGCTGCGAAGGCGTCGATCAAGGCGCGCAGCGGCTCGCGCTTGAGCTTCAGCGATGCCGGGTTGACGACCAGCCGCGCCGAGATGTCGAGGATGCGTTCGACCTCGACCAGGTGGTTGGCCTTCAGCGTGCTGCCCGTCGACACCAGATCGACGATGGCGTCGGCCAGCCCGGTCAGCGGCGCCAACTCCATCGAGCCGTAGAGCTTGATCAGGTCGACATGCACGCCCTTGCTGGCGAAGTGCTGGCGCGCCAGGTGGGTGTACTTGGTGGCCACGCGGATGCGCGAGCCCTGGCGCACGGCGGCGGCGTAGTCGAATCCTTCGCGCACCGCCACGCTCAGCCGGCAGCGCGCGATGCCCAGGTCCAGCGGCCGGTACAGGCCGACCGAGCCGCCGTTGGCACCGGCCTCGCCGGCTTGCTCGAGCAGCGTGTCCAGGCCGGCCACGCCGAGGTCGGCGCCGCCATGCTGCACATAAGTCGGCACGTCGGAGGCGCGGACCAGCACCACACGCACGCCGGGCCGGTCGGTGGCCAGGATGAGCTTGCGGCTCTTTTCGGGATCGTCGAGCACTTGAAGGCCCGCGGCGCGCAACAGCGGCAGCGAGTCGTCGAAGATGCGTCCCTTGGACAGGGCCAGCGTGATCACGATGCGGGATCTTCAGTCAACGGCGCGTGGACAGCGCGTCCGGGGCCGGCATCACCGCATGCCGCTGGGGCGGCATGGGCAGCCACCCGCGGCGCACCGCAGGTGGGTGTCAGTGGTGGTGAGCGGGCGCCGACCCGTCCGCAGCGGGGCTGGCGGCGTGTTCGGCGGGCGTGAGCGTCTTCATCGACAGGGCGTGAATCTGTTCGCGCATTCTATCGCCCAGGGCCGTGTAGACCTTCTGGTGGCGGCGCACGCGGCTCAGGCCTTCGAACTCGGCCGAGACGATGGTGGCGAAGAAATGGCGGCCATCGCCTTCGATCTCGAGGTGACTGCAGGTCAGCCCGGCGGCGATGAAATCGCGCACCTGTTGCGGGGTCGGTTCGCTCATGGTGAATCGATTGTCGCCTGTTCAGCGCACGGCATCACGACCGCAACTTGTAGCCGCTGGCCAGCAGGCGCAGGCACAGCCCGGCCACCAGCGCGAAGCTGCCGGCGACCACCGCCAGGCTCAACCAAGGCGAGACGTCGCTGACCCCGAAGAAGCCGCGGCGGAAGCCGTCGATCATGTAGAAGAACGGATTCAGGTGGCTGACCGTCTGCCACACCGCCGGCAGCGAATGCACCGAATAGAAGACGCCGGACAGGAAGGTCATCGGGACGATGACGAAGTTCTGGAAGGCGGCCATCTGGTCGAACTTCTCGGCCCACAGCCCGGCGATCACGCCGAGCGAACCGAGCATCGCCGCGCCCAGCGTCGCGAAGACCAGGATCCACCAGGGCTCGGCCAGCCGCGGCGGCGCGAACCACACCGTCACCAGGAAGACCCCCAGGCCGACCGCCAGACCGCGCGCCATCGCCGCGCCGACGTAGGCCACGAACCAGGCGCGGTGCGACAGCGGCGTGACCAGCAGGAACACCAGGTTGCCGGTGATCTTGCTCTGCACCAGCGAGCTGCTGCTGTTGGCAAAGGCGTTCTGCAGCACGCTCATCATCACCAGGCCGGGGACCAGGAAGCTGGTGTAGCCGACACCGGGGAAGACCTCGACCTTGTCCTGCAGCACATGGCCGAAGATCAACAGGTACAGCACGGCCGTCAGCACCGGCGCGGCGACGGTCTGGAAGGCGACCTTCCAAAAGCGCAGGATCTCCTTGTAGAAGAGCGTGCCGACGCCGGTCACGCGCGCTCCCCGCCCGCGGCGTGCCGGGGTCGGCCCCCCGGCGAGGCAGCGGTCACCGGCGGCCGGCCGGCACTGTCCATGATTTCCAGGAACACGTCTTCCAGGTCGGCGCGGCCGATCTCCAGATCTTCGATGCGCACGCCGGCGCCGCGCAGCGTGGCCAGGAACTCCTCGACCTCGGCGGCGTCGTGCGCCGTCAGCTGGACGATGCGCCCGGTCACGCGCGCCCCGGGCTGCAGCGCCACCGGAAGGGCGTCGTCGGTCTTGAAGCGCAGCATCGTGCTGGCCGTGCCGGCCAGCAGGTTGGCGGTGCGGTCCAGCGCGACCACGCGGCCCTGCTTGAGCATCGCGATGCGCCCGCACAGCGCTTCGGCTTCTTCCAGGTAATGGGTGGTCAGCAGCACGGTGTGGCCTTCCTTGTTCAGGCGCGAGACGAACTGCCACAGCGTCTGCCGCAGTTCGACGTCGACCCCGGCCGTCGGCTCGTCGAGCACGATCACCGGCGGCCGGTGGACCAGCGCCTGGGCCACCAGAACACGCCGCTTCATGCCGCCCGACAACTGGCGCATGTTGGCGCCGGCCTTGTCGGCCAGGCCCAGCTGTTCGAGCAGTTCGCTGATCCAGGCCTCGTTGTTCTTGACCCCGAAATAGCCGCTCTGGATGCGCAAGGCCTCGCGCACGCTGAAGAAGGGGTCGAAGACCAGCTCCTGCGGCACGATGCCTAAAGCGCGGCGTGCGGCGGCGTAGTCGGCGACCACGTCACAGCCCATCACGCGGACGCTGCCGGGGCCGGCGTCGGCGCGTGCCAGGCCGGCGAGGATCGAGATCAGCGTCGTCTTGCCGGCGCCGTTGGGGCCGAGCAGGCCGAAGAACTCACCCGGCTGGATGTCAAAGCTGACGCCGTCGAGCGCGCGGAACGGGCCGCGCGGGCCGGTGTAGGTCTTGCTGACCTGATCGAAGCGCACGGCGGGCGTGCCTGCGGACAGGGGAGACGGCGCGATGGTGGAGGGAGCGGGCACGGGGGCAGGGACGGGAGCGGAAACGGGAGCGGAAACGGGAGCGAGATCGGGAGCGGACAGGGGAGCCGGCATGGGGGCGGGATTGTAGGCAGCCGGCGGCTGCGACCCCGATGCAAGAATCGCCGGCCCATTCGCCCCGCCATGCCGCCCCCGAAAAAGCCCCGCCGCACCGCCGAGCGCATCCTCGAGGTCACGCTGGACCTGTTCAACCGCTTCGGCGAGCCGAACGTCAGCACCACGCTGATCTCGGCCGAACTGGGCATCAGTCCGGGCAACCTGTACTACCACTACCCGGCCAAGGACGAACTGATCAACACCTTGTTCGGCCGCTTCGAGGAGGCGCTGAACGACTTGCTGCCAGCCGCCGACGGGGTCGACAACGTCGAGGACGCGTGGCTGTTCTTCCACATGCTGTTCGAGCTGATCTGGCAGTACCGTTTTCTGTACCGCGACCTCAACGACCTGCTGAGCAAGAACCGCCGGCTGGAGATGCACTTCCAGTCGGTGTTGAAGAACAAGGGCAAAGCCGTGCTGGGCTTGCTCGACGGTCTGTCGCGCAATGCCGCGGTGCAGATCACCGGCGTCGAAGCCCAACCCACCGCCACCGCGATGGTCGTGCTGCTGACCTACTGGCTGAGCTACGAATACGTTCGCGAACCGCGCAAGGCGCTGGAAGCCGACAGCGCCGCGGTGTCGCTGGCGCGCGGCGCGTACCACGTGCTCGGACTGTTGCTGCCGTACCTGGAGCCGGCGTCGCGGCAGCACCTGCAATCGCTGGCGGCCAAGTACCTGCCCGATGCCCCTTCGCCATGACGCCGTGACGCCGTGATGCCGTGACACCCGCAAGACCGGGGGTCAACTCCGGGTGAAGCCGACGGACGCCGTCATCAAGGCGCGCGTGTAGTCGGCCTGCACGCGGTGCGCGGCCAGGTCGGCCGCGGCAATGACCTCCACCGTCCGCCCGCGCTGCATCACCAGTAGGCGCTGGCACAGGTGGGTGACCACCGCCAGGTCGTGGCTGACCATCACGAAGGTCAGGCCGTGCCGCTGGCGCAGCGCTTCGAGCAGGTTCAGCACCTCGGCCTGCACCGACGCATCCAGCGCCGACGTCGGCTCGTCGAGCAGCAGCACCTGGGGTTCGAGGATCAGCGCGCGGGCGATGGCCACCCGCTGACGCTGGCCGCCCGACAGCTGGTGCGGGAAGCGGAAACGAAAGCCCTGCCCCAGCCCGACCTCGGCCAGCGCGCGTTCGATGCGCGCTTCGGCATCGTCCAGGCCGTGGATGGCCAGCGGTTCGGCCAGGATCCGGTCGACCGTCTGGCGTGGATGCAGCGATCCATAGGGATCCTGGAAGACCATCTGCACGCGGCGGCGGAAGGCCTTGCTGCCGGGCTCGGGGGGCACGTCGGCGGCCGGGTCTGCAGCGCCGGCAGGCGCGTGCAGCCGCAAGCTGCCGGCCGCACGCGGGGCCAGCCCGCAGATCGCGCGCAGCACCGTGCTCTTGCCCGACCCCGATTCGCCGACGATGCCGAAGCTTTCGCCGGCGGCGATGTCCAGCGTGACGTCGTCGACGGCAACGAAGGCGCCGTATTCGACGCGCAGGCCGTGCAGCTGCAGGCCGAGCGCAGACCGCGCACCGGCCGCCGTCACGGCGCGGCGTTCAGCCATTCGGGCCGGCGCTCGAGCGTGGGCAGCGGGTGGCGCTGTTCGGCCAGCCGCGGCAGGCAGTTCAGCAGGCCCTGGGTGTAGGGGTGTCGGGCCTGCGCCAGGTCGGCCGCGGCGATCTCCTCGACCACCCGCCCGGCATACATCACCAGCACGCGGTCGCAGAACGACGACACCAGGCGCAGGTCGTGCGAGATGAAGATCAGGCCCATGCCGCGCCCGGCCACCAGGCGGTCGAGGATGCGCAGCACTTCGAGCTGCACCGTCACGTCCAGCGCCGATGTCGGCTCGTCGGCGATCAGCAGCTCGGGCCCGGCGATCAACATCATCGCGATCATCGCCCGCTGGCCCATGCCGCCGGAGACCTCGTGCGGGAACAGCGCGGCGACGCGTTCGGGGTCGTCGATCTGCACTTCGGCCAGCGCCTGCAGCGCCTGCATTCGGGACTCGCGCGCGGTCACGTCGCGGTGGCTGCGCAACGTCTCGGCGATCTGCGCGCCGATGCGCATCACCGGGTTGAGCGAGAACTTCGGGTCCTGCAGGACCATCGCGATGCGCCCACCGCGCAGGCCGCGGCGCTGCGCTGGCGGACAGCCGAGCAGGTCGATGCCGTCGAACACGAGACGCCGCGCCGTCACGCGGCCGCCCGGCGCGGTCAGGCCCATGATCGCGCGGCCGGTCTGGCTCTTGCCCGAACCCGATTCGCCGACGATGCCCAACCGCTCGCGGCCGAGCGTGAAGCTGACGCCGCGAACGACTTCGACGTGGCCGCCTTCGCGCAGCGGGTAGGCCACGCGCAGATCATCGACAAGCAGCAGGGGGGGAGTGGTGGAATTCAACGGCGCAATGCAGACGAGTCAGGCGCGGCGGGCACTGCGGATTAGACATCGCTGCGCGCCGCCGGTCGTTCGGGGTATCGTCTGCCGCGCGTCGTGCGGGGGTGTTCCTGCCCGCCGACCAGCGCCCAAGAACAATCGTCGCAGGAGATCCGCATGAACCGACTTCAATCGCTTCTCGTCCACGCCGCCCTGGCCACTTCCGTCATCAGCCCGGCCTGGGCGCAGACGGCCGCACCGGCCGCGCCAGCACCAGCCGCCGCGACCGCCGCCAAACCGATGACCGCCAAACAAGCCAGCGCCGCCGAGATCGAGGCCGCGCGGCTGGACATGGAGAAGGCCAAGGCCAAGGCCAAGGCCGAACTCGACGCCGAGCACCAGGACAATGTGGCCAAGGCCAAAGCCGCCAAGGCCGAAGGCAAGAACGCCGACAAGCTGCTGCGCGAGCTGGAAGCCAAGTCGGCTGCGACCTACAAGGCCAAGATGAAGGCCGCGCGGTCCGAGTTTGCGGCGGCCAGCAAGGCTGCCAAGACCAAGGCCGCTGCCGCCAAGTCCTGACCTTGCAGCCCGGCTGCGCGAAACGCAGTCATGGCCGGTGGGCCTTGGGGTCGAGCGCGTCGCGCAGCCCGTCGCCCAGCAGGTTGAAGGCCAGGCTGACGATGAAGATCGCCGCGCCGGGTGCCGCGGCGACCCACCACTGGTCGAGCACGTAGGCCCGTCCGCCGGCGATCATCGCGCCCCATTCCGGCGCCGGTGGCTGCGCGCCCAGACCGAGAAATCCCAGGCCGGCGGCGGTCAGGATGATGCCGGCCATGTCCAGCGTCACACGCACGATCACGCTGCTCAGGCACAGCGGCATGATGTGGCGCAGCACGATGCGCAGCGGCGACGCGCCGAGCAGACGCACCGCGGCGATGTAGTCGGCCTGGCGGATGGTCAGCGTCTCGGCCCGCGCGATGCGCGCATACGGCGGCCACGAGGTGATGGCGATCGCGATCACCGCGTTCTCGATCCCGGGGCCGAGCGCGGCGACGAAGGCCAGCGCCAGGATCAGCCGCGGGAAGGCCAGGAAGATGTCGGTGATGCGCATCAGCAGCGCGTCGAGCCAGCCGCCGGCATAGCCCGCCACGGTGCCGACCAACAGGCCGATCGGCGCGGCCAGCACCGCGACCAGGGCCACCACGTACAGCGTGATGCGCGCCCCGTGCAGCAGCCGGCTCAGGATGTCGCGGCCCTGGTCGTCGGTGCCGAACCAGTGTGCCGACGACGGCGGCAGGAGGCGCGTCGTCATCAGGTCGCCGATGTTGGGCGGGTAGGGTGCGATCAGCGGCGCGAAGGCCGCCAGCACCACCAGCGCGCCGACGATCGCCAGCCCCAGCATCGCCAGCCGATTGCGCGCGAACTGGCACCAGCCGGCGTACCAGCGGCCGAGCGTGGCCTGGCGCCGCGATTGCGGGCGCTCGGACAGCAGCCAGGCACGCAGGCCGGCCGCTGCCGGCGGGGTCGCGGAAGTCGTCATCGGGTACGCGTCCGCGGATCGAGCAGCCGGTACAGCAGGTCGCTGGCCAGGTTCAGCGCGATGAACACCGTGCCGACGACCAGCGTGCCGCCGAGCACCGCGTTCATGTCGGCGTTCTGCAGCGAATTGGTGATGTACAGGCCGAGGCCCGGCCACGAGAACACCGTCTCGGTCAGCACGCTGCCTTCCAACAGCCCGGCATACGACAGCGCGATCACCGTGACCAGCGGCACCAGCGCATTGCGCAGCGCATGGCGCCAGACGATGCGCGCTTCACTCAGACCCTTGGCACGCGCCGCGACGATGTACTCCTGGCCCAGTTCGTTGAGCATGAAGCTGCGCGTCATGCGGCTGATGTAGGCCAGCGAAAAGTAGCCCAGCAGCCCCGCCGGCAGCGCCAGGTGGCTGACGGCATTGCCGAAGGCTTCCCACTCCCCGGAGTGCAGACCGACAAGGGCCGCATCCACCAGCAGCAGGCCGGTCGCCCGCGGCACGCTGTATTCGAAGGCCACGTCGATGCGCCCCGGCCCGGCCACCCAACCGAGCTTGGCGTAGAACAGCACCAGGGCCATCAAGCCGAGCCAGAAGATGGGCACCGAATAGCCGACCAGACCCATCACGCGCACCGCGTGGTCGGCGGCACCGCCGCGCCGCACCGCCGCCCACACGCCCAGCGGCACGCCCAGGCCGGCGCCGAGCAGGATGCCGCAGGTGGCCAGCTCGAGCGTCGCCGGGAAGGCCTTGGCGATGTCGGTGGCCACCGGATTGGCGGTCAGCACCGAGGTGCCGAAGTCACCCTGCAGGGCCTTGCCGACGTAGCGCGCGAACTGCACCGGCAGCGGCTGGTCCAGGCCGAGTTCGGCGCGCACGCGCTGCACGACGTGTTCCGGTGCGCGGTCGCCGACGATCGCCAGCACCGGATCGACCGGGATCACCCGGCCGATGAAGAACGTGACGGCCAGCAGACCCAGGTAGGTCAGCACCACCACGCCGGCGAAGCGCAGCAGGGCCAGTGCGCGGCCGCCGGCGTTCAACGCTTGGCGACGTTGAACAGGTAGGTCGAATCGGCCGTCGGCCCGATCTTCAGGCCGTCGACGTTGGCGCGGTAGGCCGCGACCTCGATCTCCTGGTAGAGCATGACGAAGGGGCTGGTCTTGCGGAATTCGGCCTGGATCTCCTGGTACAGCTTGGCGCGCTTGACGGCGTCGCGCTCCAGCGCCGCGGCGTCGGACTTCTTCGTCAGTTCCGGGATGTCCCAGGCGTTGCGCCAGGCCAGCGGCTTGGTCTTCGCGCCGTCGCTGTTGTCGGGGTTGCGCGCGAAGGTGTCGGCGTTGGTGTGCGGGTCCCAGTAGTCGGCGCCCCACTGGCCGATGTAGATGTCCTGGCTGCGCGCGCGGTACTTGGTCAGCGTCTGCTTGCCGTCGCCGGGCAGGATCTCGAGCTCGATCCCGGCACGCTTCAGCGTCTGCTGGATGGCTTCGGTTATGCCCTGCACCGGCTGCGCGGTGCGCATGTCGATGGTGACTTTGAAGCCGTTCGGCAGGCCGGCCTTGGCCAGCAGCGCCTTGGCCTTGGCGACGTCGAGCTTGTAGGGCTTGTCCTTGCTCGCCCCGAGCAGGCCGACCGGCAGGAAGTTCTGGTGCACCACGCCGACGTTCTTGATCAGCGTGGCGCCGATGGCGTCGTAGTCGACCAGCCACTTGAAGGCCTCGCGCACCTCGGGCTTGGCCAGGTTGGGGTTCTTCTGGTTCAGGCTGAAGTAGTAGACGGTTCCCTTGGGCGTGGCGGTGGTCTTGATGTCCTTGTTGGCGGCCAGCGCGTCGAGATCCTGCGGGCTCAGGTTGCGCGCCACGTCGGCGTCGCCCTTTTCCAGCAGCAGGCGCTGGGTGCTCGATTCCTTGATGTGGCGGTAGATGACACGCGCCAGCTTGGCCTTGGCGCCGTGGTAGTTGTCGTTGCGCTCGAGCACGACCAGTTCGTTGGCCCGCCATTCGCGGATCTTCAGCGGCCCCGACCCGGCGAAGCTGGTCTTCAGCCAGCCTGCGCCGAGGTCGCCGACTCCATCCTTGACGGCTTCCTTGCTCAGCACGAGCTTCTTGTCGACCACCCCGGCGACGTTCGCCGTCAGGCAGTTGTAGACCAGCGTCGGTGCATAGGCCTTGTCGGTCTGCAGCGTCAGCGTCAGCGGCCCGGTCTGCTGGACCTTGTCCTTGACGTTGTCCTTGCTCAGGCCGAACTGCGTCAGGATGAAGGCCGGGGTCTTGTCGAGCAGCACCGCGCGCTGCAGCGAGAACACCACGTCCTCGGCGGTCAGCGGGTTGCCGCTGGCGAATCTCAGGTTCGGCTTGAGTTCGAAGCTGAAGGTCCTGCCGTCGTCGCTGACCTTCCAGCTCTTGGCCAGGTCGCCGAGCAGGCGCGACGGGTCGCTGACGTCGTAGCGCAGCAGGCGTTCGTAGCCGTTGCCCATCAGCTCGCCAGCCGAAATCTCGAAGGCTTCGGCAGGATCGAGCGAGATGATGTCGTCGAAGGCCAGGGCCATGACCAGGGTGTCCTTGGGGGTGGCCGCCCGCACCGGCAGGGTCAGGCTGGCGCTAGCCAGACACAGCGCGGACAGCGTCACGATGGGCAGCTTCATTCGGCGGGGCTCCAGGCGGGCAAGAACAGGCGCGAGGTTACCGCCTTGTCCTGCCCCCGCCCCCAAAGCCACCGGCCCCCGGCCGCGGTCCGCGCCCACTGTCAGGCTGCGATCCGCGGTCGCCCAGCTCAGGCTTCGCCGCCGAAGCGCCGGATCAGGTTGTCGATGTACTTCTCGACCAGCTTCTCGAATTCGCTGCTGACCACCGGGGCGACGACCATCTTCATGATCCCCGGCAGCGGCACGTCGACCGTACCGGCGACCTTGAATTCCAGCGCCGTCGAGGTCTTCTTGTCGGTGACTTTCCAGCTGCCGCCGACCAGCGCGTTGCCCTCGCCCTTCACAGGCGTCCAGACCACGCTGCCCTTCTTGCGGTCGGTCACGTACTTGCTGGCGTAGACGGTCTGGATGTTGGCCTGTGCGGTGCCGACCTTCTCCATCTCCCAGCGGTAGACGCCAGCGCCCAGGTCGGTCAACTGCGCGACCTTGGGAAAGAATCCGGCCGAGGTCGGCACGTCGGACACGACGTCGAAGACGTCCTTGAACGCTGCCTTGACGGCGAATTCGTAGCCGAGGTCGATCGCGACGGTGATGGCCATGGTGCGGGCTCCTGCGACGGGTTGGATGCGGGGCGGACGATCAAGCCGCAGGCTCGCCGGCCCACGGCAGCATCATCGTCAGCCACAGCAGCTTGTCGAATTCGGGCTCGAAGCGGTCGATGATGGCCTGCGGATCGGGGCACAGGTGGGCATCGGTGATCAGCCCGAACTGCACGCCGCCGCCGTAGCTCAGGATCGACACGCCGATGCCGATGTCGCCCGATGCCGGGACCCAGAACATGGTCTGGCGCAGCGTCGAGCCGCAGAGTTGCAGCGCGCGCGCCGGGCCCGGCACGTTGGTCATCACGGCGGTGGCCTTCTTGGCGAACAGGCCCAGGATGGTGTCCTGCACCGGCTTGACGACCAGGCCGCTGACCGCCAGCACCGCGAAAGCCAGCAGCGGCTGGTAGCTGCCCTTGAGCTGGTCCATGCGCCGGTGCACGGCATGCACCCGCTCGACCGGGTTGGCGATGCCCAGCGGCAGCACCAGCGGTGCCAGGCCGAAGCGGTTGCCGAGCTGCCAGGCCTTGTCCAGCGGACGCAGGTTGACCGGCACCATCGCGCGGATCTCCTGGCCATCGGTGGCCTGGCCGCGGCCGTGCAGGTATTCGGCGATGGCCCCGGCCACGCACGACAGCAGCACGTCATTGACCGAGCAGCCCAGCCCTTTGCCGACGGCCTTGACGTCGTCCAGCGACATCGGCTCGCTCCACGCGACGACCTTGCGGCCGACCGGCTTGCCCTTCAGCAGCGTCGGTGAATCGTCGGGCATCAGGGCCAGCGCGGCAACATCGCCGAGCACCTGCGCGGCAGTGCGCGCCATGTCCAGCGACCCGAGCAGCCGGGTCTGCGGGTTGGCCAGCATCTCCATCGAACGCGCCACGCCGCGGCCGTACATGGCGATGGCCTTGACCGTCAGTTCGGTCAGCGGCTTGAGCACGGCATCGGCCAGCCAGTCGCTCTGCTCGCCATGGCCGTCAGGCTCAGGCGCGGGGCGGCGGCGCTTGGGCGGGTCGGCGCCGCCGTCGGTGATCGACAGCATCACCGCCGTCAGCGCGATGCCGTCGCCGATGCAGTGGTGGATGCGCGCGATCAACGCGCTGCCGCCTTCGTAGTGCTCGATCACGTGGATCTGCCACAGTGGGCGCGCCGGATCCAGCGGCGTGGTCGCCAGGTCGCCGCACAGGCGCTGCAGGGCGTGGCGCTCGGCCTCGCCGGGCTGGCGCTGCAGCGTGACGGGCAGCACGTGGTGGGCGATGTCGAAGTCCGCATCCGGCACCCAGGCCGCGCCCAGCGCATCGGGCACCACCTTCTGGCGGAAGCGGTCGTACTTCAGCAGCTTGTCTGCGACGCGCTCGCGCAGCGCGGCCAGGCCGACGGCAGGCGTCAGCAGCCACACGCCGACGATCATCATCAGGTTGACGTCGTTGTCCATGCGCAGCCACGCGGTGTCCACGCGCGACATGCGCTCGGCACGCGGGGCCGCATCGGGGCCGGGCGCGTGCGCGGCGTCCTGCATCGGGTGTCTCCTCGGGCGGGCGGTCAGGGCTGCGGACGATGCTGGGTAACATTCCGCGCGTCAAGATCAGACTAACACCCGAGGAGCCGCGACCATGTCCAGCCTGCAAGCCGCGTTCGACAAAGCGGTCGCCGAGAGCAAGGCACTGCCCGAGAAGCCGGACAACATGACGCTGCTGCAGATCTACGCGCTGTACAAGCAGGCCAGCGTCGGCGATGTCGAGGGCAAGCGTCCGGGCTTCACCGACCTGGTCGGGCGCGCCAAGTACGACGCCTGGGCCGGGCTGAAAGGCAAGACCCGCGACGAGGCCCAGCAGGCCTACATCGACCTGATCGACTCATTGAAATGACCCACGCCCGGAGCGGCTGTGCTGCGGCCGCCTGGTCGCGGTGCGCGTTGCGTCAGCAAGGGGCCGGAGCGCCACTGCCAGCCGCCGACGCTCCGCCGTCACTTCGCGGACAAGGCCTTTTCGATGGCTGCCACCAGCGTCTTGCTGTCGGGTGACGTCGTGCTGCCGTAGTGCGCCACTGGCTTGCCGTTGCGGTCGACCAGGTACTTGTTGAAGTTCCAGCCCGGGCTGCTTCCGGTGACCTGGGCGAGTTGCGCGAACAACGGGTTGGCGTCCTTGCCGCGCACCGGCGAACTGCCGAACATCGGGAACTTCACGCCGTAGGTGTTGAAGCACAGGTCGGCGATCTTCTTGCTGTCGCTGCTTTCCTGGTTGAAGTCGTTCGACGGGAAGCCGAGCACCACCAGCCCCTGCGGCGCGTACTTGGCGTGCAGGGCTTCCAGCCCTTCGTACTGGGGCGTGAAGCCGCAGTAGCTGGCGGTGTTGACGACCAGCAGCACCTTGCCGGCGTACTGGCACAGCGACTGCGGCTTTTCGTCCTGCAGGCGCGGGTAGCTCTGCTGCAGCAGCGCCGGGCAGGCGGCCGGCGCCGTGGCGCTGGGGGCGGCCGCCTGGGCCCGGGCTGGCTGCGGCAGCGCGGCGAGGGTGGCCAAGGCCAGCAGGCCAGCGGCCATCGAGGCACGGGTCGGGATCGAAGCGCGACGGGTCACAGCGGACTCCAGTTGACAGCGATGGCACGGATGCTGACAGAGCCGCCGCCGGCAAGCGAGTGAAGGGTCATCGTCTGGCCGACTCGCCGCGCGCGGGTGCGGTCCCTCAGCTAGCCGCGGGGTTTCGTCGCGGCTTTCTTGCCCGCGACCTTGGCCGCGCCCTTGGTGGCAGCCTGGATCTCGGCCTTGACACCAACCTTCTCAGCGCCCTTCTCCGCACCCTTCTCCGCACCCTTCTCCGCGACCTTGACCGCGCCCTTCTCCTCGGTCTTCTCCGCACCTCTGATCGCCCCCTTGACGGCGCCCTTCGCAAGCAAGGTGTCGAGGTTCTTCTCGATCTCGCCCTCGATCGTCTTGCTGAAAGCGCCGAGCAGGAAGCCGAGCCGGGCCTGCAGATCGAAATGGTCGGCGGCGACGATCAGCTGGCCGCTGACACCGCTGCGCTTGAACTCCACCGTGTCGCTGGTCTTTCCTTCGACGATCGTGCAGTCCATGTCGAAGCGGGCTTCCACGTCCTCGGCCCATTGCAGGGCCACCTGGCGGGCCTGGGCCAGGCCGAGCTGGTGGTCGCGGTGGATGCGGATGTCGGCCATGCTGGTCTCTCCTCAGGGAGCCTGCAGTTTGGCGCGGCGTTCGTCGCGCGGCAAGCCGGCCAGCGTGCGGGCCGCAGCGTAGAAGCGGTCGAAGTCCGAACCGCTGCGCGCGAACAGGCGCTCGAAGTCGGCGACGAGGTCGTCGTAGGCCGCCTGCACGCCGAAGCTGGCGTTGTTGGCGCGCGCGACCCAGCCGTCGTAGCCGGCATAGCCGCCCCAGCGATCGCGCTTCAACGCGGCGTAATCGCTGCGGAAGCGGGCCAGGGCCGCGGCCTTGGCCTGGCGTTTGGCAGGCTCGTCGCCCGTGCCGCTGTAGACCGCGAGCAGCGCGCCGCGGGTCTGTGCCGTCAGGGCGCGGAAGTCCTGGCGGCGCTGTTCGACGCGCGCGTGCTCATCGCGCGCCGCCGGGCCGGCCTGCTGCGCCAGCCAGCGGGCGCTGCCCAGGCGTTCCACGGCGACGGCGAACGATTCGTTGAATGCGGTGTCGTCGGCCGCGTACGCCACCTGGTGCGCCAGTTCGTGGAAGATCAAGCGCGCCAGCTCGCCTTCGGACCATTGGATGAAGGTGTTGAGCAGCGGGTCGCCGCCCAGCCAGTTGGTCCAGCCCAGCGTGCTGTAGGCCGGCACGCCGTAGACGTCGGCTTCCCAGCCTTCGCCGCGCAGTTCGCTGGCCAGGCTCTCGGCCGGCGCGCGGCTGAAGTAGCCGCGGTAGCCGACGCAGCCCATCACGGGAAAGCACCAGGTCTTCAGCGTCAGCGACAACTCGGGCGCGGCCACCACGTTCCAGACCACCGCGTCGCGCTGCAGGTCGGCATAAGCGCGGTAGCTGCGGTTGTCGGGCAGCTGCAGCGCGCTGACCGCGAAGTCGCGGATCCGCTGGCTCAACACCAGTCGCTGGCGCAGCGGTTCGGGCGTGGCCGGGTCGGCCAGCCAGTCCGGCACCGGGCGCGTGCGCTGCACGATGTCGAGGTGCCCGCCGACGGTCTGCCCGATGTAGGCCAGGCTGCTGCAGCCGCTGGTCAGGCACAGCGCGCTGCCGGCCAGCACCCCCGTCAGGGCCAGGCTGCCCGCGGCCATCAGGCCCCACCGCCAGCGGCGCGGCACGCCATTCAGGCCGGCTCGACCTGCACCAGGCAGTCGTAGAACGTCGGCGCGCGGCCCAGGTCGGTCAGCCGCTGGTGGGTCAGCTCGTTGACGTTGGTGCCGTTCAAACCCATCTTGCGCCACCAGATGCCCAAGCCGTTGACGACCCCGGGCCGCGCACGGTCGCTGACGTCGGCCTTGCACAGGTAGCTGCCGCGGTCGTTGAAGACGCGTACCGTGTCGCCGCCGGCGATGCCGCGCGCCGCAGCGTCGGCAGCATGGATCTCCAGACGCGGCTCGCGCTCGGCGGCGCGCAGGCTGGGCACGCTGACGAAAGTCGAATTCAGGAAGTGCCGCGCCGGCGGCGAAATCATCGCCAGCGGAAAGCGGCGCGCGAGTTCAGGTGCCGAAGCCGCGCTCTCGTAATTCGCCACATGGTCGGGCAGGCCGAGGCCCGGCACGTCGGCCACCGCCTTGCCGCTGGCCGTCGGAAAACCGCCGTCGGCGAACGGCGCGTCGGGCAGCGCCAGCTTGCTCCAGCCGCGCTCGAACAGCGCGTCGATGTCGACATGCTCGGGCTTGAAGGCGCCGCGGGCCATCGCCTCGTCGCTGTCGGCGAAACAGGGCTCGTCGAAGCCCAGGCGCGCGGCCAGCTGGCGAAAGATCTCGGCGTTCGAGCGCGCCTGGCCGAGCGGCGCCACCGCCGGCCGGTTGAGCATGGCGTAGGTGTGACCGTAGGCGCTGTGCGCGTCCCAGTGTTCGAGCTGGGTCGTCGCCGGCAGCACGTAGTCGGCGTGGTCGGCGGTGTCGGTCAGGAAGTGCTCAAGCACGACGGTGAACAAGTCCTCGCGAGCGAAGCCGCGCACCACCTGGCTGCTGTCGGGCGCCACCGCCACCGGGTTGCTGTTGTAGACCACCAGCGCTTCGACCCGCGGGCCGAACGCCGGGCTGGCGTCGCGCAGCAGGTCGTCGCCGATGGTGCTCATGTTGATCGTCCGTGGAACACGCCCGTGGTGAACGGCCTGCAGGAGATCGGGCCGCTGCAGCCAGGCGTCGTTGCGCACGCGGGGGAAATAGCCGCTGCTGGACAGCAGCAAGCCACCGGCACGGTGCCGCCAGGCGCCCGTCAGGCACGGCAGCAAAGCCACCAGGCGCACGGCATTGCCAGCGCCGTGCACGCGCTGCATGCCGTAGTTCAGGCGGATCGCCGCGGGCCGGGTCGTGCCGTAGTCGCGGGCCAGTTGCCGAATCTCGTCGGGCGCGATGCCGCAGACCGCGGCCGCCCGTTCAGGCGGCCACCGCAGCGCACGCTCGCGCAGGCCCGGCCAGCCGTCGACATGGCGCGCCAGGTAATCGTGGTCGAGCCAGTCGTGGGCGATCAACTCGTGCATCAGGCCCAGCGCCAGCGCGCCGTCGGTGCCCGGCAGCAGGGCGATGTGCTGGTGGCATTTCTCGGCCGTTTCGGTGCGCCGCGGGTCGATGCAGACCAGCTTGGCGCCGGCGCGCTTGGCGGCCTGGGCATAGGTCCAGAAGTGCAGGTTGGAAGCGATCGAGTTGCTGCCCCAGATCAGGATCAGCCGGCTCTCGGCGTAGAACTCGACATGCATGCCGACCTTGCCGCCATAGGTCGCCGCCAACGCCGACCCGCCGGCGCTGGAGCAGATGGTGCGGTCGAGCAGACTGGCGCCCAGGCGGTGAAAGAAGCGCGCCGCCATGCCGTCGCCCTGCACCAGCCCCATCGTGCCGGCATAGCTGTAGGGCAGGATGGCCTGCGGGTCGCGCGCGGCGATGGCCTGCAGGCGCGCGGCAATGTCGGTGAGCGCTTCGTCCCAGCCGACGGGAACGAACCGCCCTGCCCCCTTGGGCCCGACGCGCTTCAGCGGCGTCAACACGCGCCCGGGGTCGTAGGTCCGTTCGGTGTAGCGGCTGACCTTGGTGCACAGCCCGCCGTGCGTCGGCGGATGGTCGGGGTCGCCGTGCACACGCACCGCGCGACCGCCTTCCACGGTGACCTGCAGGGCGCAGGTGTCGGGGCAGTCGTGCGGGCAGACGGCCTGGACGACGCGGCGGGTCGCAGGCCCGTCGGGGGGGGTGCCGGACGGGATGCTGGCGGGGGTGCTGGGGGTCGCGCTGGCGACCGAGGCGACGGCGTTCATGCAAACGATGGTGCCACACGCCCGAGGTTCGGCCTGTATGGCGGCCCGCTGTGCGGCCCGTACTGCGGCCCGCGGGCCGCTGCCGACCGCCCGGGACGCAGCCCTCGGCTCACCACCGCAGCGTTCAGGGCAGGCTCAGCCGGCCGTTCTCGTCCACCCGGGCCTGCTGCTGCCTGCCGCCGTCGACGGTGTAGGTGACGACCAGGGTCTTGCTGCGGTTCGGCGCCGGGTCGAGGCCACCCATCGTCGCGTTGTCCACGGTCAGGTCCAGGCGGCCGTCGATCAGCCGGTCGCGCACCAGCCGTGTCACGTCGCCCTGGCTGTTGCCCGCGCCATACCGCGCGCTGACGATGGCCACCCTCCCGGGTCGTGCGCCCGCCGTGCTGCCGGACCAGCCGCCCCGGTAGTCGCCGCTGCGGCCCCAGGCGCCGCTGGCCCAGCCGCTGAATTCGGTGCCGGCGACGACGCTGCCTTCGACATGGTCGAAGGTGCGGATCTGCCCGTCGGGGCCGCGCGCGATGATGCGCAGGGTCTTGACCTGGTCGGGATCGGGGTCGACGCCCAGGCTGTTGTTGTCGGCCACGAAGCTGCCTTCGCGGCGCGCCAGGTCCTTCAACCGGCTGGTGACGTCGACATTGCGCTTGGCCGTGCCGTAGCGCGCCTGCAGGATCTGCAAGCCGGCCTGCCCGGCCTCATCGCCACCCCCCCAGCCACCGGCCCAACGGCCGTAGCCCCAATCGGCGCGGCCCCAGCCGGTGAACAGCGCGCCGTCGATGGTGCTGCCTTCGGGGTATTCGAAGCGTCGCATCTCGCCGTTGCGGGCGCGGGCAAAGATGCGCAGCACCTTGACTTCGTTCGGCGCAGGGTCGACGCTGAAGCTGTCGTTGCCCATGCGGAAGTTGCGGTCTTGGCGGGCCAGTTCGCGCAGCCGCTGCGTGACGTCGACGTTGCGGCTGGCGGTGCCGTAGCGGGCGTGCAGGATCTGGTACTCGCCCTGGTCGGCGCTGGGGGAATTCGGGTTTTGCGCCGCAGCCGATGCGGCCAGACCCAGACACAGCAAGAGCCCGGCCCAGCCGCGGCGGAAGAAGGATCGGATGTCCATGGTGTCGGTCTCCTTGTGTGGCCTTTCAACGCGGCGTGACCAGTCGGCGCTGACAACCGCCGGCACCACCCACAGCCCTTGGTTTGATCTTCGCCCGCTGCCAACGATCCGCATTGACCGTCACACGCTGTGTCGGGCGCCCGGCCCACCGCCGGCTGCGCTGGCTAAGATGCGCCATCGCACAGCCCGGGGCCCGGTCATCATGAACCTCATCGAACCCATCCTGGCCGACGCCGCCGCCGTCGCCGCCATCCGCCGCGACATCCACGCCCACCCGGAGCTGTGCTTCAAGGAAGAGCGCACCGCCGACGTGATCGCCAAGGCGCTCACCGATTGGGGCATCCCGATCCACCGCGGCCTGGGCACCACCGGCGTGGTCGGCATCGTCAAGAACGGCACCTCGACGCGTGCGGTCGGCCTGCGCGCCGACATCGACGCGTTGCCGATGACCGAGCACAACACCTTCGCTCACACCAGCCGGCACCCCGGCAAGATGCACGCCTGCGGCCACGACGGCCACACCGCGATGCTGCTGGCGGCGGCCAAGCACCTGGGCCGCCAGCGCCACTTCGACGGCACCGTCTACCTCGTCTTCCAGCCGGCCGAAGAAGGCGGCGGCGGGGCGCGCGAGATGATCAAGGACGGGATCTTCGACAAGTTCCCGATGGAAGCCATCTTCGGCGCACACAACTGGCCGGGCATGCAGGTCGGGCAGTTCGGCGTCAAGCCCGGGCCGATGATGGCGTCGAGCAACGAATTCACGATCACCATCCGCGGCAAGGGATCGCATGCCGCGATGCCGCACCTGGGCATCGACCCGGTGCCGGTGGCCTGCCAGATGGTGCAGGCCTTCCAGACCATCATCACCCGCAACCGCCGGCCGATCGACCCCGGCGTGATCTCGGTGACCATGCTGCAGGCCGGCGAGGCGCTCAACGTGGTGCCCGATGCCTGTCTGGTGCGCGGCACCGTACGCACCTTCTCGTTCGAGACGCTGGACCTGATCGAGCAGCGCATGCAGCAGGTCGCCGAGCACACCTGCGCGGCCTTCGGCGCGACCTGCGAATTCAGCTTCCGCCGCAACTATCCGCCGACCGTCAACCACGCCAACGAGACCCGCTTCGTGCAGCGTGTGCTCGGCCAGATCGTCGGCCCGGAGAACGTGCTGGACTTCGAGCCGACGATGGGCTCCGAGGACTTCAGCTTCTTCCTGCAGGCCCGGCCCGGCTGCTATTTCATGATCGGCAACGGCGACGGCGCGCACCGCGACGGCGGCCACGGCCTGGGCCCGTGCATGCTGCACAACCCGAGCTACGACTTCAACGACGAGCTGATCCCGCTGGGGGCGACGGCGTGGGTCCGGCTGGCCGAGGAGTGGCTGCGCCAGCCGGCGCCCTGATCCGCCGTCAACTGCGCGGCGGACTCACCGCCGCCTCACTGCACGAAGCCGATCGCCTGGCGCCGGCCACCGGCGTCCGGCAGGTCGGCCAATTCGATGCTGGCGCGCCCGGCCAGCCGGGCATTGCCGAACGCCGTCATCCAGGCCCGGCGCATTTCGCGCGGGGCCATGCCGCCCAGGCGTTCGAGCACCGCGTCGCCCGGTGCTTCGTCGAAGCGCCGGCCCCAGTCGTGTTCGCCGCGCAGGCTGCGGTACAGGCGCAATGCGATGGCGCGCGCCGCGTCGGCATCCGGGGCCTGCACCTCGAAGACGTTCATGCGGTTGAGGATCGGGTCGGGAATCGCCCGCTCGTCGTTGGCCGTGGCCACCCAGATGACCTGGCTGGCGTCGATGGCGACCTCGGCGAATTCGTCGGTGAAGGCCTGCGCGGTGTCGTGTTCGAGCAGGCTGTACAGCGCGCCCAGCGGGTCGTAGGCATGCTCACCGCGCGCCTTGTCGATCTCGTCGACGACCATCACCGGGTTGGCATACGCACCGTCGACGAGCGTCTCGAACACCTTGCCGGGGCGCGCGCCCTTCCACTGGCTGCTGGCGCCGCTGAGCACCCAGCCGGCGGTCAGGCTGCTCATGCTGATGAAGCCCAGGCCGGTGCCCAGCAGCCGCGCGATGGTCCGCGCGAAGTGCGTCTTGCCGATGCCCGGCGGCCCCAGCAGCAGCATCGGCGTGATCTCCAGCGCATCGCGGCTGTCCTGGCACAGCGCGAGCTGGCGCTGCACGTCGCACAGCACCTCATGGAAGTTGGGCATCTCGTCGAACAGATGCTCCATCGCCGGCAGCCCGCTGGGCTTGACCTGGAAGCGCTCGGGGCCTTTCTCGAGCATGCGTTCGTAGGTCGCGCGCAGGTTCTCGTGTTCGCGCGTCGGCAGCTTGTCCAGGCGCTTTTCGACATCGCCGACGCGGAACACCGATCGCATGCTGGCGATCGGGATCTGCGCATGCTGGAAGGGAACCAGACCGTGCTCGCTGCTGCCGCTCATCCACGACTCCTTGAAGGATGTGACCGATGCATGACCATTGAAGCAAAGCGTGCCACATCCGCGGGCCCGAGAAGCACTGGGGATTGACCGCATTTGCTGCCTTTCACACACGCCCGGGCAAGCAATTCACGGGCCGAAACATCTTGGCGCCGTCAGAACAGGTGCTCGGCCAGGAAGCGCAGCGCGCGGCCATGGGCCAGCGCGGCGCTCGGCGCGTGGTCGGTGGCGCGCGCCCAGCAGTTGAAGCCGTGCATCGCGCCGGGATAGACGAAGACCTCGGTGGCCGCGCCGGCGGCCCGCGCTTCGCAGGCCGCACGCACGCGTTCGACGGCGTCGAGCGGGATGTGGTCGTCGTGCCCGGCGTAGTGGAACTGCAGCGCCGCGCGGATCTGCGCTGCCAGGTCGAGCAGGCCGTGGATGCCGCCGCCGTAGAAGGCCACCGCGGCATCCACGCCGTCGAGCGCCGCCGTTTGGTAGGCCAGGCGCCCGCCCATGCAGTAGCCGAAGGCGCCCAGGCGCCGGCCGGCGGTTTCCGGGCGCGCGCGCAGCGACGTCAGCGCAGCCTGCAGGTCGGCCTGCACCTCGGTGGGCTGCAGGCCCTGCATCAGCGCCAGCGCGCGCTGGCGGTCGGCGCCGTCGTAGCCCAGTTCGACGCGCGGCGCCTGGCGCCAGAAGACATCCGGCGCGAGCACGACGAAGCCGTCCAGCGCGTACTGTTCGGCCACCGCCTGGATGTGCGCGTTGACGCCGAAGATTTCCTGGAACAACAACAGCCCGGGCCCGCTGCCGCCGGGCGGCACAGCCAGAAACCCCGGAAAACCGGGCGCGATCTCGATCCAGGATGTGTTGACGGGGCGGTGATTCATGCGCGGAGCTCCTGCTGGGCGTTGACGGCGTGCATCGTGCCGCAGAACGGCCCTACAACGTCCGCCCCTTGCGGAACTGGGCATGGGCCCGGCGCTGCGGGTCGCCACCGGCCGCGGCCAGCGCAGCGAACGAGCCCGCAGCGTGCGCATGCATCACCGCCAGGCCCAACGCGTCGGCCGCATCCTTGCCGGGCAACGCCGGCAGCCCGAGCAGGCGCTTGACCATTTCCTGCACCTGCGCCTTGCTGGCCAGGCCGTGCCCGACGATGGCCTTCTTCATCTGCAGCGCGGTGTACTCGGCCACCGGCAGGCCGCCGGACAGCAAAGCCGCCAGCGCCGCACCGCGGGCCTGGCCGAGCAGCAGGGTGCTTTGCGGGTTGACGTTGACGAAGACGATCTCAGCCGACGCGCAGTCGGGCGTGTAGCGCAGCACGACTTCGCGCACCCCGTCGAAGATGATCTTCAGCCGGCCCGGCAGATCGCCGCGCGGCGCCTCCAGCGTGCTGATGGTGCCGCTGGCGACATAGGCCAGGCGCGAGCCTTCGGCATCGATGACGCCGAAGCCCGTGCGCTGCAGGCCGGGGTCCAGACCGAGGATGCGCAGGCGCGTCATCGGCCGAGCTCGAAGTACCAGCGCAGCGAGTGAAAGAACACCGGCGCGGCGAAACACAGCGGCGCGACGCGGTCGAGCAGGCCGACGGCGCCGGTCACGCTGGCGGTGTTGCCCCAGTAGCGCACGCCGGCGTCCTTCTTCAGCGCCTTCATCACCAGCCCGCCCAGCGTGCCCGCGCCGCCGGCGATGATGGCCATCGCCAGCGCCTGGCCGGGCTTGAACGGTGTGATCCAGAACATCAGCGCGCCAGTCAGGCCCGCGGCCAGCGCCCCGGCGGCCCAGCCGCGGTACGAAAACGAACGGTCGATGTGCCGCGCCACCGGGCGCCGGCGCAGCCAGCGGGCGGCGCCGTCCTGCGCCAGCTGGGCGACGGCAGCGACGATCACCAGAAAGAAGACCAGGAAGGCACCGCGCCCCTGGAAGCCGGGGAATTCCAGCAACAGCAGCGCCGGCGCGTGGCTCAGGCCGTAGACGCAAACCATGATCCCCCACTGGATCTTGGCGTTGCGTTCCAGGAAGCGCCCGGGGTCGCCGGCCAGCGCGCTGGCCACCGGCAGCGCGACGAAGG
The DNA here is from genome assembly GCA_031359905.1 of Burkholderiales bacterium. Taxonomy (GTDB): domain Bacteria; phylum Pseudomonadota; class Gammaproteobacteria; order Burkholderiales; family Burkholderiaceae_C; genus Rubrivivax. The sequence continues at coordinate 15,185 of JANMAP010000156.1, read as the reverse complement.
TGTAGACCGGGATGAAGACTGTCAACAGGTCGAAGTGGCGGCCGCCGGCGATCACGAACTGCAGCGGCAGCACGACGAAGAAGGCCAGGATCAGGCTGCGGTGGTCGCCCCGCCGGGTGTGCACCAGCGTGATGAACTCGCGCAGTGCGAGGAACGAGAACACGCCGAAGGCCAGCGTCGCGCCGACCGGGCCCGACATCCAGGCAACCCAGAAGACCACCGCGCCGACCCACACGGCGCGCAGGTCGCGGACCAGCGCTTGCGCACGGTCGTCGGCGTGGCCCCGGTGGTCGCTGCGCTGGACGATGAAGAAGATCACCGCTGTGGCCAGCGCCAGCAGGCCGAACAGCGTGACGAACAGCAGCGCCACCTGCTGGTCGACGCTCAGCGAACGCAGCGTGCTCATCGTGCGTGCCGCGCACTCCGGCATGAGCCCTTCGGGCGGCCGGGCGGGCTCATGTCACCACGGGCCGCAGCGCGATCACCGCATCGCGCGCGCGCTCGAGGAAGCCGCGCTTGTCCTCGCCGGGTTGCAGCAGCAGCGGCGCGCCGAAAGTGGCGGTGCACAGGATCGGCACCGGCACCACCTCGCCCTTGGGCATCACGCGCTGCACGTTGTCGATCCACACCGGCACCAGCGACACCGTCGGGAACTGCTCGGCCAGGTGGAACAGCCCGCTCTTGAAGGCCTGCGGCAGGCCTTTCGCGCTGCGCGTGCCTTCGGGAAAGATAACCAGCGAATCGCCGCTCCTCAGCGCCTCGACCAGCGGTTCGAGCGGATCCTGGTCGTCCGTCTCGATGCCGGAGGCGCCTTTCGTCCTGTGGCGGCTGACGTACACGGCATGGAAGATTTGGCTGGTGATCCAGGCCTTCAGCGGCGTCGCCGTCCAGTAGTCGCGGGCGGCGATCGGCCGCGTGGTGGCGCGCAGCTCGCGCGGCAGCGCGGCCCAGATCAGCACCCAGTCGAGATGGCTCTGGTGGTTGGCGAAATAGATGCGCTGCTCGGCCTTCGGCGGACAGCCCTTCCAGTGGCCCTGCGCGCCGGTGATCAGGCGCGCGATGAAGGCCAGCACGAAGCCGGCGAGATCGGCGCGGGTCATCGCGGGATGCTAGCCGAGGGCCCGTCCGCAGCCGCCCCGCAACGGCCCGGGTCAGGGATCGAAATCAGAGACGGAGTTCAGCGACGCCCATCAGCGGCCGAAGTCAATGACGGAAGTGCCGCGTGCCGGTGAAGACCATCGCCACCCCGCGCTCGTCGGCGGCTTTGATGACCTCGTCGTCGCGCATCGATCCGCCCGGCTGGATCACGCAGCTGGCACCGGCGTCGACGATCACATCCAGGCCGTCGCGGAACGGGAAGAAGGCATCGCTGGCCGCCGCCGAACCTTGCAGCGTCAGGCCTGCGTTGGCGGCCTTGATGCCAGCGATGCGGGCACTGTCGATGCGGCTCATCTGGCCGGCGCCGACGCCCAGCGTCATGTGGTCGGCGCAGAAGACGATGGCGTTGCTCTTCACGAACTTGGCCACCTTCCAGGCGAACAGCAGGTCGTCGAGCTGGGCCGGCGTCGGCGCCAGCCTCGTCACCACGCGCAACTCGGCAGCCGTCACGTTCTTCGCGTCGGCGCTCTGCACCAGCAGGCCGCCGCCCACGCGTTTGTAGTCGAGCGCGTTGGTGTGGTGTGCCAGCGGCACTTCGAGCAGTCGCACGTTGGGCTTGGTCGCGAACACCGCGAGGGCTTCGGGCGTGAAGCCCGGGGCCACGATGACCTCGACGAACTGCTGGACGACGAGCTCGGCCGCCGCGCCGTCGAGCGGGCGGTTGAAGGCGATGATGCCGCCGAAGGCCGAGGTCGGGTCGGTCTGCAGCGCCTTGGCGTAGGCCGCCGCCGGGCTGGCCCCCAGCGCGGCGCCGCAGGGGTTGGCGTGCTTGACGATGACGCACGCGGCCACGAAGGGGCCGCGTGCAGGTGCCACCTCGGCATCGCCCAGACTCTTGACGCACTCCCAGGCCGCGTCGGCATCGGCGATGTTGTTGTAGCTCAGCGCCTTGCCGTGGAGTTGCGTCCAGCCAGCCAGCAAGCCCGGCGCGACGACCGCGTCGCGATAGAACGCAGCGCTCTGGTGCGGGTTCTCGCCGTAGCGCAGGTCCTGCGTCTTGGTCAGCTGCAGCGTGAACACCGCCGGGTAGGGTTCGCGCAGCGGCACCTGGTCGGCCTGGGCTTCGGCGCCGGGCTGCAGCGCGCTCAGGTAGTTGGTGATCATGCCGTCGTAGGCGGCGGTGTGGGCGTAGACCTTCTTGGCCAGCATGAAGCGCGTGCTGCGCTGCACGCCACCGGCCCGCAGCTCGGCCAGCACGCGCGGGTAGTCGGCGGGGTCGATGATCACCGTCACGTCGGCCCAGTTCTTCGCCGCGGCACGCAGCATCGCCGGGCCGCCGATGTCGATGTTCTCGATGGCGTCTTCCAGCGTGCAGTCGGGCCGCGCGGTGGCCTGCGCGAAGGGGTAGAGGTTGACGACCAGCAGGTCGATGGTGGCGATGCCGTGCTCGGCCAGCGCGGCCATGTGCTCGGGCAGGTCGCGGCGCGCCAGCAGCCCGCCGTGGATGTGCGGGTGCAGCGTCTTCACGCGGCCGTCGAGCATCTCCGGCGACCCCGTCACCTCGGCGACTTCAGTGACCGCCAGCCCGGCGTCGGCCAACAGCCGTGCGGTGCCGCCGGTCGACAGCAGGCGCACGCCCAGCGCGTCCAGCGCACGGGCCAGGTCGGTCACGCCCGACTTGTCGGACACCGAGAGCAGCGCGGTCAACTGCGGCATGGACACCCTCCTTGGACACCCGTCGTGGGCGTCGACATGCGTGATCGCCGGGGCCGGGCAATCACTTGACGAGCTTGTGGTCGAGCAGCTTGCGCCGCAGCGTGTTGCGGTTGATGCCCAGCCATTCGGCGGCCTTGCTCTGGTTGCCGTCGGCGTGGTGCATCACGACGTCGAGCAGCGGCTTCTCGACGGCGGCGATGATCAGATCGTGCAGCCGGTCCGGTGCGGCGCCGCGCAGATCCTTGAAGTACTGCTCGACGCTGGTGCGAATGCAGTCGTCGATGTGTTTCTTGGTCATGCGGCGCGTCGGGATTGGGCGTCGTTGGCCGCTGCCGGCAGCGTCTGGGCGTGGCTTGCCGCGGGCAGCATGGCAGGCAGCAGCGCATGCTGATCGGCCAGCCCATCGAAAAAGTCGCCGACCGCGCGCAGTTGCGCATGGCAGTCGTCGAGCAGGTTCATCGTCGCGCGGAAGGCCTCGCCGCCGGGCAGCGCACGCACGGCCCAGCCGATGTGCTTGCGCGCACTGCGCACACCGCTGAATTCGCCGTACAGCGCGTAGTGGTCGTGCAGGTGCCCGGTCAGCCAGCGCTGCACGTCGCGCGTGGCCGGCGGCGGCGGCAGCGTGCCGTGGGCCAGGAAGTGTGCAATCTCGCGGAAGATCCACGGCCGGCCTTGCGCCGCGCGGCCGATCATGATGGCGTCGGCGCCGGTGTGCTGCAGCACCGCGCGGGCGCGCTCGGGGCTGTCGATGTCGCCGTTGGCGACCACCGGGATGCGCAGCACCGACTTGATCGCCGCCACCGTGTCGTGTTCGGCCTGCCCGCCGTAGCCCTGCTCGCGGGTGCGGCCGTGCACCGTGACCATCGCCACGCCGGCGGATTCGGCGGCCCGCGCCAGCACCTGCGCGTTGCGCACCGCGGCGCACCACCCGGTGCGCATCTTCAGCGTCACCGGCACGCCGCGCGGCGCGCAGGCGGCCACCACCGCGTCGACGATCGCCAGGGCCAGCGGCTCGTTGCGCATCAACGCCGATCCGGCGTCGACGTTGCACACCTTCTTGGCCGGGCAGCCCATGTTGATGTCGATGACCTGCGCCCCGCGGTCGATGTTGTAGCGCGCCGCGTCGGCCATCTCGGCCGGGTCGACGCCGGCGATCTGCACCGCGATCGGCGCCGGCTCGCCGGCGTGGTCGGCGCGCCGCGATGTCTTCAGCGAGGCCCACAGCTCGCGCTTGCTGGTGACCATTTCGCTGACCGCATAGCCCGCGCCGAGGCTGCGGCAGAGCATGCGGAACGGGCGGTCGGTGACGCCGGCCATCGGGGCGACGAACAGTCGGTTCGGCAATTCGATGGAGCCGATGCGCATGGGGCGGGTCAGGCGGGTGCTGCTCAAAAATGAGGCGCGAGTATAGCCGCGCGCTATCCCGCGCTGCCCCGCGCTGCCCCGCGCTGGCGCACCGACTGGGCTGCGCGGGGCTGCCGATAATGGCCCGACGATGGAAGCCTGGATCACCTCGCTGTTGACCGCCCTGGCCTTGCCGCGGTACGGCCTGACCACGGTCTTCATCGTCTCGCTGATCTCGGCCACGCTGCTGCCGGTGGGTTCGGAATTCGTGGTCATCGGCCTGGTCAAGCTCGACCCGACCTTGTTCTGGCCGACGGTGGTCGTGGCAACCATCGGCAACACCCTCGGCGGGGCCATCAGCTGGTGGATGGGCTACGGGGCCGAGACGCTGTACGAACGGTCGAAGCACCAGCGGCTGCAAGCCCGCGCGCTGACTTGGTTGGAAGGCTTCGGCGCCAAGGCCTGTCTGTTGTCGTGGCTGCCCGGTGTCGGCGATCCGCTGTGCGCTGTCGCCGGCTGGCTGAAGCTGCCCTTCTGGCCTTGCGTCGGCTACATGGCGATCGGCAAGTTCATGCGCTACGTGACGATGACCGGCGCATTGATCTGGGCCTGGCCCGGACAGATCACACCCTGACACCGCCGGCGCCGTGCGCCCCCGCACAATCCCCGTCTTTTGCTGCGACGCCGCGCGCCATGACCACGCATTCCACGCCAACCCCCACCTATGACGGTCTGGCTTCGACCTGGACCCGCCTGCATCACTTCAGCCACCTGCAGGCGATCGCCGGCTGGGACCAGGCGGCCAACATGCCGCCGAACGGCAATGAAGCGCGCGCTGCGGCGCTGGCCGAGATGGCCGCGCTGCTGCACCGCATGCGCACTGATCCGCTGTTGCCCGATCAGCTGCAGCGCGCCGAACAGAAACCGCTGTCAGACCTGCAGCGCGCCAACCTGCGCGAGATGCACCGCGAATGGCGGGCCAGCAACGCGCTGCCCGAATCGCTCGTCCAGCGTCAGCAGCTGGCCACCAGCCGCTGCGAACACGCCTGGCGCAGCCAGCGCCCGGCCAACGACTGGGCCGGCTTCGTCGCCAACTTCCGCGACGTGCTGGCCTGCGCGCGCGAGGAAGCCGCGCTGCTGTCGGCGCAAAGCGGCCTGCGCAAGTACGACGCGATGATGGACCGCTTCGAACCCGGCATGACCTGCGCGATGCTCGACCGGGTCTTCGGCGAGGTGCGGCAATGGTTGCCCGGGCTGATCCAGCAGGTGCTGGCGCGCCAGTCGCGTGAACCGCTGATCGACCCCGTCGGCCCCTTCCCGCTGGCCGCCCAGCGCGCGCTGTGCGAACGCGTGATCGGTTTGCTCGGCTTCGACTTCCAGGGCGGGCGGCTGGACGTCAGCACGCACCCGTTCTGCGGCGGCGTTCCCGAGGACGTGCGCATGACCACGCGCTTTCGCGACGACGAATTCCTGTCCAGCCTGATGGGCACGATCCACGAGACCGGCCACGGGCGCTACGAACAGAATCTGCCGCGCGACTTGCTTGGCCAGCCGGTGGCCCATGCCCGCTCAATGGCCCTGCACGAAAGCCAGAGCCTGAGCTTCGAGATGCAGCTCGGCGCGCACCCGGGCTTCGTCGCCCGGCTGGCGCCGCTGATCGCCGAGGCCTTCGGCGACCAGCCGGCCTTCGCGCCGGCCAACCTGCAGCGGCTGATGACGCGCGTCAAGCCGGGTTGCATCCGCGTCGACGCCGACGAGTGCACCTACCCGGCACACATCATCCTGCGCTACGAGATCGAACGCCCGCTGATCGAAGGCGAGATCGAACCCGAGGACGTGCCGGCGCTGTGGGACGCCAAGATGCAGCAGCTGCTGGGCATCGACACGCGCGGCAACTTCAAGGACGGCGCGATGCAGGATGTGCACTGGCCGGAAGCCCTGTTCGGCTACTTCCCCTGCTATTCGCTCGGCGCGATGTATTCGGCGCAATGGTTCGCGGCGATGCGCCGGGCCACGCCCGACCTCGATGCGCGCATTGCCGCCGGTGACCTGCTGCCGGTGTTCGACTGGCTGCGCGACAACATCTGGAGTGCCGCCAGCCGCTGGACCACCGACGAACTGGCGCTGCGCGCCAGCGGCGAGGTGCTCAACCCGGCGCACTTCAAGGCGCACCTCGAAGCGCGCTACCTGGGCTGAGCCTGGCTGGTGGCGCCGGCTGCGCCGCTGCGGGTTGTCGAACGGGCGCGGCCGTCACGCCGCGCATCAGGCCGCCGCTGCCTTGCGCACGCTGCGCTTGGCCGGGGCCTTGGCCACCGGCTTGACCGGTGCCTTGGCGGCTTTGGGGGCCTTGGCCGGCGCCGTGGACTTCGACAGCTTGGCCACCGCGGCGGCCAGTGCGTCGACGCGCTGGACCAGCGCATCCACGTCCTTGGCCGTCGGCACGCCGAGCTTGCTCATGGCCTTGGCGGTGCGGGCTTCGAAAATCGACTCCAGCTTGTCCCAGTTCTGGCCGGCCTTGGCAGTCACGGTCTCGGCCATCGCGCTCATCTTGCCGGTGACTTCGCCGATCTTCTCTTCGGCCAGCCCCTGCGTCTTCTTCTGCAGATGCATGCCTTCCTTGACCAGTGCGTCGAAGACCTTGCCGCCTTCTTCCTGCGCCTTGCTGAAGGCGCCCATGCCGGCCAGCCAGATCTGCTGCGCCGAGTCCTTCACCGAGCTGGCCAGGTGGCTGTCCAGCAAACCGCTGGACGTCTTGTCGGTGGCCTGCGCGTCGTTGCTCTTCATCTTCTTGACCATGGTGATTCCTCTGCGGTGTTGGGGGATGAGCGGTCGGCGCAACAAGCCATTGCGCGGCCGCGCCGTGAGAGGAAATGTAGGGTTCACCCCTGGGGATCGCAGCCTAAATCTCTAGTGAGACGGCTCTATGCTTGACCGCGATTTCGACCGGGCAGCAGGAGACAACGGCATGCAGTATTTCGTGACTGGAGCCACCGGCTTCATCGGCAAGCGCCTGGTCAAGACCCTGCTCGCGCGCCACGGCAGCGTGGTGCACTTCCTGGTCCGCCCGGGCAGCGAAAGCAAGCTCGCGGCGCTCTACGACTACTGGGGCCTGAGTCAGGGCGCCGCCAAAGGGCGCGCGATGCCGGTCAGCGGCGACCTGACGGCCAAGAAACTGGGCGTGGCCGGCGACGCGATCAAGGCCTTGAAGGGCCAGATCGACCACGTCTACCACCTGGCCGCGGTCTACGACCTGAGCGCCGACGAAGACAGCCAGGTGCAGGTCAACATCGACGGCACGCGCAACCTCGTCGAGTTCGCCAAGGCCATCGACGCCGGCCATGTGCACCATGTCTCGAGCATCGCCGCGGCGGGCTTGTACGAAGGCGTGTTCCGCGAGGACATGTTCGACGAGGCCGAAGGCCTGGACCACCCGTACTTCATGACCAAGCACGAGAGCGAGAAGATCGTGCGCAAGGAATGCAAGGTGCCGTGGACGGTGTACCGCCCGGCGCTGGTCGTCGGCGACAGCAAGACCGGCGAGATGGACAAGATCGACGGGCCGTACTACTTCTTCAAGCTGATCCAGCGCATGCGCCAGATCCTGCCGCCGTGGCTGCCCAGCGTGGGCATCGAGGGCGGGCGCATCAACATCGTGCCGGTCGATTTCGTCGTCGCCTGCATCGACCACATCAGCCACAGCGGCGCAGAGAGCAAGGGCAAGTCGGCGCTGGCCGGCAAGTGCTTCCACCTCGTCGACCCGCAGGGCTACCGGGTCGGCGACGTGCTCGACATCTTCAGCCAGGCCGCGCATGCGCCGAAGATGAACCTGTTCGTCAACGCCGCGTTGATGGGCTTCATCCCGAAGAGCGTGAAGAAGGGACTGATGGCGCTGGCCCCGGTACGGCGCATCCGCGACGCGGTGATGAAGGATCTCGGCCTGCCCGACGACATGTTCACCTTCATCAACTTCCCGACACGCTACGACCGCCGAGAACTCGATGCGGTGCTGAAGGGCAGCGGCATCGAATGCCCCAACCTGCGCGACTACGCCTGGGTGCTGTGGGACTACTGGGAACGCCACCTCGACCCCGACCTGTTCATCGACCGCAGCCTGAAAGGCGCGGTGGCCGGCAAGGTGGTGCTGGTGACCGGCGGCAGTTCGGGCATCGGCCTGGCGGCAGCGCACAAGTTCGCCGAAGCCGGCGCGACGACCATCATCTGCGGCCGCGACCAGGACAAGCTCGACGAGGCCTGCGCCGAAGCCCAGGCCAAGGGCTATGCCTTCGTCGCCTATCCGGCGGACATCGCCGACATGGCCGACTGCGACCGGTTCACGCAGCTGCTGGTCGCCAACCACGGCGGCGTCGACTTCCTGATCAACAACGCCGGGCGCAGCATCCGCCGCGCCATCGAAAGCAGCTACGACCGCTTCCACGACTACGAGCGCACGATGCAGCTGAACTACTTCGGCTGCCTGCGCGTGACCATGGGCCTGCTGCCGGGCATGGTCGCCAAGCACCGGGGCCATGTCGTCAACATCAGCTCGATCGGCGTGCTGACCAACGCGCCGCGCTTCAGTGCCTACGTCGCCAGCAAAGCCGCGCTCGACGCCTGGACGCGCTGCGCGAGCAGCGAATTCGCCGACCAGGGCGTGACCTTCACGACCATCAACATGCCGCTGGTGCGCACGCCGATGATCGCGCCGACGAAGATCTACAACAACGTGCCGACGCTGGCCCCCGAAGAAGCCGCCGACATGATCGCCCAGGCCTGCATCAGCAAGCCGGTGCGCATCGCGACACGCCTGGGCATCACCGGGCAGCTGCTGCACGCGCTGGTGCCGCGCGTCGCGCAGATCGGCATGAACACCACCTTCAGGATGTTCCCGGATTCATCGGCCGCCAAGGGTGGCAAGGACAGCGGCAAGGACGGCGAGAAGTCGGCCAGGCAGCAGCTCAGCGCCGAGGCGGTGGCCATGCAGCAACTGATGCGCGGCATTCACTTCTAGGCAACTTCCAGGCGACCGGCCTCGCGGCCCTCTGCAGCTCAGGCGTCGGCAATCTTCAGCACCAGCTTGCCGAAGTTCTCGCCGCTGAACAGCTTGTGCAGTGCGCCGGGGAAGGCCGCCACGCCGCCGTCGACGACGTCTTCGCGGCTCTTCATGCGGCCATCCTGCAGGTAGGCCGACATCTCGGCGATGGCCACGGGGTAGCGATCGGCATAGTCGAAAACGACGATGCCTTCCATGCGCGCCCGGTTGACGAGCAGGCTCAAGTAGTTCTTCGGGCCCTGCACCGCGCCGGTGGCGTTGTACTGGCTGATCGCGCCGCAGATGACGATGCGCGCCTTGCGGTTGATGCGCGCCAGCACGGCGTCGAGGATCTCGCCGCCGACGTTGTCGAAGTAGATGTCGACGCCGTTCGGGCAATGCTGCTTGAGGCCTTCGCGGACCGCGTCCCACTTGCCGGCGCCGGCCGGCGCCGGCAGCTTGTAGTCGATGCAGGCGTCGAAACCCAGCTCCTGGACGACCCAGTCGCACTTGGCCGGCCCGCCGGCAATGCCGACCACGCGACAGCCCTTGAGGCGGGCCATCTGCCCGACGGTCTGGCCGACCGCGCCGGCAGCGCCCGAGACGACCAGCGTCTCACCCGCCTTCGGCTGGCCGACGTCCATCAACCCGAAGTAGCCGGTCATGCCGGGCATGCCCAGCACGTTGAGCCACTGCGTCAGCGTGCCCCTGCGCAGGTCGATCTGGGCCAGACCGCTGTCGCGCACCTGCTCGGCGGTCAGCGCCCAGTAGTCCTGCACGCCCGGGCTGCCGCTGACGTGGTCGCCGACCGCGAAGCCCGGATGCCTCGATGCGATCACCACGCCGACACCGCCGGCGCGCATCACTTCGCCGATGCCGACCGGCGGGATGTAGCTCTTGCCTTCGTTCATCCAGCCGCGCATCGCCGGATCCAGCGACAGCGCCAGCACCTTGACGACGACACCGCCGTCGGCCGGCTCGGCCACGGGTTCGGCAGTCGCCTGCCAGCACGCCGGGCCCGGCAGGCCGCGGGGCCGCGCGGCCAGGCGGATCTGGTGGTTGATCAAGCGGGCGATCGTCGGCTGCATGGTGGTCCCCGGGGTGGTTGTCGGCCGATCGTAGGCTCGCAGCCGCGGATGGCCGAGTCGCCGAGTCCACCGAGGCAGCGCGCGAGGCGCGCCGCCGGGACCGGGGACGACGTCAGGGGCCCTTGTTCAGCGCGGTGATGGTGTAGTTGCCGTCGACGCGTTCGGCGGCGAAGCGCACCCGGTCGCCGGCGGCGACGCTGTCCAGCAGCACCGGGTCGCGCACGCGAAACGCCATCGTCATCGCCGGCATGTCCAGATGCTTGATGCCGCCATGCTTGAGCGTGATGCGGCTGGCCGCCCTGTCGAGCTTGGTGACCTCGCCGGTCGCCAGCGGCGACTGCGCCCAGGCGCCCAGGGCCAGCAGGCTGCCGACGATCGCGGTGACGATGGACTTGTTCATGCTGGGCTCTCGGTTGACGGCCGCAGCTGCGGCGCTCGGTTCGGAGTCTGCGGCAAGCCGCAAGTTCCCATGCCGAGACGGCCTGTCTTTCTACAATCGTTCGTCGATCACGCTGCCGCGACCGCGCCATGACCTCCAAGCCCGAGCCCATTCCCGCCCACGACCTGGCGCACATCACGCCGCGCGACCAGGCCGAGATCCTGGCCCAGGCACTGCCCTACATCCGCCGCTTCCACGGCAAGACGCTGGTCATCAAGTACGGCGGCAACGCCATGACCGACCCGGCGCTGCAGCAGGACTTCGCCGAGGACATCGTGCTGCTCAAGCTGGTCGGCATGAACCCCATCGTCGTGCACGGCGGCGGGCCGCAGATCGACGAAGCGCTGGCCAAGATCGGCAAGAAGGGCACCTTCATCCAGGGCATGCGCGTCACCGACGAGGAGACGATGGAGGTCGTCGAATGGGTGCTCGGCGGCGAAGTGCAGCAGGACATCGTCGGCCTGATCAACGCTGCCGGTGGCAAGGCGGTGGGGCTGACCGGCCGCGACGGCGGCCTGATCCGCGCGCGCCAGATGACACTGGCCGACAAGGACGACCCGAACAAGCAGCACGACATCGGCCAGGTCGGCGAGATCACCAGCATCGACCCCAGCGTCGTCAAGGCGCTGCAGGACGACCAGTTCATCCCCGTCATCAGCCCGATCGGCTTCGGCGAGAGGAACGAGTCCTACAACATCAATGCCGACCTCGTCGCGGCCAAGCTGGCCACCGTGCTGAAGGCCGAAAAGCTGGTGATGCTGACCAACATCCGGGGCGTGCTGAACAAGGCCGGCGAGCTGATCACGGAACTGACCCCGCGCGAGATCGACGAGCTGGTGGCCGACGGCACCATCAGCGGCGGCATGCTGCCCAAGCTGGCCGGCGCCATCGACGCGGCGAAGAGCGGCGTCAATGCGGTCCACGTCGTCGATGGCCGCGTGCCGCATGCGATGCTGCTGGAGATCCTGACCGATCAGGCCTACGGGACGATGATCCGGTCGCATTGATGGGCCGCTCCCGCCGCGCCTGCGGCGTCAAGCCCTCACGGGGAGAAGGACCCCAGCGGACGGGCAGCGCCGGGGCCGCCGCGTGGGCTGCAATGGACGCACCGGAAGCAGCGCAAGCACCGATGCCACTGAAGTCGGCGCGCCCCGTCTGGCTGTTCGACCTCGACAACACCTTGCACGACGCCTGGCAGGCGTCGTTTCACGGCATCGGCGAGCGCATGACGGACTACATCGTCGAGCACCTGCAGCACAGCCGCGAGGACGCCGAGGCGCTGCGGCGCCGCTACTGGCTGCGCTACGGTGCCACGCTGCTCGGCCTGGTGCGCCACCATGGCGTGAAGGCCGCGCACTTCCTGCACCACACGCATGTGCTGCCCGGGCTGGAAGAGCGCGTGCGCGGCCAAGCCCATGACCTGGCGGCGCTGGCCCGCCTGCCCGGCCGACGTTATGTGCTGACCAACGCGCCGGCGGCGTACACCGCGCGCGTGCTCGGCGTGCTCGGCATCCGCAGTCTCTTCGACGGCGTCTTCGCCATCGAGGACATGCACATGTTCGGCCAGCTGCGCCCGAAGCCCGACGCGCGCATGCTGCGCCGGCTGGCCGTGCGCCTGAAGGTGCCGGCAGCGCGCTGCGTGCTGGTCGAGGACACGCTGGAACACCAGAAGGCGGCGCGCCGCGTCGGCATGCGCACGGTGTGGATGCAGCGCTGGCTGCGCCCGATGCCGGGGCTTCCAGGGCTTGCGGGGCTTCCGGGGCTTTCCGGCCTTCCCGGCCTCGCATCGGGCGCGGGCGCCGGGCGCCCGCTGACGCCCCGGCTGAAACGCCGGCCGGCCTACGTCGACCGCCGCGTCACGCGCCTCGGCGCACTCCGGCGCTGGCCTTGAATGTCAGTGTTTACCTGCACGAATGTGCGCGCAGGCCGTGTGCAAGAATCGTTCGGACACCTGCAGTGGCCCGCCGCACCGATGACTGACGATCCCGAAGAATCGACACCGGCTGGCGCGGACGACGAGCCTGCCGCAGTGGCCGCCCCGGCACGCAAGCGGCCCAAGCCCGGCGAGCGCCGCGTGCAGATCCTGCAGACTTTGGCGCGCATGCTCGAACAGCCCGGCGCAGAACGCATCACCACCGCGGCGCTGGCCGCCAAACTGGACGTCAGCGAAGCCGCGCTGTACCGCCATTTCGCCAGCAAGGCGCAGATGTTCGAAGGCCTGATCGAGTTCATCGAGACCAGCGTCTTCACGGTCGTCAACCAGTTGCTCGAACGCGAGACCCAACCGGCCGCGCAGGCGCAGAAGATTGCCCTGGTGCTGCTGCAGTTCGGCGAGAAGAACCCGGGCATGGTGCGGGTGATGGTCGGCGACGCGCTGGTCTTCGAGCACGAACGGCTGATCGCGCGAATGAACCAGTTCTTCGATCGCGTCGAATCGCAACTCCGCCAGTGCCTGCGCCAGTCGGCCGAAAACCAGGGGTCGGCGACGCCGACGGTCGACGCACAGGCGCTGGCTTCGGCGTTGACCTCGCTGATGATCGGCCGGCTGCAGCGCTACGCACGTTCAGGCTTCAAGCGCGCGCCGACCGAACACCTGGATCTGGCGCTGCAGCGCCTAATCGGCTGAGAAGGCGTGAATGAACCTGCTGCGCGCCCCGATCCCACGCCTGCGCTTCTCGCCGTACGGGTGTACGGCTGCGATGCTCGACGTGACCTCGGGTCGCTCGCGACGGTTCCTTCACTCCTTCTGACAGCCCTGTGCGGCTGCTGGTCGGCGGCACCGTGGTGCAGCTGCTGCCGCAGCGCGCCGCCTTCCTGCCCGTGCACGGCCTGCTGCTGGTCGCCGATGCGCACATCGGCAAGGCCCAGTCGTTCCGCCGCTGGGGTGTGCCGGTGCCCGGCGGCACCACCGACGAGGCGCTGGGCCGGCTGAGCGCGGCGCTGGCGGCCAGCGGCGCCCGCGAGATCGTCTTTCTCGGCGATCTGCTGCACTCGGCGCGTTCGCGCGCCGCCGCCACGCTGGCCAGCGTGGCCCGCTGGCGCCAGGCGCACGCCACCGTGGCGATGACGCTGGTGCGCGGCAACCACGACAGCCACGCCGGCGTTCCGCCCGCCGACTGGGGCGTGCGCTGCGTCGACGGGCCGCTGCTGGTCGACGGCCTGGCCCTCAGCCACCACCCCGACGCGCTGCCCGGCCGCTACGTGCTGGCCGGCCACGTGCACCCGGCGGCAGTGCTCGGCGGGCGCGCGCGCGATCACCTGCGGCTGCCCTGCTTCCACTTCGGCCCGCAGGTCGGCGTGCTGCCGGCGTTCGGCGATTTCACCGGCATGCATGTGCTGCCGCGCGGGCCTGCGGACCGCGTCTTCGTGATCGCGGGCGACGAAGTCCGCGCCCTACACTCATCGCCATGAACGCCGCATTCGAACACCTGCTGCTGCGCGCCGAATCGCTGCTGGCGCGGCTCGAGGTCATCCTGCCGCACGCTGCCACCGCCCCCGACTGGGACGCCTCGGTGGCCTTCCGCTACCGCCGCCGCGGTCAGGCCGGCGTGCTCGAGCCGGTGCGCCATGTCGCCGACATCCGCCTGGCCGACCTGCAGGAGATCGAACCGCAGAAGCAGCGCCTGCTGCGCAACACCGAGCAGTTCGTCGCTGGCCGCGGCGCCAACAACGTGCTGATGACGGGCGCCCGCGGCACGGGAAAAAGCTCGCTGGTCAAGGCCGTGCTCACCGCATTCGCGCCGCGCGGTCTGCGCCTGCTCGAGGTCGACAAGGCCGACCTGGTCGATCTGCCCGACCTCGTCGACCTGGTCGCCGCGCGGCCCGAACGCTTCATCGTCTTCTGCGACGACTTGAGCTTCGACGAAGGCGAGCCCGGCTACAAGGCGCTGAAGAGCGTGCTCGACGGCAGCGTCGCGCAGGCCAGCGACAACCTGCTGATCTACGCCACCAGCAACCGCCGCCACCTGCTGCCCGAGTACATGAAGGAGAACCTGTCTTACCAGCACACCGAGGACGGCGAGGTCCATCCCGGCGAGGTGGTCGAAGAGAAGATCTCGCTGTCAGAACGCTTCGGGCTGTGGATCAGCTTCTACCCCTTCACTCAGGCCGAATACCTGACCATCGTCGCGCAGTGGCTGCGCTCGTTCGGCGTCGATGAATCGGCGATCGCCGCGGCGCGCCAGGAATCGCTGGTCTGGGCGCTGGAACGCGGGTCGCGGTCGGGGCGCGTGGCGCAGCAGTTCGCGCGCGACTACGCGGGTCGGCATGACGGCTGAGCGTGTGCCGGTGGATGTCGTGCACCAGGAGCCGCGCCGTCCGGTGGACGTCGGGCAGCAGGAACCGCGCCGTCCGGTGGACGTCGGGCAGCAGGAACCGCGCCGTCCGGTGGACGTCGGGCAGCAGGAACCGCGCCGTCCGGTGGACGTCGGGCAGCAGGAACCGCGCCGGGCGGGGGCGGGCGCGGTGGGGG
>JANMAP010000148.1:0-10946 GCA_031359905.1 Burkholderiales bacterium | reverse complement strand
GCGGCCGCCCTGGCAGACAGCCCGGAGTGCGACCCGGCGCGCGGCGGCGAGCCGATGATCTTCCTGAACATCGGCGAGCCCGACTTCACCGCCCCGCCGCCGGTCCTGCGGGCCGCTGCCGCCTGCCTGCGCGACGGCCAGACCCAGTACACGCCGGCCACCGGCCTGCCGGCATTGCGCCGGCGCATCGCCGGCTGGTACGCCAGCCGCTTCGGCCTGGACATCGCGCCCGAGCGGATCGTCGTCACCGCCGGCGCGTCGGCGGCGCTGCAGCTCGCCTGCCTGGCCCTCTTCGAGCCCGGCGACGAGGTGCTGATGCCCGACCCCAGCTACCCCTGCAACCGCCACTTCGTCGCCGCCGCTGGCGCGCGCGCGCGGCTGCTGCCGACCACCGCGGCGGGCCGCTTCCAGCCGGATGGCGCCTCGGTCGCGGCGCACTGGCAGCCGCAGACGCGCGGCGTGCTGCTGGCGTCGCCCAGCAACCCCACCGGCACGTCGATCAGCCGGGCGGCGATGGCCGACATCGTCGGCACGGTGCGCCAGCGCGGCGGGGTGACCATCGTCGACGAGATCTATCTCGGTCTGAGCTATGACGCGCAGTTCGGTCACAGCGCGCTGGAACTCGGCGATGACGTGATCTCGATCAACAGCTTTTCCAAGTACTTCAGCATGACCGGCTGGCGCCTGGGCTGGATGGTGCTTCCGCCGGAGCTGGTGGCGCCCGTCGAGAAGCTGGCCCAGAACCTCTACATCTGCCCGTCGACGCTGGCCCAGCAGGCCGCCCTGGCCTGCTTCGAGCCCGAGGCGATCGCCGAATACGAGCAGCGGCGCGGCGAATTCCAGCGCCGGCGCGACCATGTGGTGCCGGCGCTGCAGGCCATCGGGTTCGAGGTGCCCGTGGTGCCGGATGGCGCGTTCTACGTCTGGGTCGATTGCTCGCCCTTCACCGCCGCCGGCAGCGCGATGCCCAGCAGCTGGGAATTCAGCTTCGAGATGATGCGCCGCGCGCATGTCGCGCTGACCCCCGGCCGCGACTTCGGCCCGGCGCTGGCCGACCGCTTCGTGCGCCTGTCGTTCGCCAGCGCGCTGCCCGAATTGCAGGCCGCCGTGGCCCGGTTGGGCCGCGTGCTGGGGCCGCCGCAACTTCGGTGACAAGCCGTTAATCGGCAGGCGGAAGGCACGCTTTTCGCCGGACCCTCGCCGGCCGCCCCCCGTAAGCTGCGCTCCCGTGGTCTACAACCTCTTCCAGCGCCGGGCCGCCCGCGAACCCGCGCATTCCGAGTTCGCCGCCACGGTCGCCTCGCTGCCGTTTGCTGCCGACGCGCCCGATCGCCCGTCCGATCCCCGCTCCGATCGCCGACCCGATCGCCGGCCGGCCCACACCGACGACGACATCGCAGACAGCCAGCACGATGTCTTCGATTCCTTGCCCGGCCAGGCCTCGGTCGGCGCGCCCGGCGCGGCGGGCGAACCACGGCCTGGTGATTCATCGATCCCGGACGTCTGCACCGACCTCGGCAGCGGCTTTGGGGGCGACTTCGGCGGCGACAGCCAGCACGCCGAAGGCGACCCCGACGCCGACAGCCACACGCAAAGTGCGCCGACGCTGTTGCACATCGGCCGCTATGCGCTGAAGTCGCGTCTCGGGGAAGGCGGCCTGGGCCAGGTGCACGAAGCCTGGGATCCGCTGCTGTCGCGCACGGTGGCGGTGAAGACGCTGCAGTTCACGCTCGACGAGCCGGCGCGGGTGTCCCTCGACGGACTGTTCCTGAACGAGGCGCGCGCCGCCGGTGGGTTGAGCCACGCCCACATCGTCACCGTCTTCGACGCCGGCCTGTCGGCGCTGGGCGTTTACATCGCATTGTAACGCGTGCAGGGTCGCTATGTGCGTCAGGCACGGGCCGTTGGCTGGTCGCCCGGCCCGCGGGCCGTCGCCCAGCTGGTGCGCCGTGTGGCCGACGCGCTGGCCTACGCCCATTCGCGCGGCGTCGTGCACTGCGACATCAAGCCGGCCAACATCTTCCTGACGCGGCGCGACAAGCCCAAGGTGCTGGACTTCGGCATCGCCCGCGTGGCCCATGGATCGGCCGTGCCGGCGCTGGACGGCATGGTCGCCGGATCGCCGCACTACCTGGCGCCGGAACAGCTGCAGGGCGGCGCGGTCGATGCGCGCTCCGACGTGTATGCACTGGGTGTGGTGTTCTATGAATTGCTGTCCGGACGCAAGGCCTTCGCCGGCGACAACGTCGAGCAGATCACCCACGCCGTGCTGCATCTGCACCCGGCCCCGGCGCACGCGCTGCGCCCCGGCGTGCCCGCCCGGCTGGCCGAGATCGCCGCGCGGGCCATGGCCCGCGATCCCGCCGATCGCTTCCAGACTGCCGCCGAGATGTCGGCGGCGCTGCGCGGCTGGGCCGACGAACAACGCCGCAGCGACGCCGACGATCCTGCCAGCGGGCCGCGGTCGCTGCGCCGCGGCGCGCGCCCGGCACGCCAGCCCGACACCGTGGCGCGTTGGCTGCTCGGCGGTGCCGCTGCGCTGGCCTGCGCGATGCTCGTGGTGATGCTCGGCCGCACAGCGACGCGCCCCGCCGACCCGACCGCCGAGAGCCCGCCGCCTGGTGGCCCGGGGATGGCCACGGCCACGCCCGCGACGCCCGCCGCACTCATCGCGCCTGCTGCCACGCCCTCCACCGCCACCGCCACCGCCACCGCCAGCGCACTGCCGCCGGCAGCGGGCGCCGCCCCGGATCCCGCCGACGGCGCAGCCAGGGACAGCAGCGCGACTGCAGCAGCACCACCCGGCGACATGACCACCGCCGCCCGCGGCAGCAAGCCCGCAGCGGCGGCGCGGCCGCGCGGCGCGGTCGTCGCCGTTGCCGCCGGCCAGCGCGATCAACGCCTGGCGGCGGCCCACGCGCCCGTGGCGCCGGCCTTGGGCACGGTGCAGCTGGCGATCAGCCCCTGGGGGCGGATCGAGGTCGACGGCGCGCCGGCGGGCACGACACCGCCGCTGACGCGACTCAACCTCAGCGAAGGCATGCACACCATCACCGTGCGCAACGAGGACTTCCCGGCCCACACCGCACAAGTCCTGGTCAGCGCCGACAAGCCCGCCATCGTGCGCTATCGATTCGGGCAATGAACAGCATCACGCGCCCGCCAGGTGCGGTTGCCGCGGCGTCAGCGGGGCCGCAGCGGGGCCCCTGCTGGCTGGCCGTCGCGGTGCTTGCGCTGCTCGGCCTGGGCGGCTGCGCCGCCCTCGACGCCGACCGCCGTGCGGCATCGCCGGGTCTCGCCGCGTTGCTCGAGCGCCCGGCTGAACGGGCCTTGGTCGACGGCATCCGCGCCTACGACGACGGCCAGTATCCGCAGGCCGAAGCCGCACTGCGCAAGGCGCTCGGCGCCGGCCTGCGCAGCGGCGGCGACCGCGCCAGCGCGCACAAGCTGCTGGCCTTCATCACCTGTACCAGCCAGCGCATCGCCGATTGCGAGGCCGCCTTCCGCGCCGCGCGCCAAGCCGACCCGGCGTTCCAGCTCAGCCGCTCGGAGGCCGGGCACCCGCTGTGGGGGCCGGTCTACCGGCGCGTGCTGCCGTAGGCTCCGCCGGACACGGCAGGGCCCACGCATCGACGCCGCATAATCCGCGGCGCTGATGCCGTTGAATCCCGACCTCACCTTGCCCGTGCTCTACCGCCACCCGGTGCGGGTGTACTGGGAGGACACGGACGCCGGCGGCATCGTCTTCTACGCCAACTACCTGAAGTTCTTCGAGCGCGCGCGCACCGAGTGGCTGCGCCACCTCGGCTTCGGCCAGCAGGCGCTGCGCGAGCAGACGGGGGCGATGTTCGTGGTCACCGACACCCGCGTGCAGCACCGCGCCCCGGCGCGGCTGGACGACCTGCTCGACATCACCGTGCGGCTGCGCCAGCAGGGACCGGCGTCGATGGTCATCGCCCAGCAGGCCTGGCGCGATGCGACCTTGCTGGCCGATGGCGAGATCCGCATCGGCTGCGTCGATGCCGGAACCTTCCGCCCACGGCGCATTCCCAACCCGCTGCTGCAGACCCTGACATGAACGCCGACCTCTCGATCACCACCCTCGTGCTGCAGGCCAGCGGCGTGGTCCAGGTGGTGATGGCGGGACTCGTGCTGATCTCTCTGTCCAGCTGGACGGTGATCTTCGGCAAGCTCTTCGGGCTGCGCCGCGTGCGCAGCCGCAACGAGGATTTCGAACGCGAGTTCTGGTCCGGCAAAAGCCTGACCGAGATGAACCAGGCGGTGGCCGGCAAGGCCGAATCGGCGCCGATGGAACGCATCTTCGCCAGCGGCATGCGCGAATTCCTCAAGCTGCGCGAAAAGCGCCTGGACGCCGGCGCGCAACTCGATGGCGCGCGCCGCGCGATGCGCGCCAGCTACCAGCGCGAGCTCGACGTGGTCGAGAGCAACCTGAGCTTCCTGGCCAGCGTCGGCTCGGTCAGCCCCTATGTCGGGTTGTTCGGCACGGTGTGGGGCATCATGCATGCGTTCGTCGGCCTGTCGAACCTGCAGCAGGTGACGCTGGCCACCGTCGCACCGGGCATCGCCGAAGCCCTGGTGGCCACCGCCATCGGCCTGTTCGCGGCGATCCCGGCGGTGGTCGCCTACAACCGCTTCGCGCGCGACATCGACCGCATCGCCATCCAGCTCGAGACCTTCATCGAGGAGTTCACCAACATCCTGCAGCGCAACGCCGGGCAGATGTCGCCGGCACCGTCACCGGCACCCGCGCCGGCGGCAGGGGCGCGCTGATGGCAACGCTGCAGGGCCGCGGCGGCAGCCGCCGCCGGCGCTCGATGAACGAGATCAACATGGTCCCGTTCATCGACGTGATGCTGGTGCTGCTGATCATCTTCATGGTCACCGCGCCGCTGATCACCACCGGTGTCGTCGACCTGCCATCGGTCGGCAAGAGCCAGCAGCGCCCGGGCAGCGTGATCGAGGTCATCGTCGGCAGCGACGAGAAGCTGCGCCTGCGCGTCGACCAGCAGGAACCGCTGCCGGTCACGCTCGGCCAGCTGGCCGCCCGCGTCCGCGACAAGCAGGCCGCGGTGCCTGGCGGCGGGGCCGACGTGCCGGTGGTCATCAGCGCCGACCGCAACGTGCGCTACGACAACGTGGTGCGCGTGATGGACACGCTGCAGCGTGCCGGCGTGCGCCGCGTCGGCCTCAGCGTCAAGCAGGGCGGCGCCTGACCCGCGCCCGCGCCCGCCGACGCCGCACCCGATGACGACGACAGCCAGCTTCGACGCCCTGTTGCCGCGACCGCCCGGCGGCATGGCCCCGGGGGCCGTGCTGGCGCTGCTGGTGCACGGCGGGCTGATCGTCGCGCTGACCAGCGCCGTCGACTGGCGCACGCGGCCGCCCGAGACCGTCAGCGCCGAACTGTGGGCCAGCGTGCCGCAGGTGGCGGCACCGCGGCCCGCGGACACGACCCCGGCGCCCGCGCCGTCAATCACACCCGCGCCGTCGATCCCACCCGCGCCGGCGCCCACCCCTGCGCCCACACCCGCGCCCACCCCGCCGCCCACGCCCGCACCACCGCCAGCCCCCAGACCGGTCGTCGCTTCGCCACCGCCAGCGCGCCCGAACGCCGACATCGCCCTCCAGCGCGAGCAACAACGCAAGCAGCTCGACGCCCAGCGTCAGCAGCGCGACCGCGATGCGGCCGCCGAGAAGAAGCGCCAGGCCGACGTCGAACGGCAGAAGGCCGAGGCTGAGCAGACGAAACGCGAGCAACAGCAGCGCGAAGCCGCCAAGGCCGATGCTGCCCGGCTGGCCCAGCAGCGCGAAGACAACCTGCGCCGCATGCTCGGCCAGGCCGGCAGCGGTGTGACGACGAGCAGCGGCAGCGCCGCTCGCGACGCCGCGCCATCGACGGCCTACACCGGGCGGCTGGTGGCCCTGATCCGCGGCAACATCGTCTTCACCGGGGATCCTCCGGGCAACCCCGAGGCGCTGGTCGAAGTGCGCGCCGGCGCCAGCGGCACCATCATCGCGCGGCGCCTGCTCAAGTCGAGCGGGCTGACCGACTGGGACGAGGCCGTGCTGCGCGCCATCGACCGCACCGCCACGCTGCCGCGCGACAGCGACGGCCGCGTGCCGCCGACACTGATCATCTCGTTCAAGCCGCGCGAGTGACGTCGCTCCACACCGCACGGCGCGTCCGCCCTTGGTCCGAAGAGAGCGTGCTGCTGTTGTGCAGCCTGTTCTGGGCCGTCGCGGCGCAACGCGGCTTCTTCGCCGGCGCGCTCGACGGCCGGGCCCTCGACGCACCGGCCACCTGGGGCTTTGCCGCTGCGCTGCTGGTCGGCCTGACGGCGGTGCACTTCATCGTTCTCGGCCTGCTGGCGCACCGCTGGACCTTCAAGCCCGTGCTGGCGCTGCTGCTGGTGGTCACGGCGCTGGCGGCGCACTACATCCAGCACTACAAGGTCTACCTCGACCCGTCGATGCTGCGCAACGTGCTGCGAACCGACCCGCGCGAAGCCGGCGAACTGCTCGGCCTGGCGATGCTGCCGCCGCTGCTGCTGCTGGCCGGCCTGCCTTTGCTGCTGTTGTGGCGCGTGCCGATCCGGCACCGGCCCTGGCCGCGCGCGCTGGGGGTGCGCGCCGGCAGCCTGCTGCTGGCGCTGGCGCTGCTGGTCGGCAGCCTGCTGGCCATCTTCCAGCCGCTGTCGTCGCTGATGCGCAACCACAAGGAGCTGCGCTACCTGATCACGCCGGCCAACGTGCTGTGGTCGCTGGCCAGCGTGCTGGGTCTCGACGCGAAGACCGCCGTCGGGCCGAAGAAGCCGATCGGCGAAGACGCCCGCCTGGGCCCGGCCTGGGCCGGCCGGCAGCGCCCGGCGGTGCTGGTGCTGGTGGTCGGCGAGACGGCGCGTGCCGCCAACTGGGGCCTGTCGGGCTATGCCCGGCAGACGACGCCCGAACTGGCCCGGCTGCCGGTCATCAACTTCCCGTACGCCAGCAGCTGCGGCACGAACACCGAAACCTCGCTGCCGTGCATGTTCGCGCCGGTCGGCCGGCGCGACTACGACGAAGCGCGCATCCGCGGCAGCGAATCGCTGTTGCACGTGCTGGCGCGCGCCGGCGTGGCGGTGCGCTGGCGCGACAACCAGTCGGGCTGCAAGGGCGTCTGCGACCACCT
This sequence comes from Burkholderiales bacterium, assembly GCA_031359905.1. GTDB lineage: Bacteria > Pseudomonadota > Gammaproteobacteria > Burkholderiales > Burkholderiaceae_C > Rubrivivax. The sequence goes on along the minus strand of JANMAP010000148.1, from coordinate 3,757 downwards.
GCCGGCCAGCGCCAGCGTGACCAGCGTCGAAGCGCTGGCCCCGCCCGGGCTGTGCAACGCCGGCCGCTGTTTCGATGAAGGGCTGCTGCACGGGTTGGTCGATGGGCTGTCGACCCTGCCCGGCCCGCAGCTCGTGGTGCTGCACCAGCTCGGCAACCACGGGCCCGCGTACTTCCGCCGCGTGCCGCCGTCCTTCGCGCGCTTTCAGCCGGCCTGCGCCAGCGACGACCTGCAGCGCTGCAGCGTCGAGCAGATCGTCAACGCCTACGACAACGCCCTGCTCTACACCGACCATGTGCTGGCCACGCTGATCCGCCAGTTGCAGGCGCGGTCGGCGAGCGTCGACAGCGCGGTGCTGTACGTCTCCGACCATGGCGAATCGCTGGGTGAGAACAACCTCTTCCTGCATGGCATTCCCTACGCCATCGCCCCCGACGTGCAGACCCGCGTGCCGATGCTGATGTGGGTCAGCGAAGGCTTTCGCGCCGGGCTTCAGCTGGACCTGGCCTGCCTGCAGGGCCGGGCCCGCGCGCCGGCCAGCCACGATCAGCTGTTCCACACCGTGCTCGGCCTGCTCGACGTGCGCAGCGCGGTCCACGAACCCGCGCTCGATCTGGTGCAAGGCTGCCGCACCCCCGCATCCTGATGAAGACGGACCCCTGGCCGCACGCCCGCGGCGACGCCATCGTCGCGCTGTGCATGCTGCTGCTGCTGCTGGCCTGGGACGCCAGCGGCGGCGACCTGGCGGTGATGCGCAGCGTCGGCGATACGCACGGCTTTCGCTGGCGCGATGCATGGTTCGTCAGCCGCGTGCTGCACGACGGCGGGCGCTGGCTGGGGCTGGCGGTGCTCGGGCTGCTGATCGTCAACCTGCGCTGGCCGCTGCTGCCGGGGCTGGCGCTGCGCGAACGCGTCTGGTGGCTGGTCGTCACGCTGGTCTGTGCCCTGCTCGTGCCGCTAATCAAGCAGGCCAGCCTGACCAGTTGCCCCTGGGACCTGGCCGAATTCGGTGGCGTCGCCCGGCATGTCTCGCACTGGCACCTGGGGCTGGCCGACGGCGGCGCCGGGCACTGCTTCCCGTCGGGCCATGCGACATCGGCCTTCGCGCTGTTCAGCGGCTGGTTCGTACTGCGCGACCAGCGGCCGCGGCTGGCGCGCGCCTGGCTGGCCACGGTGCTGCTGCTCGGCCTGGCCGTCGGCACAGCGCAGTCGCTGCGCGGTGCGCATTACCCCAGCCACACACTGTGGACAAGTTGGCTGTGCTGGGTGCTGTGCAGCGTCGGCACGCGCTGGTTGCCTGGCGCACACGCGGCCTGATGGATCGGACCAGGCGACCAAGCGGCCGCCGCGGAACCGGCTTCGCCGGGCCGCCGGCGGCGCCCCCTTGAGGGGGTGGCGGCGAAGTCGCTACGGGGGTGGTTCATCCTGCGCCGTAACCGCCGCCGCCGGGGGTCTCGATGACGAAGACATCGCCCGGCTCCATGTCCGCCGAGCCGATGTGTCCAAGCGCCTCGTGCCGACCGTCGGCGCGTTCGATGCGGTTGATGCCCAAAGCGCCGGGCTGCCCGCCGGCCAGGCCGAAGGCCGGCACGACGCGGCCGTTGCTGAGGATCGACGCGGTCATGGCCTGCAGGAAGCGCACGCGGCGCACGCCGCCGTCGCCGCCATGCCAGCGCCCGGCACCGCCCGATCCGCGGCGGATCGCGTAGCTTTCGAGCAGCACCGGGAAGCGGAATTCCAGCACCTCGGGGTCGGTCAGCCGCGAGTTGGTCATGTGCGTCTGGACCACGCCGGTGCCGTCGAAGCCGCCGCTGAAGACGCCCGCGGCATCGAAGACGGCGCCGGCGCCGCTGCCGCCGGAGATGGTCTCGTAGTACTGGTGGGTGGCGTTGCCGAAGGTGAAGTTGTTCATCGTGCACTGGCTGGCAGCCATCACGCCGAGCGCTCCGTAAAGCGCGTTGGTCACGCACATCGACGTCTCGACGTTGCCGGCCACCACCGCGGCCGGCGGCCGTGGGTTGAGCATGCAGCCTTCGGGCACGATGACCTGCAGCGGTTTCAGGCAACCGGCGTTCAGCGGAATGTCGTCGCCGACCAGCGTGCGAAAGACGTACAGCACCGCCGCCATCGTCACCGCCTTGGGGGCGTTGAAGTTGTTCGGCAGCTGCGCACTGGTGCCAGTGAAGTCGATCGTCGCTTCGCGTTGCGCGGCGTGCACCGTGACGCGCACGACGATGCGCGCGCCATTGTCCAGTGGCAGCTCGAAGTGGCCATCCGAACCGGCTGCCGGGTCGCCCGAAGGCGGGTTCACGCCATCGGGGGGCGGCGTTCCGTCGAGCGCGCTTGAAGGCCGCGCAGCCAGCGCGGTGATCACGCGGCGCACCGACTCCTCGGCGTTGTCCTGCACATGCTGCATGTAGGCCGCCACCGTCGCGCGGCCGAACTGCGTGACCATCGCGCGCAGCTCCTGCACGCCCTTCTCGTTGGCGGCGATCTGCGCGCGCAGGTCGGCGATGGTCTGCTCGGGGTTGCGCGCCGGCCAGACGTTGGCCCCTTGGCGCTGCGCGCCGTCCCCCGAGGGGAGCGTCTCGCCCGGGGAGACCCCGTGCGAGACCCCGCCACTCAGCTGCACGCGCAGTTCCGCTTCGCGCAGCACACCGTCGCGGACCAGCAGGAAGTTGTCGAACAGCACGCCTTCCTCGGCGATCGTGCGGCTGAACGGCGGCATCGAGCCCGGCGTGCTGCCGCCGATGTCGGCATGGTGGCCGCGGGAGGCCACGTAGAACGTGGCTGCCCGCGGCAAGCCGCCGTCATGACGCCCACGCCCACCCCGCCCCGCCCCCTCCGAAGGGACGGGCCCATCCAGATAAACAGGGGTCACCACGGTCACGTCGGGCAGGTGGGTGCCGCCGTGGTACGGATCGTTGAGCACGTAGACATCGCCCTCGCGCATCGCCGGGTTGCGCTCGATCACCGTCTTGATGCTCTCGCTCATCGAGCCCAGGTGCACCGGCATGTGCGGGGCGTTGGCGATCAACTGGCCCTCGGCGTCGAACAGCGCGCAGCTGAAGTCCAGGCGTTCCTTGATGTTCACCGAATGCGCGGTGTTCTGCAGCCGCAGCCCCATCTGCTCGGCGATGTTCATGAACAGGTTGTTGAAGACCTCGAGCATCACCGGGTCGGCGTCGGTGCCGATGGCATGCTGGGTGGCGCGTGGCGTGATGCGCTGCAGTTCCAGCGGACCGGCCGCGCTGAGCGTCGCCCGCCAGCCGGGTTCGACCACGGTGGTGGCGTTGCGCTCGGCGATGATCGCCGGGCCGTCGATGCACGCCCCGGCGCGCAGCGTGTCGCGCACGAACAGCCCGGCATCGAGCCAGCCACCGCAGTGCATGCGCACGGCGGCATCGGGGATCGGAGCAAAGGGGGCCGCGACGGCGCCCGGGTCGGCCGCCAGCGGCGGGCTGTCGCCCGCGCCCACCGCTTCGACCGAGACGGCTTCGATGACCAGCCCGCGGCCCGGCATCAGGAAGGCGAAGCGCTGGCGGTAGCCGGCTTCAAAGCGTTCACACACGGCGTCCAGGTCGCCCATCTCGACGGCCAGTGCGGTGTCGGTGCCGGCGTAGCGCAGGTGCACGCGCTGGTGCAGCGTGATCGCCGCGGCGGCCACGCCCTGGCCCAGCACTTCGGCGCGTGCCGCCGCGCCCAGGGCCTGCAGCCGGGCTGCCGCGGCGGCCAGGCCGGCGGCGTCCAGCGGCAA
>JANMAP010000140.1:0-1518 GCA_031359905.1 Burkholderiales bacterium | reverse complement strand
GCCCAGACCGCGGCGTGCGTGTACTGGCCGCCGTTCTCGCGCACACCGGGCAGGTAGCCGGCGATGTAGCCCGGGTCCGCGGGGTCAGCACGCGCACGCTGTGGGCCTGTCCGTCGTCGACCAGCAGTACCGCCTCGCCGGCGGCTGCCTGCCCGTCCAATTCGATCACCTGCGCGGCGTCCGGGTTGTCCAGCAGGTCGATCTGCAGGTGGTAGTCCGTGCCCCGGAAACGGTAGTCCACGGCATACCCCGGCCAGTGCGCCGGCAGGCAGGGCGTGATGTCCAGCCAGCCGCCGCTGTCGTCGACGCGCAGCCGCAGGCCCAGCAGCGATTCGATCAACAGCCGGTACATCCAGCCCGCCGAGCCGGTGTACCAGCTCCAGCCGCCGCGCCCGGTGTGCGGCGCCACGCTGTACACGTCGGCGGCCACTACATACGGCTCCACCTTGTAGAGTGCCACTTCAGCGGCCGTGCGGCCATGGTGCAGCGGGTTGATGATCTCGGTGACCTGCCAGGCCCGCGCTGCGTCGCCGAGCGCCGCGAATGCCATCGCGGCCCAGACCGCGGCGTGCGTGTACTGGCCGCCGTTCTCGCGCACACCGGGCAGGTAGCCGGCGATGTAGCCCGGGTCCGGGCCCTTGCGGTCGAACGGCGGGTCGAGCAGCTGCACCAGTTTCGCTTCGGGCCGCACCAGCCGCGCCGCCAGCGCGTCCATCGCCTGCCGCCCGCGCCCGGGGCTGGCGACACCGGCCAGCACCGACCAGCTCTGCGCGATCGAATCGATCTGGCACTCCACGTTGTCCCGTGAGCCAAGCGGGGTGCCGTCGTCGAAGTAGGCGCGGCGGTACCACGCGCCGTCCCAGGCCGACGCTTCCAGCCGTTGGCCGAGTGCCTGGCGTTCGGCATCGCATTGCGCCGCGAAGTCATCGGCGCCCCGCATGCGTGCCAGCGGCGCGAACTGGCGCAGCACTTCGCACAGGAAGAAACCCAGCCATACGCTCTCGCCCTGGCCATGGTGGCCGACGCGGTTCATGCCGTCGTTCCAGTCGCCCGCGCCCATCAGGGGCAGGCCGTTCGGGCCGAAGCGCAGCCCATGGCGCAGCGCCAGCACCGCGTGGTCGTAGACGCTGGCGGCCTGGCCGGAACGCCCCGGCAGGTCGTAGTAGGACTCTTCGCCGGCGGGCAGCGGCCGGCCGTCGAGGAAAGGCACGGTCGCAACGAGCACGCCGGTGTCGTGGGTGGACTGCACATAGCGGCACAGCGCCAGCGGCAGCCACAGGTAGTCGTCGGAGATGTGCGTGCGCACGCCGTGGCCGCTGGGCGGGTGCCACCAGTGCTGGACGTCGCCCTCGACGAACTGCCGGCTGGCACAGGTCAGCAGCTGCTGCGCGACCAGTTGCTGACCTGTGCCAGCCGGCAGTTCATAGAGGGCGACGTCCAGCACTGGTGGCACCCGCCCAGCGGCCACGGCGTGCGCACGCACATCTCCGACGACTACCTGTGGCTGCCGCTGGCGCT
>JANMAP010000132.1:0-2463 GCA_031359905.1 Burkholderiales bacterium | reverse complement strand
AGCCCCTGCCCGCCGACGACCCAGGCCAGCGCGTGCAGCGCGAGCGCCAGCGCGATGCCGGCGAGCACCAGCCGGTTCGGGATGCGCCTGGACTTCAGGTCGGTTGCCACGGCGAACGACAGCAACGCGGCGAGGGCGAGCAGCGGCACGACGGTGGCGGAAGCGGCAATCACGAAAGGGAGTTCCTCTCAAACAATCGAATCGCCGTTCCCGAGTTGCTTGACCCTCTCGGAGGCGCTCATCAGCGACAAACGGGGCCTGCAGGTCCCGTTTGATGCCGCGCCGGGTGGTGCGGACGCCCGCCGCAAATACACGGGCTAGAGTGAGGCGGCCACCGTCGCGAAGAGGGCGTTCAGGCTGACGCCGACGGCGGTCACGGCGCCAATGATCACGACGGCAATCAGCGCCGCGATCAGGCCGTATTCGATCGCGGTGACGCCTTCTTCATCGCGGGAGAATCTGTTTAGCAGCTGAATATGTCGCATGGTCTGGCTCCGAAACGTACCAAGAACTGTAGAGCGCAGCGGGGCCAACGTTGCCGTCGATCGGGTCGGAAAAGCCGATGGCATTTCCGACCCGGCCCACTGTTCGACGAGAGTCAGAGCGCAGCGGCGACGGAGTTGAACGTGGCCCTCAGGCTGACACCGACCGCGGTCACGGCGCCAATGATGACGACGGCAATCAGCGCGGCAATCAGGCCGTATTCGATGGCAGTCACGCCTTCTTCGTCACGAACGAACTTCTTGATGGATTGAACGAGTTGCATGGAGTTGCTCCAGAGAGGTTGAAAAACACCGCGGTCGGTACCGCTTTCGCTGTCACCAATCCGCATCGGGCCGGATCGATACCCTGGGGCCTGTTCCTGTGACGCCGGCCCACCGAACGCGCCTTGAGAATCGACTCGGCAACTACAGCGCAGCACCCACCGCGTTGGTCCAGACCGTGTACATCGCGCCCAGGTTGACCCCGGTGGCGCTGAATGCGCCGATGCAGACCAGTGCGATCAACGCGGCCACCAGGCCGTACTCGATCGCGGTGACGCCCAGTTCATCGCACCAGACGGTGCACCGGCCCCATCCGTTTCCGCCACCGCCATCGACTTGCCGTTGTTGCATGAAGGCTGACTCTACGGGTCGGCGACGGCACGCGACAGCGAGGATCGGCGGGCTTTCGCGGGTGAGTTTGTCCCTCCCGGGATGGGAGGTTCCGCCCCCCCAAATACAGGTGTTGCGCCTGCGGAGTCACTCGAGCCCGAATGGGTAGCGCCACTCGGTGCCCATGTTGTCGTCCGTGATCAAAGCCGCGCCTGCGGTGCGACTCATCACTTCGGGGCAGGTTTCGATCGGTCCCTCCATCGGGCGCACGCGTCCCGCCGCGAAAAGCACTTCGAGTGAGCGAAGCCGTGCCAGCGCCTGGGCATCGGCCGTTCGCGCCGTGTCGATCACGGCGCGGCCGTCGATTCGCCAGTCCAGCAGTGCCCGATCCCAGTGGGCAAAGTCCCAGGCGAGCGGTACCTTGGACAGGACCATGTGGTTGGTGAACCGGGCGCCGTGCGCGAACACCGCGCATCCGGTGCGCTGGACTCGCTTGGAGTCGGTGGTGTTGTAGAACGCGATCCCGCCCGCAGTCAGGCGCGAGCCCACGAGTTCGAGAAATTCGACCGACAGCAGGTTGCTGGCATTGGCGCGGTAGTGGTAGCTGGTGTTCGAGACGATGGCGTCGAAACGCCGCTTCGGGTACAAGCGCAGCCAGCGGCGGCCGTCGTCGGCCACCAGCGTGACCTTCGGGTTCTTCAGCACAGACGCCACTTCGGGGTGCAAGGCCGCGAGGCTGGCGTAACCCGGGTTGATCTCGACGATCGTCAGCGAGTTGAGCCCCGGCAGGTTGGCAATCACCTGCGCCCAGGAACCCGACGAGAATCCGATCATCAGCACGTCGCGAAGTCCAGGCCGAAACAGCGGCAGCGCGTACGGGCGCACGATGCCGTTCACGTCATTGACGAGATCGACGTTGAAATGACCGTCGTAGACGCCGTTGCCATAGATGGTGCCCGCGCGGTCGACCGTGATGATGCCGCTGCGGTTCTCGAGCGATTGCGCGAACGGCTCACGCGCCGCCGGGCCGCCTTTGGCTTGCAGCGCTTCGAGCAGCAACGGGGTCGCAGCCGGCAGGCCGGCGACCGCGAAAGCGAGCAGGCCGGCCATCGCCAACCCGATCGGCAGGCCGAGCCGGCGGGGCCTGTTCGCCACCGTCGCCAGCAACAGCGTGCTCAGCAACGCGGAAACGCCGAGCGCCTGGCCCATCTGCACCAGCGTGAGGGCATCGGTCAGCACGAAGCCGGTCAGTACGCAGCCGCTGGCAGCGCCGAGGATGTTGGCCAGGTACAGCCAGCCGGTGCGCTGGCCGGCGCGCGCATCGGCGGGAATGCCGAGCTGCGCGAGGCATGGCAACAGCGTGCCGAAC
>JANMAP010000125.1:0-2035 GCA_031359905.1 Burkholderiales bacterium | reverse complement strand
CGAGTAGCAATATGACCGCCGTCTCGCCCGGCCATCCTCGCATTGCCGCGCGACGCGGTGTCAGCCGAGGCGGACCGTCAGCAGCACGACGCAGTCACTCTCGGCGAGCAGCGAGTGCCGCTCGGGCGGGATCGCGATGAGTTCGGAGTCCGGCAGGTAACGATATTTTTCCAGCACCCCGTCGTCGTTCCAGGCGGGCGGAGTGCTGCTCGTGCTCAGCGCTATCCCGCTCGGGGTCATCGAGCTGGTCAAGTCGCTCCGTCGCCACCACCTTGCCCCCGCCCTGAATGGATGAAGCATGCTGACGCCGCCGCCGACCACACTGCCGCACCCTGCCGGCCCACTCGCGGTCGACGTGCTCGCCCGCATCGACGCCTACTGGCGGGCGGCGAACTACCTGTCGGTCGGCCAGATCTACCTCTACGACAACCCGCTCCTGCGCCGGGCCCTCGCCCTGACGGATGTGAAGCGCATGCTGCTCGGACACTGGGGCACGACGCCGGGCCAGAACTTCATCTACGCGCATCTGAATCGCGTCATCACCCACCACGGTCTGAACATGATCTACGTGTCCGGTCCAGGACACGGTGGTCCGGCGGTAGTCGCCAACACCTACCTCGAAGGCACCTACTCGGAGGTCTATCCCGAGATCGGTCAGAACGAGGACGGCCTCCAGAAGCTGTTCCGCCAGTTCTCGTTTCCCGGCGGCATTCCCAGTCACGCCTCGCCCGAGTGCCCCGGCTCGATCCACGAAGGCGGCGAACTCGGCTACTCGCTCAGCCACGCATTCGGAGCGGTGTTCGACAATCCGGACCTGATCGTGGCGTGCGTGGTCGGTGATGGCGAAGCCGAAACCGGACCGCTGGCCACGGCGTGGCACTCGAACAAGTTCCTGAATCCCGCGACCGACGGCGCGGTGCTGCCGATCCTTCATCTGAACGGCTACAAGATCGCGAACCCGACCATCCTGGCGCGCATCGAGCCCGACGAACTCGATCAGCTGCTGCGCGGCTACGGCTGGACGCCGATCTATGTCGCCGGACATGAGCCCGCGCTGATGCATCAAGCGATGGCCGCCGCGCTCGACGCCGCGGTGGCACAGATCGCGAGCATCCAGGAGCGGGCCAGGCGTCACGGTGATGGCACCCGTCCACGCTGGCCGTTGATCGTGCTCCAGTCGCCCAAGGGCTGGACGGGACCGAAGGTCGTCGATGGCCAGCCAATCGAAGGGACGTTCCGGTCGCATCAAGTGCCCGTGTCGGACCCGGCCACGCATCCCGAGCACTTGGCGCTCCTGGACGAGTGGCTGAGGAGCTATCGGCCGGAGGAGCTCTTCGACGAGCACGGGCGGTTGATGCCGGAGCTGGCGGCCCTCGCCCCGAAGGGCGACCGGCGCATGGGCGCGAACCCGCATGCCAATGGCGGCCGGCTGCTCCGCGACCTGTGCCTGCCGGATTTCCGCAGCTACGCGATCGACGTGCCCTCGCCGGGAGTGCGCGGCAGCGGCGACACGCGCGTGCTCGGGCCATTTCTTCGCGACGTCGCCCGCCTCAACCAGGACGCGCGGAACTTCCGCGTCTTCGGTCCTGACGAGACGATCTCGAACGGCCTCGGCGCACTGTTCGAAGTGACCGACCGCCAATGGGACGCCGCCATCAGGCCACACGACGAGTTCCTCGCGGCCGACGGTCGCGTGCTCGACTCGATGCTGAGCGAGCACCAGTGCGAGGGCTGGCTCGAGGGCTATCTGCTCACCGGACGGCACGGCCTGTTCAACTGCTACGAGGCCTTCGTCCACATCGTCGACTCGATGTTCAATCAACACGCCAAGTGGCTCAAGGTCGCCGGTGGCCTGCCGTGGCGGCGCCCGGTGGCCTCGCTCAACTACCTCCTGGCGTCGCATGTCTGGCGGCAGGACCACAACGGCTTCACCCATCAGGACCCAGGCTTCCTCGACGTGGTCGTGAACAAGAAGGCGTCGGTGGTGCGCGTCTACCTGCCGCCCGACGCCAACTGCCTGCTCTCGGTGATGGAT
>JANMAP010000070.1:0-4721 GCA_031359905.1 Burkholderiales bacterium | reverse complement strand
TCAGCGCGGCGAACTGGCCGGTGGTCAGGGCGTTGAGGTCGTCGCTGGCCAGGCTGGTCAACTGGGCCGTGGTCAGCGCGGCGACTTGCGTGGTGGCCAGCGACTGGATCTGGTCGGAGGTCAGCGCGGCGAGCTGGTCGGAGGTCAGCGCGCGGATACCGGTGGTGCCCAGGGCCCGCAGGTCGGCGGTCTGCATCACCGCCACGTCGCCGGTCTCGATGGCGGCAATCTGCGCCGTGGTCAGCGCCGCGAACTGCGCGGTGGTCAGCGCCACAACCTCGTCGCTGGTCAGCGCGACGACGCCGGCGGTGGTCAGCCCGCGCAGCGCGCCGGTGCTGATGGCTGCCAGGTCGGCGGTGTCCAGCGTCGACACCTGCGACGTCGTCAGCGCGGCCACCTGGGCGGATGTCAGCACGGCGAACTGCAACGTGGTCAGGGCGTTCAGCTGGTCGCTGGCCAGGCCAGCGATCTGTGCGGTGGTCAGTGCGGCGACCTGGGCGGTGCCCAGTGCGGCGATCTGGCTGGAATCGAGTGCCGCCAGCTGGTTGGTGGTCAGGGCGACGATGCCCCGCGTGCCGATGGCGCGCAGGTCGGCCGTCTCGAGCACCGCGACATCGCGCGTTTCCAGGTTGCCGATCTGCGCGGTGGTCAGCGCTGCGGCCTGGGTCGTGGTCAGCGCGACGATCTGCGCGGTGGTCAGCGCCACCGCCTGGTCGGTGCCGAGAGCGACCACCTGCGCCGTGGTCAGCGCGCCGATCTGCGTGGTGGTCAGCGCGGTCAGGGTGTCGGTGGTCAGTGTCAGCACCTGGCCGGTGGTCAGCGCCGCGACCTGGCTGGTGGCCAGCGCCGCGACCTGGTTCGAATCCAGCGCCGCCAGTTGCGCCGAGACCAGCGCGCGAACGCCGCCGGTGCCCAGCGCACGCAGGTCGGCCGTCTCGAGCACTGCGACATCGTCGGTGCCGATGGCCGCGACCTGCGTGGTGCTCAGCGCCGCGAACTGCTGGGTCGTCAGGGCGACGACCTCGTCGGACGTCAGCGCGCCGATGGCCGCCGTGCCCAGGCCACGCAAGGCGCCCGTCGACAGCGCCGCCACGTCGGCGGTTTCCATCGTCGTGATCTGCGCCGTGGTCAGCGCGCCGACCTGCACCGAACTGAAGGCGCCGATCTGCACCGAGGTCAACGCATTCAGGTCGGCACTGTCGAGCGTGCTGATCTGCCCGGTGGTCAGTGCCGCCACCTGGTTGGTGCCCAGGCCGCCGATCTGCGCCGAATCGAAGGCCGCCAGCTGCGCTGAATCCAGCGTGCGGATGCCGACGGTGCTGAAGGCCCGCACGTCGCTGGCGCGGAAGGCCGAGATCTGCGCCGTGCTGAAGACGTCGAAGCCCAGTGTCGAGATCGCCGCGATCTGCGTCGTGCTCAAGGCCTGGATCTGCGCGCTGTTGAAGGCCGCCCAGTCGTCGGTGGACAGACCGGCGATGGTGCTGGTGGCCAGACCCGCGATCTGGGCAGTCGACAAGCTGGTGATGATGGAGGCCATGTTCTCGGTCCTTGGGGGCGGCGATATCGGTTCGATCTGTCCCTCGCGGGCTGGCCTGGCAACACCTTGTCAGGCCGGCCCATGCGGGTTCTTGTCGTCGTGATATCGGTCTGCGTGAAGCCGACTTGAGTCGGATCACTCCGGCCCGCCCCCGGCGCTGCCGCGGCCGCGCGGCTGGCGGGCGCGGCGGGGTCTGCAGCGTGATCCGCGTCACGGCCCAGCCCAGGCGAGCGCTCGCGGCCGGGGGCGGCCCGGTGCCGACATCAAGGCGCCGACAGCGCGGCGCCAAAGGCATGGCACAGCACCGAAGGCACAGCACCGAAGGCACAGCTCCAAAAGAAAGGGGCCGCCCGGCTCGATACCGGACGGCCCTGCAGGCGCTGGGATGGGCTGGCTCGGCGGCGCCACGCCGCCGACGGACTGCCGTGGCCTACTTCTTGTCGCTGGGCACCTTGCCTTCGACGCCCTTGACGTAGAACAGCATGCCGCCCATGAACTTGTCGTCGGGCACCTCGTCCTTCTTCAGCATCTCCTTGCCGTCCTGGGCGACCAGCGGGCCCCTGAACACTTCGACGCTGCCGTCGGCCAGGCCGGCCTTGGTCTTGGCGATCAGCTCCTTGACGTCGGCCGGCACCTTGTCGCTGATGCTCACGATGTCGTTGGCGCCTTCCTTGATGCCCCACCAGGTGGCCGTCTTGCCCTGCCACTTGCCTTCCAGCGCGTCCCTCACCGCCTTGCTGTAGTACGGCGCCCAGTTGATGATCGCCGAGGCCAGGTGCGCTTCGGGCGCGAACTTCGACATGTCGCTGTCCCAGCCGAAGGCGAACTTCTTGTTCTTCTCGGCGGTCTGCAGCACGGCGGTGGAATCGGTGTTCTGCAACAGCACGTCGGCGCCGCCGTTGATCAACGACTGCGCGGCTTCGGTTTCCTTCGGCGGGTCGAACCAGCTGCCGACCCACACCACCTTGGTCTTGATCTTCGGGTTGACGCTCTGCGCACCCAAGGTGTAGGCGTTGATGTTGCGGATCACCTCGGGCACGGCGATCGAGCCGACCACGCCCAGCGTGTTCGACTTGGTCATCCTGCCGGCGATGATGCCGGCCATGTAGGCGCCCATGTAGCTGCGGCTGTCGTAGCTGCGCAGGTTGTCGGTCTGCTTGTAGCCGGTGGCGTGCTCGAACTTGGCGTCCTTGAACTCCTCGGCCACCTTGAGCATCGGCTCCATGTAGCCGAAGCTGGTGCCGAAGATCAGCTTGTTGCCCTGGCTGGCCATGTCGCGAAAGATGCGTTCGGCGTCGGCCGATTCGGGCACGTTCTCGACGAAGCTGGTGACGATCCTGTCGCCGAACTCTTTCTCGATGGCCTTGCGCGCGTTGTCGTGCGCGTAGGTCCAGCCGTGGTCGCCGGCGGGGCCGAGGTAGGCGAAGGCGACCTTCAGCGGCGCGGGCTTGGCTGCCGTGGCCGAAGCGGCGGGCGCGGCGGCGGTCGGTGCCGTGGCTTCTTCCTTCTTGCCGCAGCCGGCCAGGGCCGCGGCGGCGGCGACGGCAGACCAGCTGGCCAGCCGCAGCAGCGTGCGCTTGTGATGATCGGTCATGGTGACTCTCTCCTGTGGTGGTGGGTCCGTGGGCGAAATGCGTGGGCGAATGAGCGGGTGGCTGCGCCTGCGGCGGGGCGTCACGAGCCGGGGAAGAACGGCTTGCCCAGCGACGCCGGCATGTTGACCTTGATGAAGCTGGCGTTGCGCGAGATCAGCACCAGCACGACGATCGTCGCCAGGTACGGCAGCATGGTCAGGAACTGGCTGGGCACGTGGACGCCCTGGCCCTGCAGGTGGAACTGCAGCATCGTCACCCCGCCGAACAGGTAGGCGCCGAGTAGCAGGCGCGCCGGCCGCCAGGTGGCGAAGGTCGTCAGCGCCAGCGCGATCCAGCCCTTGCCGGCGACCATGCCCTCGCTCCACAGCGGCGTGTAGACCACCGAGATGTAGGCCCCCGACAAGCCGCACAGCGCGCCGCCGGTGACCACCGCCGCCAGCCGGTAGCGGCGCACCGGGTAGCCCAGCGCGTGCGCCGATTCGGGCGATTCGCCGATCGCCCGCAGCACCAGGCCGGCGCGCGAGCGGTAGAGAAACCAGCTCAGGCCGACGGTCAGCGCGATGGCGGCGTAGACCATCGGGTGCTGGCGGAACAAGGCCGGGCCGATCAACGGCAGATCGGCGAGCACGGGGACGTCGAAGTGCGGCCGTTGGAGCAGTTTCTCGGACACGTAGCGGATGCCGACGAAGGCCGAGAAGCCGCCGCCGAACAGGCTCAGCGCCAGCCCGGTGGCCACCTGGTTGGTGTTCAACCAGATCACCAGCCAGCCAAACAGCGCCGACATCAAGCCCCCGGCGGCCATGCCCGCGGCGAAGGCCAGCGTGTCGCTGCCGGTGTGCACGGCGGTGGCGAAGCCGGCGATCGCGGCGACGAGCATCAAGCCCTCGGCGCCCAGGTTGACGACGCCGGCGCGTTCGTTGATCAGCAGCCCCAGGCCGGCGATGGCCAGCACCGTGCCGGCGTTCAGCGTTGCGGCGAGCAGCAGTGCGAAGCCGTCCATCTCAGTGGCTCCACCGCGCTTCGTGCGAGCCGCGACGCATGCAAGGGCCGGCGACTTCGTCCGACGGGTATCGGCCCGTTGCAGGCGTTCGGCATGGTCTTGTCCCTTGCGTCGATCGGCGCGTGCAGAGGATGTCCGGCGACCGACTCCGCTCATGCACAGGGCTTGCGCCCTGTGCGCTCGCCAGGCACAAACAGTCCACTGGACTGTTTGTGTCCGGGCTCGCTCCCCCCGGCCGGCTCACCGCCCACGCGCTTCGGGTCGAGTCCACCCGGCCCTCCTCCTTTACTTCGCTACGCCGGTCACCCGACATCCTCCGCAAGCAACCACGGCTGTCCGCGAGGACCTTCGACTGCCACAGGCGTTCCCAGAGCGCTGCGGTGGGGTGCCGTGTGGAGTGAAGTAAAGGAGGAGGGCCGGGTGGACTCGACCCGGAGCGAGTTGGTGGTGTACCGGCCCGGGGGACATGAACGGAACACGGCTCCCCGCCGCAGTGCTCCCGCGCCGCTCTTCGAAGGCCGCTTGCAAATGTCCGCACAGGGCTGACAGCCGTCGGTCGCGTGAAGGATTCCATGTCAGGCCCCGCCGA
>JANMAP010000043.1:0-4117 GCA_031359905.1 Burkholderiales bacterium | reverse complement strand
CGCGCCAGGTCTTCGGCGCTGGCGAACGGCGCCGCGGCGCGCGCGGCCAGCAGGCGCCGCGCGGCGGCTTCGGGCAGGCCGCTGATGCGGTTGAAGCCCAGCCGCACCGGCCACAGCTCGCCGTCGGCGGCGGCGGCCGGGGCAGCCGCAGCGGCTGGGCGGCGGGGTTCCAGCGTGCTGTCCCAATCGCTGTGCTGGACATCCACCGGCAGCACCGTCACGCCATGCGCGCGCGCGTCGCGCACCAGCTGCGCCGGGGCGTAGAAGCCCATCGGCTGGCTGTTCAGCAGCGCGGCGAGAAACGCGTCGGGGTGGTGACATTTGATCCACGCGCTGGCATAGACCAGCAGCGCAAAACTGGCCGCGTGGCTTTCCGGGAAGCCGTATTCGCCGAAGCCTTCGATCTGCTTGAAGATGCGCTCGGCATAGTCGCGCTGGTAGCCCTTGTCGACCATCCGGCCGACCAGCCGTTCGTGGAACGGCCCGAGGCCGCCCTTGCGCTTCCAGGCGGCCATCGCGCGGCGCAGCTGGTCGGCTTCGCCGCCGCTGAAGTCGGCGGCGATCATCGCGATCTGCATCACCTGTTCCTGGAAGATCGGCACGCCCAGCGTGCGGCCCAGCGCGGGTTCGAGTTCGGGCGACGGCAGCGCCGCGGATTCCAGGCCGTCGCGCCGGCGCAGGTAGGGGTGGACCATGCCGCCCTGGATCGGCCCGGGGCGCACGATGGCGACTTCGATGACCAGGTCGTAATAGCAGCGCGGCTGCAGGCGCGGCAGCATGCTCATCTGGGCACGGCTTTCGACCTGGAAGGTGCCGATGCTGTCGCCCTTGCAGAGCATGGTGTAGGCGCCTGAGTCTTCGGCCGGGATCTGGTGCAGGCCCAGCGCAACGCCGCCGCGCTTGGCGCCGATCAGGTCGAGCCCGCGGCGCAGCGCACTCAGCATGCCCAGCGCCAGGATGTCGACCTTGATGAGCTGCAGCGCGTCGAGATCGTCCTTGTCCCACTGGATGACGCTGCGCTTGTCCATCGCCGCGATTTCCACCGGCACCAGATCGGCCAGGTCGTCGCGGGCGATGACGAAGCCGCCGGGGTGCTGGCTCAGGTGGCGCGGAAAGCCGATCAGCGTCTGCGTCAACTCGATCCACAGGCACACCAAGGGCGCGTCGGGGTCGAAGCCGTTGTCGCGCAGGCGATCGGGGCTGATGCTGCGGCCGTCGAACCACTGCTGGCTCTTGGCCACCGCGGCGATGCGTTCGAGGTCGAAGCCTAAAGCGCGGCCGACATCGCGCAGCGCCGAACGCGGCCGGTAGCTGATGACCACCGCGGTCAGCGCGGCGCGGTGGCGACCGTATTTCTTGTAGATGTACTGGATGACTTCTTCGCGGCGCTGGTGCTCGAAATCGATGTCGATGTCCGGCGGCTCGTTGCGTTCGACGCTGATGAAGCGCTCGAACAGCAGCATCTTGTTGCGCTCGGGATCGACCGCGGTGACTTCCAGGCAATAGCAGACCGCCGAGTTGGCCGCGCTGCCGCGGCCCTGGCACAGGATGTGGCGGCTGCGCGCCCACTGCACGATGTCGGCGACGGTCAGGAAGTAGGGCTCGTAGCGCAGCTGGCCGATCAACGCCAGTTCGTGTTCAAGCTTGGCCGTCACGTCGGCCGGCACGCCGGCCGGGAAGCGGCGCGCTGCGCCCTCGTCGACCAACTGGCGCAGCCAGCTGGCAGGCGTGTGGCCGTCGGGCACGATCTCGCGCGGGTATTCGTACTTCAGTTCGGCCAATGAAAAGCTGCAGCGGCCGGCGATGGCCAGCGTGGCGTCCAGCCACTCGGGCCGGTACAGGCGGGCCAGGCGCACGCGCGAACGCAGATGGCGTTCGGCGTTGGGTTCCAGCGCCAGCCCGCAGGCGGCCACCGGCTGCTTCAGCCGCGTGGCGGTGAGCATGTCCAGCAGCGGCTTGCGCGAACGCAGGTGCATGCGCACGCCACCGGCGGCGACCACCGGCAGCTGGGTGAAGCCGGCCACGCGTTCGATGGTGGCGACCAGCGCGGCGTCGTGCGGGCCATGCAGCAGTTCGACGGCGATGAACGCGCGGTCGGGCCCGAACCAGGTCTTCAGCCACATCGCGTGGGCGAACACGGTCTCGAAGGACTGGGCGGGGTCGGGCACCAGCAGGGCCAGGCAGTCCGGCAGGCCGGCGAGCATCGGCGCCGTCGGCACCTTGCCTTCGACATCGCTGCACAGCGCCAGGTACTGGCCCTTGGGCGCCCGGCCCCGCGCCACGGTGATCCAGCGCACCAGGTTGCCGTAGCCGCGCCGCGATGCCGCCAGCAGCACCAGGCGGGGCGCCGGCAGCGCGGCCGCGCCAGGCCCCGGCGACAACTGCATTTCGGCGCCGACGATCAGCGGGAACTTCAGGCGCTGGGCTTCGGCATGGGCGCGCACGATGCCAGCCAGCGAACATTCGTCGGTGATCGCCAGCGCCGCATAACGCAGTGCCTGCGCGCGCGCGACCAGCTCTTCGGGATGCGATGCGCCGGTCAGGAAACTGAAGTTGCTGCGGCAATGCAGCTCGGCGTAACCGGTCAGCGCCGGGCGTGGACGGGCGGCGGCAGGGGCGGTGGTTACAGCGGCAGGAGGCGGTAGCACGGCGATGGTTCGCGAACACGCGGGGAACGCAGGGGGTGGCCCACAGCACCCGGGCCGCTGGGATCCGGGCCGTTGAAGCGTGCGCCTGCGGCGGGCGGCACGGGGTGGGGGGGATGAGCGGGATGAGCGGGGTCAGGGCTGGCGACCCAGGCGCTGGCGCTGGCGGCAGCAGTTGCAGCGGCTGCAGCCCCCGCCAGCCCGGCGGCCGGTGGCAGCACTGCGGCGGCGGCCGCGGACCGCGTGACCGCCAGGTTGTCCAGCGGGCTGCGCACCGCGCCACCGCCCAGGCGCAGCACATGGGTGTAGATCATCGTCGTGCTGACGTCGGCATGGCCCAGCAGTTCCTGCACCGTGCGGATGTCGTAGCCGGCCAGCAGCAGGTGGGTGGCGAACGAATGGCGCAGCGTGTGCGGTGACGCCGGCTTGGCGATCCCGGCCGCGGCCACGGCATGCTTGAAGGCCCGCTGGAAGGTCTGCTCGAACAGGTGGTGGCGGCGCACGATGTCGCTGCGCGGGTCGGTGCTGGTCTGCGCCTGCGGGAAGACCCAATGCCAGGCCCAGGCGGCGGCCGCGCGCGGGTACTTGCGTTCCAGCGCGTAGGGCACGGACACGCCGGGCAACCCGGCAGCGCGGTCTTCGGCCCATAGGCGGTGCGCCGCGCCGAGCTGGGCACGCAGCGGTGCCTCGAGCGCCACCGGCAGCATCACGATGCGGTCTTTGCCGCCCTTGCCTTCGACACGACGATGGCGCGGCGCTCGAACTCGATGTCCTTGGTGCGCAGGCGCAGGCCTTCCATCAGCCGCATGCCGGTGCCGTAGAGCAGTTCGGCCAGCAGCCGGTGAGCACCACCGTCGCCGAGTGCCGCCAGCACACGCGCCACTTCATCGTGCGACAACACCACGGGCAGGCGGCGCTGCGCCTTCGGGCGGCCGATCTCGTCCATCCACGGCACGGGAATGTTGAGCACCTTCTGGTACAGGAAGAGCAGCGCCGACAGCGCCTGGCCATGGGTGGCGGGCGCGACCCGGCGTTCGGTGGCCAGCCAGGTGAGGAACGCCTCGATCTCGAAGCGCGACATCTCGGCCGGGTGGCGCAGCCCGTGGTGGCGAATGAAGGCGCGCACCCAGTGCACGTAAGCCTCTTCGGTGCGCAGGCTGTAGTGCCGGTAGCGGATCTGCGCACGCAATGCGTCGAGCAAGCGCGGCGGGCGACCAGCCGCGGCCGCCGAGCGTGGCAGGAAAGGCAGTGCGGGGCCGAGAGGATCGAAGGGCATGACAGGGCGGTGGCCGGGAACGTGATGCAGCGTTGCGAGATTTGACAGAGACTGTCTTTTTATAAGGGGTATCCGATTAGCTCCACCGGAGCCAAAAGACTGGATACCCATCCAGTTATCCTATCCGCTCTTTGCCTGCTTGGGTAGCGCTGCGACCACGTCGTTGTAGGTCATGGGATCGGTCATCACCGCTTGC
>JANMAP010000040.1:0-24020 GCA_031359905.1 Burkholderiales bacterium | reverse complement strand
GAGGGCGCGGGCCTGACGAATCGGCTAATCTTGGGTGACGCCTCCCGCCGACAGACCGCAGCGCGCGCCACTGGTGGCGGCGTGAAAGGACTCACGCGTCCCTCGCAAACGCCGCCCCCGCCAACTTGATCACTTGATTACGTAACACCCCAGTCCGATTCGGCGGTGGCGCGCTCATGAAGTTGGGAAACGCGTCGTTGACGGTCGAGGTGATGTGCTCGCACCCAGCCACATGCCCGATCTCGTGCAGCAGGGTCAGGTTGTCAGACGAGTTGTTGTCGACGTTGATCAGGATCAGCGGCGCCTTGCCTTGCAAGCGCACAACGTAGCCGTTGGTGTCCGAATCACCGCCGATCACGCCGGCGAAGCGGCAAAAGATGACCGGCACGCGCCCTTCATGGCTGTGCGCCTTGTTCGCCTGGTTCCACAAGGTTTCCTCGTGCGAAACGTTGACCATCTCGTCGAACGGCAGGGTGCGCTCAGCCGACTTCTGCGTGCCGCCGCAGACGTCGAGTGTCAGGTTGTGTTCCTGCAGCAGCCGCTTGGCCGCGTCGACATACGCCGGGGCGTTGTTCTTGTTCGCATTGCTGGCCCAAAAGAAGCAGCACTGCAGCGTGCGCTTGACCGGGTTCCTGAAGTGGTGGATCTCGTTCCAGCCCGGCGGCAGCGGTCCTTTGGGGTCGCCGCCCAGGCGCAGGCGGTCGTCTTGCCCCAGCGGCCCGGGCACGCGGCCGGCCACCACGCCGCTGTCGAAGTCGTCCATCCTGCGGGTCCTCCGAATCATGGGGACGGCACTGCGATCGCGCCCATCCGGTCGAAGTATGGCCGTCGGTGCCGACTGCCGGCAAGGTCACCGGCCAATGCTGCCCCACCCGCGCCACCCGTCACGCGGCGCGGCCGGTGCCCTGTGGACGCCCCGTCTGATCATGCGAAACTTGGATAAACAGCCCCGGCGGTCATGAGCGAAGACAAACACCCCGCGCCCCCCGATCCCGACGCCACGCGTGTCGCGCCCGTGACCGGACTGCCGCCCACCAAGCCGCCGCTTGGCGACCCCGACGCGACACAGGTGATCATCACGCCGTCGGGTGCCGAGATGGAACGCCATCTCGAAGCCCAGTTGGCCGCCGCCGAGGCCGCGCGCAAAGTCGAGCAGGCGGCGCGCGATGCTGCTGCTTCCGCCGCCGCTCGGCCCGACAGCGAAGCGCAGACGGCGATCCCGATCTCGGCGCGACTCGCGGCACAGCTGGTCGAGAACTCCAACACCGTCATGCCGGGCAGGGCCTTGCCGACCATCGACACCAGCCTCGACCCCACGCTGCGCCTGACGCCCACGCAGATGCCCAGTTCGAGCGAGGCCGTGACGCAGCGCCTGGTGCGCACGGCAACCGGCATAGCGACGGGCACGCCGACGTCGATGACCGCGCAGCTGGCCGGCATCGGCACCGACCCGGGCGCCGCGGAAGCGCTGCGCAGCGGCAACACGCTGCCCGGTCGCACCGACGGCAACGCGACAGTGGTCGGCGGCTCGTCTGCCGAATCGCCGATGCGGCAGGTCGGCCGTTATCTGGTGAAGAGCCGGCTGGGTCGTGGCGGCATGGCCACCGTCTACCGCGCCAGCGACCCGCAGATCGGCCGCGAGGTGGCGATCAAGTTCCTGCATTCGTCGCTCAGCGAAGATGACGAGTGCCGCATGCGCTTTCTGCGTGAAGCTCGTGCCGCCGGGGGGCTGTCGCACCCCAACATCGTCGTCGTGCACGACGTCGGCGAAATCGACGGCCGACCCTACATGGCGATGGAGCTGATCGACGGCGCGCCGCTGTCCGACACGCTGGAGAAAACGCGCCAGTTGCCGCTGCGCGATGTCGTGGTGATGGGGCTGCAGCTGGCCCGCGCGCTCGAATACGCGCATGCCCGCGGCGTCGTGCACCGCGACATCAAGCCCGGCAACATCATGCTGCTGCGCGACGGCCAGACGATCAAGGTCGCCGACTTCGGCATCGCCGCGATGGATGACGGCAGCGGCGAGCAACGCACGATGGTCGGCGCGGTGATGGGCACCCCGCAGTACATGTCGCCGGAACAGACCCGCGGCGAACGGGTCGATGGGCGGTCCGACCTGTTCTCGGCGGGCATCGTGCTGTACCAGATGCTGGCCGGCGAACGTCCCTTCCGTGGCGAGAGCCTGGTGGCGGTAGCCACCAAGATCGCCAGCGAGGACCCGCCGCCGCTGAGCCAGAAGCGCCCGGACCTGCCGTCGTCCTTGCGCCGCCTGGTCGACCGCTGTCTGGCCAAGCAGCCGGCCCAGCGCTACCAGACCGGCAAGGAGCTCGCCGACGCGCTGCTCAAGGTGCTGACAGAACTCGACGAGACGGCCCGCGATCGCGACAAGCCGCGCATCGTTCCGCTGCGCGTGAAATGGGCCGCCATGATGGGCCTGATCGTCGCCGTCGTGATGGGTTTGACGGCAGCCGTCATCACCCAGCGCCAGTACGCGGCGATGATGGGCCAAGTCACCGACTACGGTGCGTCGCTGGCCCGCTTCATCGCGGCACAGAACGCGGCCAACGTGCTGGGTGACGAATGGGACGCCGTCGACGTGGCGGTGCAGGAGATCATGAAGACGCGCAATTTCGAGCGTGTCTCGGTGGTCGACAGCGCAGGCGTGGTGCGGGTCTCCAGCGTTGCTGCGCTGCGCGGCCAGCCCTACCGGGCCGAAGGTGGCGGCGGCGTTACGGCCGGCGTGCCCGCGCGCTTCACCAGCCAGGGTGAAGACGTGCTCGGCTTCGAAGCGCCGGTGCTCTTCCAGGGCAAGCAGATCGGGCGCGTCGCGCTGGGCATTCCCGAAGCACCGTTGACCCAGGTGGCGCGGCTGTCGATCACGCTGATGGTGGTGCTGGCGGTGGTCACCGTGCTGGCGGTGGCCATCGCGATGTACTTCGTCGCCAACTGGTTCGCCAAGCCGATCCGTCTGGTCGGCGACTCGATGGCTGAAATCGCCAAGGGGCGCTTCGACCACCGCATCGGCGAGCAACGCAACGACGAATTCGGGCAGCTGTTCCAGGCCTTCGATTCGATGGCCCAGGCACTGCAGCTGCGCGACCCGAGCGGCGGCGTGGGCGCACCGACGATGCCGCCGACGATGCCGCCGCCCAAAGCGGTAGCCGCGACGCCGGAGGCGGCCGATACGCCGTCCGGTCCCGCCGGGCACTGAAGGTCTTGTCGGCGATGGCTCCCGCGCGCCCGACCGGGCCCGGCCTGGGTCTCGGCAGATGCCTGCCCAGCCCGGTGCCTGGGCTGCGCGCTCAGCCGCTGCGGCGGCTCTCGTGCTTCGCGCTGGTGGTCCTGCTGGCCCTGCTGGCGGCGTGTGTGTCGGCGCCGCCCGAGGCCCCATCGGCCGTCGCCGAGCCGGCGCCACGTCCGCGTGCGGCCCCCCGGCCCACCCCGGCGGCCGGCGGCAGCTCCGGCGCCGCCGGCGACGTGGCCGGCCGCAACGAACAGCTGCTGATCTACGTGCCGGCGGCCGGCGACCGTCTGCCAGCCATCGCCGCGCGCTTTCTCGGCAGCGCCGACCGCGACTGGCAGATCGCCGAAGCCAACGGCCAGCGCTGGCAGGTCAGCGCTGGCATGCCGCTGATCGTCCCGCTGGCCCCCGGCAACCCGACCGGGGTGGGCGGCGACGGCTTCCAGACCGTGCCCATCCTGTGCTACCACCGCTTCGGCAACGGCAACTCGAAAATGCTGGTCGCGCCGGGCCAGTTCGAGGCCCAGTTGGACTGGCTGGTGCGCAACCATTACCGCGTGCTGCGCCTGGCCGACCTGGCCGGCTTCCTGTCCGGCCGCGAAGCCCTGCCGCAGCGCTCGGTCGTCATCACCATCGACGACGGCTACGAGTCCGTCTACCGCTTCGCCTACCCGACCCTGAAGAAGTACGGCTTGTCGGCAACGCTGTTCGTCTACACCGACTTCATCGGCGCGCGCGATGGCCTGAGCTGGGCCCAGCTGCAGGAAATGGCCAGCTCGGGCGTGATCGACATCCAGGCGCATTCCAAGTCGCACCGCAACCTCGTCGAACGCACTGCCGGCGAGACCGACGCGGTCTACAAGCAGAGCATCGAGACCGAGATTCGCCAGCCGCGGCAGTTGCTGGAACGCCGTCTGGCGGCCGCCGGCGTCAAGGTGCGCCACTTCGCATTTCCCTTCGGCGACGCCAACGACCTGGTGCTGGACAGCCTGCTGCGCCAGGACTACGAACTCGGCGTCACTGTCAACCCGGGCGGCAACGCCTTCTTCGCCCACCCGCTGATGCTGCGCCGGACGATGATCTTCGGCGACCACGACCTCGAAGACTTCAAGGCCCGCCTGCAGACCCGGCGCAGCCTGACGCGCCCGTGACCAGCCCGCCCCCGCCCCATCCCATTCGCGCTCCCCGGGTCCGTCCGCGCGGCGGGCTGCGCGCCGCGCCCTGGCTGATGCTGGGCAGTGTTGCTGCCCTCCTCGCCGGGTGCGCCAGCCAGGTTCCGCCACCTCCGCCGGCCCCGCCCGCGGAGCGGGTCACCCCGGCGCCCGATCCGCGAGCCCGCTCGCTGGCGGAGCTCGAATCCCGCCAGCGCGATGCCGCCGACGCTGCCGCCCGCCAGGGTCGTTGGGCCGACGCGCTGTGGGCCCTCGATGTGCTGCGTGCATTGCGCCCCGACGATGGCGACCTGTCGGCTCGCCGCGCCCAGGCGCTGACCAACGCCCAGGCCGGCTCGGCAGACCGTGTGCAGCGCGCCCGCCAGGCCCTGCAACGCTCGGACACCGACGGGGCCACGCGCCTCTTCCTCGAAGCCCTGACGCTCGCGCCGGGGCAACCCGACGCCGCCGAGGGGCTGCGCGCGATCGAACGCGACCGCGTCCGCCGCCAGCACCTGGGGCAGCTGTCGCGCAACGTGCTGAACCGGCGCGGCAGTATCGAGCCTATGCCGATCAACGCGCGCAGCAGCGCGGCTGGCGGGCCTTCGGGCGGCGAACGCAACGAGATCGAGCACGCCAGCCTGCTGGCCGCGCAAGGCGAGTTCGACGGCGCCATCGCGCTGCTCAAGCCCTTGGTCGACGATCGCCGGGGCGCTGCTGCGGCGCGGAGTCTGCTGGCCGACATGTACTGCCGCCAGGCCGAGACCCTGGCCCCCAGCGACCGTGTCGCGGCGCTGGCCGCGGCGCAGCGTTGTCAGCAGACCAACCCGGCACATCCGCAGGTCGGTGTGTTGCTGGTGCGGCTGCAGGACGCTGCAGCGGCCGGCGCCGGCAAGGCCAGACGCTGAGGGTCCCGCGCGCCAGCGCCAGGTCGTTTACTTGACCTTGGAGAGCTTGTCCTTCAGACCGACGACCTTCTGCCGTTCAAGAACGGCCGTGCGGTTGTCCGGTTCGATCTCCAGCACCGCATCCCAGGACCGGATGGCGCCATCGAGGTCCTGCTTGGCAAAGGCGGCGCGGGCCGCGCGCGTGTGGCGCGCCACAGCCTCTGACTTCTGCTTCGCCGCGCGCGCTGCCACCGAACCGGCATCGTTGGCCGCCGCGCCGCCGGCCGTCGCCCCGGCCGCAGCGGTTGCGGTCGGCGCAGGCTGCTGAGGCGGGGTGGGCGATGCGGGCGCAGGGGCTGGTGACGGGGCTGGCGCCGGGGCCGGTGCGGGCACCGCAGCCGTCGGCGGCGGTGCCTTGCCCGGGACCTTCACCACCTGTCCGCCCGACAGCGTTCGCGGAACCTTGATGTTGTTGTACTTCGCAAGCGCGTAAAACAGCATCACGTCGCCCATGAAGCGGCCGGCAATCCGCGACAGCGATTCGCCAGGCTGCACCCGGTAGCTGAAGGACTCGCGCCCGAGCAAGGTCACCGGGTCTTCCTGGATCTGGCGCATCAGGCTTTGCGCAATGCGATTGCCCGGTTCGCTTTGCAGCACTTTCTTCAACTCCGCCTCGGCCGGTTCTTCCTGGCCGGCCTGCAGGTGATCGAGCACCGCACTGATGCTGCGCTGGACTTCCTGCGGCGTCAGCGGCGCGGGTGGCGGCGGCGCTGCCACGGGTGCATCGGCAACCGGCGCCGTCGACGGGCCCGTGCCGGGTCGGGAAGCTCCATCCGGGCGGGCCGCCTTGCCGGCGCCGTCAGGGGTCGGGCCCCCGGCGCACGCCGCAACCAAGGCCGCTGCGCACATCGCAACAATGCGGCTGCCCGCTCGAAGACTGGATTTTTCGACGCTCATGTCCACACAAAGATTATCGGTGGGATTGTCCGGCCCATCGCCCGTCGAATGGCGGACAAACCAGACGCGCGATCTTGCCACCGCAGGGCGGCCGACAAGACGGGCCGAGCGTGACTTTGGTTGATTGCTGAGCCGGGTTCTGCCGCCGACCATCCAGCATCCTTGCATGGGCCGGCCCCGTGCCCTTCTGCTTCGCCCGTTGCCCATGACCTTGACTTTGCTGGCTGTGTCGTTGAACGATCGTCCGCTGTCGCAGCCCATCACGGCGCACTTCGACAGCCGCGGCGGCACGATCGGGCGCGCCGACCACAACACCATGGCCCTGCCGGATCCGGAACGCCATGTCTCGCGTCTGCAGGCCGAAATCGTGGCCAGCGGCACCGGCTTCCTGATCCGCAACGTCGGCGCTGCCAACCCGATCACCGTCGCCGGGCGCGCCGTGGCACGCGGCGACAGCGCAGCCCTGGCGCACCTGGACGAGGTGCGCATCGGCGGCTACCTGCTGCAGGTCGATTGCAGCGAACAGGATGCGGCGCTGGACATCACCCGCGGCCGCGCGATGCTCACCGGCGGCTTCGCCGATGCGGTGTCTCCGGCGGCGCGGTCGGCGCCGCTGCCGCTGTCGCAGCCGTCCGCTGCGCCCCCCGCGGCGTTTGTTGAGCCGCTGGTCGGCGGGCCATCGGCAGCCGGTGCCAACCCCTTCGCCGACCTGCTGGGGCCGGCTGCCGGGGGATCGGCTACGCCGTCGGCGGCATCCGATCCGTTCGCCGGATTGCTGGGACCACCTCCCGCGGCAGGCGCCGGACAGTCCGCCGCCGACGCGTTCGGGATGCCGGCGCCGGCCTTCCGCGGCCTGCAGGCCGAGGCCTTTGCGCGACCGTCGCCGGCCGCAGCTACCGATCCCTTCGCCGGACTGATGCCGCCGCCGGCGGGCGTGTCCGCGTCCTCGGCAGGGCTGGCCGCCGCCGCAGCGCCACCGGCTCCGAGACTGCCGGACGACTTCGATCCCTTCGCGCCGCCGCCAGCGCCGAGTCTGGCCGCACGCGCAGCCGCGGCGCCGTCCAGCGACCCCTTCGCCGACCTGATGCCGGTGGCCGCGCCACCATCGATCGATTCCTTGTTCGCCCTGAAGTCCGCACACGCGGACCCGCTGGCCCATTTCATGGCTGGCACCCTGCCGGCCGCCGCGGGGACGGACGCTGCAGCGGGCGCCGGCGGGGTGTCGACCGATCCGCTGCTGGCCTTGTTCGGCGACGGCGCGGCCCCACCCCCCGCGCCCGCGCCGGCCCAATCCGACCACCTGCCCGCCGTGCATGCCGCGTTCAAGGCGCCGCGCGTCGTCATGCCGGCAGCGCCGCCGTCGGCTCCCCTGCCGGTCAACGCGCCGGCCGATGTGGACATCTCCTTCCCGACGGCGCCATCGTTGACCAACGCCCCGGCGCACCTGCCGGCTCCGGCGCCGGTGCCGACCCCGGGGGCGATGCCTGCACCGAACCCGCCATCGAACCCAGAGTCAGCGCCTGCTGCTGTCCCTGCTGCTGCAGCGCCGCGGCCCGCTGCTGCGCCGGGCGCCGCAGCAGGCCGCGGTGAAGCCCAGCGCCTGTGGGCCGCCCTGTGCGAAGGCGCGGGCATCGCCGTCGACGTGCCGCCGGGCAGCGAGGAAGACCGGTTGCGCGACGTCGGCCGTATCTTGCGCAACGCGGTCGACGGCGCCCTGCGCTTGATGGCCGTGCGCGCGAGCACCAAACACGAACTGCGCGCGGCCGTCACCGTGATCCAGGCGCGTGGCAACAATCCGTTGAAGTTTTCGCCGGATGCCAAGTCGGGCCTGGAATACCTGCTGCAGCCCGGGGTTCGCGGATTCCTCGACGGGCCGGCAGCGATGGACGACGCGATGCACGATCTGGTCGGACATTCGATCGGCACGGTCGCCGGCATGCGCGCGGCCATCGACGGCATGCTCGATCGCTTCGCGCCAGAACAGCTCGAAGCCAAGCTGGTCGGCAATTCCATGCTCGACAGCCTGCTGCCGAGCAACCGCAAGGCCAAGTTGTGGGATTTGTACCTGCAGCACCACGACGCCATCCGCGAAGAGGCACAAGAGGACTTCCAGACCCTGTTCGGCAAGGCCTTTCTGGTCGCCTACGAGCAGCAGATCGATCGGCTGCAGCGCAAGCCCGGATGATGCGCATCCACATCGCCAGCTGCAGCGAGCAGGGCGCGCGCAGCTACAACGAAGACCAGGTGCGCCACGGCGTGACGCCCAACGGCTGCTATGCGGTGCTGGCCGACGGCGCAGGCGGACATGCCCGCGGCGCCGAGGCCGCGCTGCGTGCCGTCGAACGCATCGAGCGGCGGCTGGGCGACGACGGCATGGTGTTCTCGCCCGACAGCCTGACCCTGGCCGTGCACGAAGCGCATGCCGAACTCCAGGACCACCAGGATTCGGACCATCCACACGCGCGCATGCACTGCACGGTGGTCGTCCTGTGGATCGACCAGGCAACGCAGCACGCGCTGTGGACGCATGTCGGCGACTCGCGGCTGTACCGCATCCGCCATGGCCGCACCGATGTGGTCACCACCGACGACAGCGTCGTGCAGCGCCTGCTGCAGGCCGGTGTCATCACACCCGACCAGCTGCACACCCACCCGCAGAAGAACCAGTTGCTCGCCGCACTGGGCATCGAAGGCGACGTCGACCCCCACACCGTCGTGCGGCCGGTCGAACTGCACGAAGGCGATGCGTTCCTGCTGTGCAGCGATGGCTGGTGGGACCACTTCGATGAAGCCGCCATGGCCACGAGCCTGACGCACGCGCTGACACCACAGGACTGGCTGGACGACATGCGCCGCCGCATCGAGGCTGCCGCGCACCCCAAGCAGGACAACTTCAGCGCCGTGGCAGTCTGGGCCGGCGACCCGGCCGAGGTGACCCACCCCGGCGCCGACGACACGCAGCCACGCGCCCGCGCCGCGCACGGCTGACCCCCACGCAACGCCAGGCGCCTGGCGGGCCGCGCGTCGCTCACCAGCCGCCGGTCAACATCTCGGCAAACGACTCCGGCGCGGGCAGGCCACCGACCAGGGTGTACGAACCGTTGCAGGTCGGCGTCACGGGCCACCAGAAGCTGGCGCCGGCCATGCGCTGCTGGATGCTGCTGGCGGCCAGTGCGCGCGCCAGTTCGCTCAGGCCGGCGCCGTCGTTCAGCGCTTGGCGCCAGCGGCCACCGCTGGCCGTGGCCACGGTCGCATGCGGTGACCGTGCGGCAGTCGGCCACGGCGGGGCCTGGTGCAGCGCCTGCTCGAAGGCGTCCAGCGTGGCGTGCTCGGCCAGCGTGGCGGTGGCCGCGCGGGCGATTTCCAGCCACCAGGCGTCCAGGTGGTCCAGGCCGACGCGGTCGCCGGGTGCCTGGGCGCGCGCCTGCGCCACGAGCAGCGGGAAGTAGCGGCCGACGTTGTCGCAGCTGGGCATCAACACGCCGAACCACCAATGCGGATCGACCAGCCCCGGCCCCCAGGCAAAGCGCCAGACTGGGGCGCCGAGGTAGCTCTGCAGCCAGCGCTCGCCAAGCTGGCGGCGGCTGGCGTCCACACACTCGGCCAGCCAACGATCGCAGGCCTGCACCAGGTCGGAAGGAAGACGTCGCGACGCGAAATCACCCTGGGTTGCGAGCTTGCCGAACCAGCCCGGGGCGTCTCTGTGGGTCATGGTCCGCGACCTTGCGCAGCGTCGCCGGCTACAGGCCGTTGGGGCAGGAAAAGCTTCGCAGCTCGTCGAGCCTGAAAGGATTGCGCACGCTGCTGGTGGTGACATCGAAGACCACCTTGCGGCCGTCGATGTCGAACACCGCGCGGTTCTTCTCGCGATCGCCACCGGACACGAAGCTGACGCGGTCGAACATGCGGAACAACGCCCAGGGGCCGTCGTTGACCATGCCGGTTCCGCCGGCCGGCTGGACCATCACGCGCACGACCCCGGTGCCGCGCGGCCCCGGCCACTGCACGGTGGCCGGAATCTGCGGGCCATGCGCGTAACGCACGATCTGGCCATCGACGTCGAGCACGAACTCGCGGATCGCGGTGTCCATTTCGACCGGCTTCATCTCCACCCGCGTGGTCGGTGTGGCGGCGCCCGCGCCGAAGAAGGTCTCGCGGATGGCCGCCGCGCGCTGGAACTGCGGCAGCGTGCCGGCGTCCGCGCCCAGCGGCACGCCATCGACGGCGCGAAAGCTCCAAGGCCGCGTGCTGGTGTCGATGTACGGCGCCAGGCGCTGCTGCATCTGGTCGAACTTGCCCCCCGGTGCGAACAGCGATGCGAAGTCGGCCTGGGTCACTTCGCGCGCGGCGTTGCGGTCGAACGGATAGCGTCCGACCACCGCCTGGCTGCAGAACTCGCCGACCTGGGCGCGCACCTCGCGCGACAGGCTTTCACGCAACTGCATCAGGGCCACCCGCGAACTGGTCGAGCCCAGGCTGCTGAGGATCGAGCGCACCGGTTCCGGGGCATTCGCGGCCTCCGCCTTGATCTGGTTGGGCAGCGGCGACGGTGGCGGGGCTGCGCCGCCCTTGAGCGCCGAATCGACCGCCGTCAACAGCACCTGCAGTTCGCCCAGGCGGGCGATCACGCCTTCGATCGGCGCCTTGCCGCCTTCGGGCGCGGTGACCAGACGACGCAGCGATTCGAACTCGTTGTCGACGATGCTTTCCAGCCGCTCGGTTGGCGCCCCTGTCGTCGACGGCTTGGCCCCCAGGGCGCCAAAGACCCTGGTCTGCAACGCATCGGCGGCCTTGCGTGCGCCCTGCTCGGCGGTGTCCGCCAGGCCCTGCCCGCCGGCCAGCAGCGTGGTCTCGCGCGACATGGCTTTCAGCAACGGCAGCAGCGGCGTGTCGGGGGCGGCGAGGAACCGCGCCTTCTCGACCGACTGGCTGATGTTGGTGATCGGCTGCAGACGGATGTCGGCGATGAAGCTCTTCCACGTGTCGCGGTATTCGATCAGGTAGAGCCGGCGCACGTCGTCGACCAGACGGGTGGACTGCAGCAGCGCCTGCGTGCCCTTGCCATCGCCAGGCGCGATGCCCAGCACCCAGGGCTGCTCGCTGGCGAGTTGGCGGGTGACGTCACCGACCACCGACTGGAATCCCTTGTAGTAGCCGTTGTAGCTGAACAGGCCGGGCACGCCACGCGTCAACGGCAGACCGCTCTGCCGCACGAAAACCAGCGCCGCGTTGCCGCCGCCGGCCTTGGCGACCGTGAACTCGGGGAAGTCGGCGCCCAGGCCGCGCTGGCGCAGTCGGTTGTAGACGCGTTGCGGCAGCGGCACCGCGGCCAGCCGCGCGCGGGTGGCTTCGACCAGCGCCTTGTCCTGCGCCAGCGGCGACACGCTGGGGCCCTGCGCGAGCAGCGCATCCAGGTGCTTGCTGAGCGCCTCGCGCTGTTCCGGCGCGAGCTCGCGCGCCAGGCGAACATCCCAGTCGTTCTCGACATGGGCCTTCAGCGCTGCGGGCTCGAAGCGTCTCGGGTCGTACATCATCAGATAGGCCTTCAGCGCCTCGTACTGCGATTCCGGCTGGTCACCGGCGCGCAGTTGCTCTTCGACGCGCAGCGCCAGCCGCGGCAGCACCGCATCGACCAGCATGCGCTCGTAGGCCAGGCGCGCTGCACCGTCGAGCTTGGTGCCCTGGAACAGCCCGAAACCCTGCGACCACGGCACGCCGTCTTTGGTGTTCAGTGCGTCACCGGCCACCGCCAGGCCGCGCGTGGCTTCGAGCGCGGGCAGCACGGGGCGCAGGTCGGAGGTCGGCCGGTTGGGGGTCTCCTGGACGCCCTTGCGCACCGTTTCGACACGCGCGGCCACCGTGTCGATGTAGTCGCGGTTGTTGTTCCAGCTGATGGTCCAGGCCGCGGCGATGCCGACCGCCAGCAGGCCGAGCCCGATGTAGCCGGCGAGTGCCAGCGCACCGCGCCGGCGTTCCCAGCGCCGGTTGGTGCTGCCCACCGCATGCTCGGCGAAGACCACCTCGGTCAACAGGCGCTGCAAGAAGAAGCTGCGGCCGCTGGACTGCTGCGGCGGCAGCATGGCCTGTTCGAGCGTGTAGCGTCGCGCCACCGAGCCGAGCACCCGGTCGATGGGCGAACCTTCCTGCGTGCCACTGACGAAGTAGATGCCGCGCAGCATCGGATTGGCTTCGAACGGCGACGGCAGGAAGACCTGCTGGACGAATTCCTGGAGCGACTCGCGCAGGTAGGCGAACTGGTTCGGGAAGCCGTAGATGCGGGCCCGCCGCTGCGGGTCGCCTTCGGCCTGCAGGCGGTCGATCAAGCCGTCGTTCAGGCGCTGCAGCAGGGCCTCGAATTCCGGGCCCAGCGCTTCCTGCGCTGTCGGGCCGGGCAGCGGCACGGTGAAGCCCCAGGGGGTGGCGCGCTGGTCCTTGTCGAGCGCCGCAAAGGTCTCGGCGAAGCCGGCCATCAGGTCGCACTTGGTGACCAGCAGATAGATCGGGAAGCGCACGGCCAGTTGTTCGTGCAGCTCCTGCACCCTTGAACGCACGGCCTGGGCGTGACGCTGGCGCTCGGCGCTGCTCTTGGCGATCAGGTCGGACACCGACACCGTCACCAGCACGCCGTTGATCGGCTGGCGCGGCCGCGACGTCTTCAGCAGCTGCAGGAAACCGCCCCAGGTCGCCTTGTCGTTGGCGGCATCGCTGTCCTGCGTCACGAAGCGCCCGGCGGTGTCGATCAGCACGGCCTGATCGGTGAACCACCAGTCGCAGTTGCGCGTGCCGCCGACGCCGCGCACGGCCGCTTCGCCCATGCTGTCGGCCAGCGGGAAGCGCAGGCCGGCGTTGCGCAGCGCCGTCGTCTTGCCCGAGCCGGGCGCGCCGATGATGGTGTACCAGGGCAGCTGGTAGAGGAAGCGGCCGTTGAGGTTCTGGGTCCAGCGCGACCAGCGGTTTCCCGGCGTGCGCACGGCCGCGGCGTCACCGCCGAAGCGCGCCTGGCGCAGCGTCTTCAGCGCGGTCTCGAAGCGTTCGCGCACGGCCGCCATGTCGCCGCTCTCGGCGTCCTTGGCGGCCGCGCCGGACGGCGCGGCCATCAACTGCTCGACCACTTTCTGGTTGCCGCGCCGCGCACGCCACAGGCTCCAGGCCATCCACAGCGCCGTCAGCACCAGCAGCGTGATTGTCGTGATCCAGCGCGAACGGATGCTGTCCAGCGGCCGCCAGTCGCCGACGGCGAGCAACGGGCCGACGACCCAGACCACCGCCAGCACCGCCAAGAGCAGCACCGCCACCAGCACCCAGCGGTTGAAGATGAAGCCGAGGATCTTCTTCATCGGCCCACCCTAACGCGAGGCTGCAGGTGCAGCCGGGGCTGCCTGTCGCGGCTGCGCGTCCGGCCGCGCGCTCAGCAGCGTGATGTCGACGCGCCGGTTCAAAGCCCGGTTGGCCGGCGTGTCGTTGGCGGCCACCGGCTCACCATCGGCCCGGCCTTCGGCGCGGATGCGGTCGCCCGGCAGTCCGGCGGCGACCATCAGGTCGCGGACAGCGCGCGCGCGCTCGTCGGACAGGTGCCAGTTCGACGGGAAGCGCATGGTCTTGATGGCGGTGTTGTCAGTGTGACCCGTGACGAGCACCGGCCCGCCGACGCGCACCAGCGCCTCGGCGATGCGCTTCATCAGCGCTTCACGGTCGTCGGCCAGGGTCGCGCTGGCGGGTGCGAACAGACCGTCGCCGCGGATCGTGATGACGCTGCGGTCGACCTCGTCGCGCACGGCCACCAGGCCGGCCTTGATGTCCGACTGGAGGAACTGCGCCAGGCGCGGCTCGGACGCCGGCTGGGCCACGGCGGCCACCGGTGGTGCAAGGCGCAGACGCTGGATCTGGCCGAAGACCGGATCGGCGCGCCCGCTCAGTGACCAGCTGTAGCCGGCATACAGGCCGCCCAGCAGCAGCAGTGTGAGTGCCACGGCCACGGCCAGTGGCAACCAGCTCAGCACCTTGCGGGTCGGGGCGGGCGTGCCGGGCCAGTGCTCGGCGAGCGCCGCCGGATACGGGCCACGCTGCTGGCGAATCAACTGCGCCAGCTTGGCACGCACCGCTTCAAGCTGCGCCCGTCCGCCCTCGATGATGCGGTAGCGGCCTTCGAAGCCGAGTGCGATGGCGGCGTAGATCAACTCCAGCAGGTCGCGATTGGCGTCGGGCTTCTCGGCCAGGCGAGCCATCAGCTGGAAGACCTTCTCGCCCCCGAAGGCCTCGTTGTGAAACTCGGCCAGCAGACTGTGGCGCGCCCACGCGCCGCCGCCGCCCCACGGCGTGTCGGAGGCGGCTTCGTCGAGCATGGTGCACAGCACGTAGCGCGCTGCCATGACGCGTTCGGGGGCGATGCCACGCTCCTGGGACGCGGCCGCGAAGTCACGCACGCCCTGCACCAGCGACGCGCGCAGCGCCGCCGCATCGGGAACCTGCCGGGTGTGCCGCAGCTTGGGCACCAGCATCATCAGGGCGTTGGCCGCGGCCAGCAGTGGATTCAGGCCATGGGCGGTGACGGGGCCGGCATCGCTCGCGTCGGCCTGCGGCACCAGGGTCTGCCCGGCCTGCCGCGCCGCCGACCAGCCGCCGGGATTCGGCTTGATGAACGTGCGCTGACCATCCAGCGACGCGAACGGGTCGTTGTAGGGCGGTGGTTCGGTGGCCATGGCGACCTGGGGCGGCGACGGGCCGGGCAGCGGGCGCGGCGATCAGGCCTGGCGGACAGCCCACAGCTCGAGCTCGAGCCCCGGGAAGTCGCCGCCGACATGCAGGGCCAGGCTGCCGCTGCGCTCGAGTTGCTTCCAGAGCTCGCCCTGGCGTTCGATCTCGAAGTAGTGGCTGCCGCTGTGGAACGGCAACTGCCGCGGTGCCACCGGCAGACTGCGCATCGTGATGCCCGGCAATTGCAGGTTGACCAGATCCTTCAGCCGCTCGACGGGGCCGAGCTTGGACTGCGCCGGAAAGCGCACGCGCAGGTGTTCGGCGGGCATCTGCGCGCGCACCGCCAGCACGAAGCCGGCCGTGCGCAGCAGTTCGGCGTCGGCCACCACGGCCGTGCGCACGCCGTGCGTGCGATCGACGAGATCGATCTGGACAGCGTGGCGTTCGATGACCGCCGACAGGTGTTCGCGCAGGTCCTGGATCAACGGCGCGAAGACCTTCTGCAAGTCATCGTGTCGGTACACCGGATATTCCGGCGGATGGCGCTGCGCGCCGGAGAAGGTCGCCAGCTCACCGGCCAGTTGCAGGCAGGCCAGGTACATCGACCAGGGGTGCACGCTGGGCGCGGCAGCAAACTGCCGCAGCACGGGCTCGACGCGGTTCAGCGACAACAGCATCAGGAAGTCGGCGACTTCGGACACCCCGTTGCCGAGCTGGCCCATCTGCGCGGCCAGCGTGCGAGCACGCTGCTGCACCAGACCGTGCAACAGCCCGGCGGTGGTCGACAACTGGCCACTGGCTTCGATGCGCGTCTGCGGGGCGATGTAGCCCCGATCGAGCACCACCTGGCCGTCGTTGCGGCGTTCGACCACCCGCGCGACGCCGAGCAGCGCGTAGGCGTCGGTGGCCTCGCGCTGGCGCAACAGCCGCACCCTGAGCGCCCCGGTCTGGACCGCCTCGGGGTCGTCGGTGGCGTGGGTGTGGTCGCGCAGTTCCTGATCCTGCACGACATAGCGACACAGGGCATCGGCTGCGCCGTCGCCGAAGTCGACCTCGGTCACGCCGACCCGGGCCAGCGGTGTTGCCAGGTAGATGATCTCGCCCTGGACGTCGGCAGGCACCGTCAGCGGCGCGGGCAGCGCGTCGGCATCAGGCATCGAGAACGGCATGCCGTCGGGCAGCACACCGCTGGCGCGCAGCAGGGCCACGCGCCCCAACGCCAGTTCGGCTTCGTCGAGCACCAGTTCACCAAAGCCCCAGGCATAGGGCTGGGCGGCGCGCACGCGGCTGTCGACAAGATGTTCGACGAAGCGTGACTCCTGCTGGAAGTGGTGCGGCTGCAGGAACATGCCCTGCGACCAGATGACGCGGTGGCGCGCGCTCACGGTGCTGCCTTCGTGCCGCGCGCCAGCGTGTCGTGAGCGCCCGCGTTCAGGGCGTCACCTGGGCCGACAGCGCCAACCCATCGGCGCGGATGGTCAGCTTTTGCGCTTGGTTGGGCTGCACGGCAACGACGGTGCGCCAGCGCGCCCGCTCAAGATCGCGATAGGCGGCAAACACGCCGACGAAGCGGGTCTCGGGGTTCAAGGTTTTGTTGTAGGGCCGGGTTTCGCCAGGCTGCAGCGTCATCTCTTCGCGCGCCAGCAGGTCGCCGCCCAGCGCTGCCTGTTCGGCGGAGTACAGGCCCATGAAGTCGGCCTGGTTGAAGGCGGTCGGCGACCGAAGTTCGTAAACCCGCAACATCAGCGGCGACGGTCGCTGGCTGACGCTTGGGTTGAGGTTGGCCGCGGCCTGGATGGTGCCGTTGACCAGCGTCGGCTTTGGCGGGCTGCTGGCGCAGCCCGCGACCAGCGCGAATCCCATCAGCAGCGCCGCGCCGATCGCGAGGCGGCAGCGGTCGACGCCTGCGGCAGGGGATCGAAACAGCATCGGGTCGTCGCGCGTCACGGGCCACTCCAGTCGGGCGTGACGAAGAATAGTCAGCCCTCGCCCGGACCCAGCGTGACTAAGGTAATCACGCCGGCAGATTTGCCATCGGCCGGGCCCCTTGCGGGCCCGGCCGGTGCATCACTCGGCCTGGTCGGCAGTAGCCGCGTCGGCCACCGGTTCCGGCCGATCGACGAGCTCGACAAAGGCCATCGGCGCGTTGTCGCCGACGCGGAAGCCCATCTTCAGGATTCGCGTGTAGCCGCCCGGACGCGCCTGATAGCGGGGCCCCAGCTCGTTGAACAGCTTGGCGACAACGTCGCGGTCGCGCGTGCGGTTGAAGGCCAGCCGGCGGTTGGCCAGCGAAGGTTCCTTGCCCAGGGTGATCAGCGGCTCGACGACGCTGCGCAGTTCTTTGGCTTTGGGCAGCGTGGTCTTGATCGCTTCGTGCTTGATCAGCGAATTGCACATGTTCCTCAGCATCGCCAGGCGGTGCGAGGTGGTGCGGTTGAGTTTGCGGGGGCCGTTGCGGTGGCGCATGGTGCGTTTCTCTCTTGTTTGAACCCCGGCCGTGTCAGGTACCGGGGGTTGCACGGGGCTCACCTTCCCGAGCGGACACCGTGGAACCGGCTCCGCCGGGCCACCGGCGTCGCCCCCTTGAGGGGGAGGGCCGAAGGCCTTTCGGGGGTGGGCAGGTTATCGCTTGTCCAGGCCCTGGGGCGGCCAGTTTTCCAGCCGCGCGCCGAGCGTCAACCCGCGGGACGCCAGGACTTCCTTGATCTCGTTCAGGCTCTTGCGACCCAGGTTCGGGGTCTTCAGCAACTCGGTTTCGGTGCGCTGGATCAGATCGCCGATGTAGTAGATGTTCTCGGCCTTCAAGCAGTTGGCCGAACGGACGGTCAGTTCGAGCTCGTCGACCGGGCGCAGCAGGATCGGATCGAACGGCGTCGGCCGTGCGACCTGCGGCACCATGATGTCGTTCGGGTTGACGTCGATTTGGGCGAAGAAGGCGAGCTGTTCGACCAGAATGCGCGCGCTCTGGCGGATCGCCTCTTCCGGCGGGATGGCGCCGTTGGTCTCGATCTCCATCACCAGCTTGTCGAGGTCGGTGCGCTGCTCGACGCGGGCGTTTTCGACCGCGTAGCTGACACGGCGCACCGGCGAGAACGAAGCATCCAGCACGATGCGGCCGATGCTCTTGGTCGGCTCGTCGCCATAGCGGCGCAGGTTCCCCGGCACGTAACCGCGGCCCTTCTCGACCTTGATCTGCATGTCGAGCTTGCCGCCGTGCGCCAGATGGGCGATGACGTGTTCGGGATTGATGATCTCGACGTCGTGCGGCGTCTGGATGTCGCCGGCAGTGATCGGCCCTTCCCCTTCCTTGCGCAGCACCAGCGTGACTTCGTCGCGGTTGTGCAGCCGGAAGACCACGCCCTTCAGGTTGAGCATGATGTGGACGACATCTTCCTGCACGCCGTCGATCGCCGAGTACTCGTGCAGCACGCCGGCGATGGTCACCTCGGTCGGCGCGTAGCCCACCATCGACGACAGCAGCACGCGCCGCAGTGCATTGCCGAGGGTGTGGCCGTAGCCGCGCTCGAAGGGTTCGAGGGTGGCTTTGGCACGATGGCCGCCGAGCGGCTCGACCTGGATGGCCTTGGGCTTGAGAAGTGTGGTTTGCATTGCTTGTCTTGTTCCTGTCAATACCCTCGGCTCGTTACACCGATAAGGCTGATGGACTGCGCCGGGCGATGGCGGCTTGAATCGTTTCGTGCCCGGCGGGACGCGAAACACCACCGACAGACGGCAGCGGGCCGCGAGCCCGCTGCATCTGCCGCTGATTACCTGGAGTAGAGCTCGACGATCAGGGCTTCCTTGATCTCGGCGCCGAACTGGTCGCGGTCGGGCACCTTCTTGAAGGTCCCTTCCATCTTGGTGGCGTCGACCTGGACCCAGTCGGCCAGACCGATGGTCTGCGCCAGCTTGAGCGCTTCAGTCACGCGCAACTGGGCCTTGGACTTGTCGCGCATCGCCACGACGTCGCCGGCCTTGACCGAGTACGACGGAATGTTGACGACCTGACCATTGACGGTCAGCGCCTTGTGCGACACCAGCTGCCGTGCTTCAGCGCGCGTCGAGCCGAAGCCCATGCGGTAGACAACGTTGTCGAGCCGCGACTCGAGCAGCGCCAGCAGGTTGGCGCCGGTGTTGCCCTTGCGGCGCTCGGCCTCGGCGAAGTAGCGGCGGAACTGGCGCTCGAGCACGCCGTACATGCGCTTGACCTTCTGCTTTTCGCGCAGCTGGATGCCGTAGTCGGAAGTGCGCGAGCCGCTGGTGCGGCCATGCTGGCCGGGCTTGCTGTCGAACTTGGCCTTGTCACCGATCGAGCGGCGGGCGCTCTTCAGAAACAGGTCGGTGCCTTCACGGCGGGAAAGTTTGGCCTTGGGGCCGAGGTAACGTGCCACGTTGCTTCCTTGGGGTCTGTCTGACGCGGCAGACGACCGACGAATCGGGCGCCCCGCGCGAGTCTGGCGAATGTTGTTGCTCTCGCTCAGACGGTGGGCTTGATGAGGCGACTGCCTCAGGAAAACAGCCGGCGTGCGCCCGAGGCGCTCGCCGGCCTGAGAAAAACCCTCGATTCTATGGCCATCAGGCGCCGCATCGGCGACTAGCTGACCCTTCGAGCTGGGTGGTGAAGGCGGGACTCAGATCCGGCGGCGCTTCTGCGGCCGGCAGCCGTTGTGCGGGATCGGCGTGACGTCGCTGATCGAGTTGATGCGGATGCCCAACGAAGCCAGCGCACGAACGCTCGACTCGCGGCCCGGGCCGGGGCCCTTGATGCGCACGTCGAGATTCTTGATGCCCTGCTCCTGGGCCGCGCGCCCGGCCGTCTCGGCAGCCACCTGGGCCGCGAACGGAGTGCTCTTGCGCGAGCCCTTGAAGCCCTGGCCCCCGCTCGACGCCCAGGCCAACGCTCCGCCCTGCCGGTCGGTGATCGTGATGATGGTGTTGTTAAACGAGGCGTGCACGTGCGCGATGCCATCCGCAACGTTCTTGCGGATCTTCTTGCTGACGCGGCGTGCGGCGGTGTTGACAGGTGCTTTGGCCATGAATGACTCTCTTCAGATGCTGGTGCAGTTGCCGCGTTACTTCTTCAGCGCGGCGGCACCCTTGCGCGGGCCCTTGCGGGTGCGGGCGTTGGTGCGCGTGCGTTGGCCACGGACCGGCAGGCCACGGCGATGACGGAAGCCGCGGTAGCAGCCCAGGTCCATCAGCCGCTTGATGCTGATCGACAGTTCGCGCCGCAGATCGCCTTCGATCGTCATGCGGCCGATCTCTTCCCGGATCTTCTCCAGGTCGGTGTCGGTCAGATCTTTGATTTTCTTCGAATACGCGATGCCGACCACCTCGCAGATCTTCTGCGCGGTGGGTCGGCCGATGCCGTAAATCGACGTCAGGCCGATTTCGGCGTGCTTGTGCGGCGGGATGTTGATGCCAGCGATGCGTGCCATGTCGTTCCTCTTAGCCTTGGCGCTGCTTGTGGCGCGGGTCGGTGCAGATCACGCGGACCACGCCCTTGCGGCGGATGATCTTGCAGTTGCGGCACATCTTCTTGACCGAAGCGGCGACTTTCATTGGTCTCTCCTTGACCTCATTTGGCGCGGAACACGATCCGCGCGCGACTCAAATCGTAGGGCGTGAGCTCGACGGTGACCTTGTCACCCGGCAGGATGCGGATATAGTGCATGCGCATCTTGCCCGAGATGTGGCCGAGCACCACGTGGCCGTTCTCCAGCTTGACGCGGAACGTGGCGTTGGGCAGGTTCTCGAGGATCTCGCCCTGCATCTGGATGACGTCGTCTTTGGCCATGTCAGCGCCCGCCCGGCCGCCCGAAGGGCACTGACTGCCCCCTCGGAAGACGGCGAACATAATGAGCTTTGGAGCACGTCATCAGGATGTCTTGAAGTTGGCCTTCTTCAGCAGGCTCTCGTACTGCTGACTCATCACGTAACTTTGCACCTGGGCCCAGAAGTCCATGGTGACGACGACGATGATCAACAGCGAGGTACCGCCGAAGTAGAACGGAACGTTGTATCTGAGGACCAGGAATTCCGGCAGCAGACACACCGCGGTGATGTAGACGGCGCCGGCCAGCGTCAGGCGCGACAGGATGCGGTCGATGTGCCGGGCCGTCTGGTCACCCGGGCGGATACCAGGAATAAAAGCGCCGCTTTTCTTCAGGTTGTCTGCAGTCTCGCGGCTGTTGAAGACCAGCGCGGTGTAGAAGAAGCAGAAGAAGACGATCATCGCCGCGTACAGCAGCACGTAGATCGGCTGGCCGGGCGACAGCGCGCCGGACAAATCCTTCAACCAGCGCAGTCCCTCGCCAGTGGCGAACCAGCCGACGATGGTCGCCGGCAGCAGGATGATGCTGCTGGCGAAGATCGGCGGAATGACGCCGCTCATGTTCAGCTTCAGCGGCAGGTGCGACGACTGCCCGCCATAGACCTTGTTGCCGACCTGCCGCTTGGCGTAATTGACCAGGATTTTGCGCTGACCACGTTCGACGAACACGACGACGAAAGTGACCCCGATGACGAGCGCAATGATGAACAGGCAGGCGACGATGGACATCGCGCCGGTGCGCACCAATTCGAACAAGCCGCCGATGGCGCTGGGAAGACCGGCCACGATGCCGGAAAAAATCAGGATCGAGATCCCGTTGCCCAGGCCGCGCTCCGTGATCTGCTCACCCAGCCACATCAGGAACATGGTGCCCGCCACCAGGCTGACCACCGCCGTCATGCGGAAGCCGAAACCGGGCACCAGCACCAGGCCGGGAGATCCTTCGAGCGCCAGCGCGATGCCCAGCGACTGGAAGACGCCCAGGAACAACGTGCCGTAGCGGGTGTACTGGGTGATCTTGCGGCGGCCGGATTCGCCTTCCTTCTTCAGCGCCTCGAGCGATGGCACGACGTAGGTCATCAACTGCATGATGATCGACGCGCTGATGTACGGCATGATGCCCAGGGCGAAGACGGTGAAGCGCGACAGCGCGCCGCCACTGAACATGTTGAACAGGTTCAGGATGCCGCCGCTCTGGCTGTTGAAGAGCTGCTGCAACTGCACCGGGTCGATTCCGGGAACCGGAATGTGCGCACCGATGCGATAGACGACCAGCGCCAGGATCAGAAAGGTGATGCGGCGACGCAGGTCGCCGAACTTCCCACTCTTGGCCAGCTGGTTCGCAGAGGTAGCCACGTGCCTTGTATTCCTTACGCCGCCGACACCGTCGAGGCCGGAGCGCTTTCGACGACACCGCCGGCAGCCTCGATCGCAGCCCTGGCGCCAGCCGTCGCGCCGATGCCTTTCAGCACGACCTTGCGCGACAGTTCGCCGGACTTGATGACCTTGACCGTCTTGATCAACTGGCGCACCAGGCCCGCGGCCTTCAGCGTCAGCAGATCGACTTCGTCGGCATCCAGCGCCTGCAGGTCGGTCAGGGTGATCTCACCGTTGTATTTGAGCTGCGCCGACTTGAAGCCGCGCTTGGGCAGGCGGCGCTGCAACGGCATCTGGCCGCCTTCGAAGCCGACCTTGTGATAGCCACCGGCACGGCTCTTCTGGCCCTTGTGACCACGGCCCGCTGTCTTGCCCAGGCCCGAACCGATGCCCCGGCCGACACGGCGACGCGCCTTCTTGCTGCCCTCTGCGGGCTTGATCGTGTTGATTTCCATATCAGGACTCCTGCCAGGCCGTCATCAACAAGAGGGCACCTGTGCTTCGCTTGTCTACGGGGGCCTGCGCCCCCACGGGGGGCTGCGAACGAATGTGGGCTTGGGGGTTCAATCGACCACCAGAACGAGATAAGCGACCTTGTTGATCATGCCGCGCACCGCCGGCGTGTCTTCCAGCGTGCGCGTGCTGTTGACCTTGCGCAGGCCCAGCCCGCGGACGGTGTCGCGATGCGACTGGCGCGTGCCAGCGACGCTCTTGACCAGTTTGACCGTCAAGGTCTTCTTGTCAGACATGAATGTTCTCCGTGCCGAATCAGTTGAAGAGGTCTTCGACCGACTTGCCGCGCTTGGCTGCCACTTCGGCCGGCGTGGTCGAGCGCTTCAGCGCATCCAGCGTGGCACGCACCATGTTGTACGGGTTGCTCGTGCCCAGACTCTTGGCGACGATGTCCGTCACGCCCATCACCTCGAAGACCGCGCGCATTGGGCCGCCGGCGATGATGCCGTCACCGGCTTTGGCTGGCGCCATCAACACCTTGGCCGCGCCATGCTCGCCGCGCACCGTGTGCTGGATCGACCCGTTCTTCAGGCTGACCTTGATCATGTTGCGGCGTGCGGCATCCATTGCCTTCTGCACCGCCACCGGCACTTCCTTGGCCTTGCCCTTGCCCATGCCGATGCGACCATCGCCATCACCGACCACGGTCAACGCAGCGAAGCTGAGCGTGCGCCCGCCCTTGACGACCTTGGTGACGCGGTTGACCGCGATCATCTTTTCCTTCAGGCCGTCGTCGTTGCCTTCGGTCTGTGCGCGGGGAGTGAACTTTGCCATCTTGATGTTTCCTTGAGCGTCAGGCCGCTTTAGAACTGCAGGCCGGCTTCACGGGCAGCATCGGCCAGAGCC
Organism: Burkholderiales bacterium; assembly: GCA_031359905.1. Taxonomy (GTDB): domain Bacteria; phylum Pseudomonadota; class Gammaproteobacteria; order Burkholderiales; family Burkholderiaceae_C; genus Rubrivivax. The sequence goes on along the minus strand of JANMAP010000040.1, from coordinate 518 downwards.
TTGACACGGCCGTGGTAAGCGAAACCCGCGCGGTCGAAGGCCACCTTCTCGATGCCCGCGGCCTTGGCCCTTTCGGCGATGCGCTTGCCGATGACTGCGGCCGCCGCGGTGTTGCCACCCTTGCCGGCGCCGCCAAGCTGTTCGCGGACTTCCTTCTCGACCGTCGACGCGCTGGCCAACACCCGCGTGCCATCGTCGGAAATGACGTTGGCGAAGATATGCTGGTTCGAGCGGAACACCGTCAGGCGCACCACGCCCTGCGTCGCGATGCGGATCCGGGTCTGGCGCGCACGGCGCAAACGCTGCTGTTTCTTTGTCAACATGGTGCAGCTCCTTACTTCTTCTTGGTTTCTTTGATCGTGATCTTTTCGTCCACATAGCGGATGCCCTTGCCCTTGTAGGGCTCTGGCGGACGAATGGCACGGATCTCGGCGGCAACCTGGCCCACGCGCTGGCGGTCGGCACCCTTGATCACGATTTCGGTCGGGGTCGGGGTGGCGACAGTAATGCCGGCGGGC
>JANMAP010000032.1:0-1659 GCA_031359905.1 Burkholderiales bacterium | reverse complement strand
CAGCGGCGAGCCCGTCACCTGCCCGCCCGACACGCTGCCCGGCGTGCACAGGATGTCGACGTGGCGGCCATCGGCGTGCAGTTCGCTGGCCAGGATGCCAGGGGTATCGCTGGCTTCCAGCACCACCGCTCCGGCGCCGTCGCCGAACAGCACGCAGGTGGTGCGGTCCTTGAAGTCGAGGATGCGCGAAAAGACCTCGGCGCCGATCACCAGCGCCTTGCGCGCCGCGCCGCTGCGGATCATCGAGTCGGCCACCGTCAGGCCATAGACGAAGCCCGAACACACGGCCTGGATATCGAAGGCTGCGCAACCCGCCACGCCGAGCTTCTGCTGGACGATGCAGGCCGTCGACGGGAAGACCATGTCGGGTGTCGATGTGGCCACGATGATCAGGTCGATGTCGGCCGCCAGGCAGCCCGACGCTTCGAGCGCCTGCCGCGCCGCGCGCACGGCGAGTTCGCTGCACGGCATGCCGGGCTCGGCGAAATGGCGCGCCTTGATGCCGGTGCGCTCGACGATCCACGCGTCCGAGGTCTCGACACCGTCTTCGGCCAACTGGGCCGCCAGCACCGCATTGGTCAGGCGGTTCGGCGGCAGGTAGCTGCCGGTGCCGGTGATGCGGGAGTAGCGGATCGAGTTCGTGCTCATGGGGCAGGTACCGCTTCGGCCGAGGGCGCTGCCGCGCCATCGGGGGTGGCGGGCATGGCCGCCAGGGTGTCCAGGATGCGGTCGTGCACCCGGTCGAGCAAGCCGTTTCGCGCGGCATCATAAGCGCGATTCAAGGCCTGCTCGAAGCCGAAGGCGTCAGCCGAACCATGGCTCTTGAAGACCAGGCCACGCAAGCCGAGCAAGGCCGCGCCGTTGTAGCGCCGGTGGTCGACACGCCGCTTGAAGTGCATCAGCACCGGCCGCGCCACCAGCGCCGCCAGCTTGGCGTAGGGCGTGCGCGTGAACTCCTGGCGGATGAAGCTGGACAACATCGACGCGAGGCCTTCGGCCGTCTTGAGCGCGACGTTGCCGACAAAACCGTCGCACACCACCAGGTCGGTCGTGCCCTTGAAGATGTCGTTGCCTTCGACGTTGCCGTAGAAGTTGAGCCGCCCGCTCGCCGCGGCGGCGCGCAACAACTCGCCCGCCTGCTTGATGGTCTCGCTGCCCTTGATGGCCTCTTCGCCGATGTTCAGCAGGCCCACGCTCGGGTTGGCCTTGCCTTCGACGGCGGACACCAGCGCGCTGCCCATCACCGCGAACTGCAGCAGGTGTTCGGCGCTGCAGTCGACATTGGCGCCCAGGTCGAGCACGGTGGTGAAACCGTCGCGCTCGTTGGGCATCACGGTGGCGATGGCAGGGCGGTCGATGCCGTCGAGCGTCTTGAGAACGTAACGCGACACGGCCATCAGCGCGCCGGTGTTGCCCGCCGAGACGCAGACGTCCGCCGCCACAGCGCCGCCGTCGTCGGGCTTGAGCTGGGCGATGGCCACCCGCATCGACGAGTCGCGCTTGCGGCGCAGCGCGACCTCGACCGCGTCGTGCATCGCCACCACCTCGGTGGCAATGACCAGGCTGCAGCGCGACCAGCCGGCGGCGGGCTCGAGCGCCTCGGCGGTGCCCACCAGCAGCAGCTCGGCGGTGTCGTGGCTGTCCAGGAAGTGCCGGCAC
>JANMAP010000552.1:0-2084 GCA_031359905.1 Burkholderiales bacterium | reverse complement strand
TGCCCGAATTGCTGGTGACCGTCGACAACGGCATCGCCAGCCACGCCGGCGTGGCCCACGCGCGGGCCCGCGGCCTGCAGGTGCTGGTCACCGATCACCATCTGCCGGCGCTGGTCGACGGCGTTGTCGAACTGCCGGCGGCTGACGTCATCGTCAACCCGAACCAGCCCGGCTGCGGCTTCGCCAGCAAGGCCCTGGCCGGTGTCGGCGTGATGTTCTACGTGCTGCTGGCCACGCGTGCCGAGCAGCGTTCGCGCGGCCGCTTCGACGCCGCATCGCAGCCCAAGCTGGATGCGCTGCTCGATCTGGTGGCGCTGGGCACGGTGGCCGATGTCGTCAGGCTCGACGCCAACAACCGCCGGCTGGTCGCCCAGGGCCTGAAACGGGTGCGCGCGGGCCGCCTGCAGCCCGGGCTGGCCGCCTTGTTCAGCGCTGCCGGGCGCGACCCGGCACGCGCCGCCGGCTTCGACTTCGGATTCGCCCTCGGCCCGCGCATCAACGCCGCCGGTCGCCTGGCCGACATGACGCTGGGCATCGAATGCCTGCTGACCGACGACGTCGCGCGCGCCGCCGAACTGGCGGCCCTGCTGGATGCCATCAACCGCGAGCGCCGCGAGGTCGAGGCCGGCATGCGCGAACTCGCCGAGGCCACGCTGCAGGGTCTGCTGGCCGGCGGTGAAGCGGCCGCGCCGCCGGCGTTGACGCTCTTCGACGACCGCTTTCACGAAGGCGTGGTCGGCATCGTCGCCGGGCGCGTCAAGGACCGTCTGCACCGGCCGACCTTCGTCTTCGCCCGCGGCGCCGACGGGCGGCCGAAGGGATCGGGCCGGTCGATCGCCGGCTTTCACCTGCGCGACGCACTGGACCTGGTCAGCAAGCGCGAACCCGGGCTGATGCTGCGCTTCGGCGGCCATGCGATGGCCGCCGGCTGCACGCTGGACGGCGACGCGCCGGCCGCGGTCGCGCGCTTCGACCGCGCCCTGCAGCAAGTGGCCCGCGAGGGGCTGGACGCCGCCACGCTGACGCGCACGCTGCGCACCGACGGGCCGCTGGCGGTCGAATGGTTCAACCCGGCCACCGCCAGCCTGCTCGACGCCCAGGTCTGGGGCCAGGGATTCGAAGCCCCCATCTTCTGCGACGAGGTCGACGTGCTGCAGCAGCGCCTGGTCGGCGAGAAGCACCTGAAGCTGCGCGTGCGCCACCAGGGCACCGAACGCGATGCGATCTGGTTCGGCCACGCCGACCCGCTGGCCGCGCGCGTGCGCCTGGCCTACCGGCTCGGCGTCGACGATTGGAACGGGCGCCAGCGGGTGCAGATGCTGGTCGAAGCAGAACTCGACTGACAGCCTGCAGCGAACGACTCGGATTGGCTTGCCGGCGCATCTGCTTGGCTTGCTCACCAGGCTAGGGGTGGCCGGCAGCGGCCCCTGGGCGCACGATGCGGCGCGCTTGTCGCGGGCCATCGCGGCCCATCGCGGCCCAGCGCGCGGCGCACAGGAGCCCGCCATGCCCAGCCCGGTTCGCGACGTTCCCGCGCAGGCCATCGCGCTGATCCAGGCTTTCGAAGGCATTCCGGATGGCGACCCGAGCACGGTCAACCTCGATGCTTATCTCGACCCGATCGGCATCTGGACGATCGGCTGGGGTCACGCACTGCGCCAGGGCAACGGCTTCCTGCGCGGGGCACAGAACCGCGCCGCGGCGCGCGCGATGTTCCCCGGCGGGATCACGCGCGTCCAGGCCGAACAAACTGCTGCGCGGCGATCTGGTGGAGACCGCGGCCGCGGTGCAGCGCCTGGCGCCGATCAAATTGACGAATGGCGAATTCGGCGCCCTGGTGGCCTTCGCCTTCAACGTGGGGGTGCCGGCATTGGCCCAATCGACGCTGCTGCGCCAGCTCAACGCCGGGGAGCGATCGGCCGCGGCCGATCAGTTCCTGGTCTGGAACAAGGCCCGTATCGCCGGCGTGCTGAAGGTGCTGCCGGGGCTGACGCGGCGGCGCCGCGCCGAGCGCGCGATGTTCCTGGGCCAGGACTGGCGTGCCGCCGGCGCGGTGCCTGCCAGCCGCAGCCGCGGCGTCCTGC
>JANMAP010000524.1:0-8734 GCA_031359905.1 Burkholderiales bacterium | reverse complement strand
GCGCGACGGTGCGGACCTCGGTGGACATGATCTGGTTGACGGTGGGCATGGCATCGACTCGGTAGTTGGTGTCCACAGGGACACGACGGGAGATCCTCGAAGGACTCCGTGAAGGACACGAAGGCGCACGGTAGAGGCTCGGGCAGGGGTCCATCTGTTCGCTGGTGCACATGGCCGCTCGGTGGTGGTGGAAAACCGGCCCGTGCGCGCGCAGATCGACAGTTGGCTCGCGGTGGCGCGCGGCGCCAATGTCGAGGTGATAGGCTGACCGGATGAGCACGCATCCCGCCCATGCCGTCCACCATCCCACCACAGCCGCCGAGGTGGTCGACGAGTTCCTGCGCCTGATCATGATTCCCGACCCGGCTGCAGCGCGGCGCTACACCGCGCCCGGCATGCGCATCCTCTTCACCGGTGGCCGCGCAATGAACGACCCGGCACAGTGCACCGCCTTCAACGCGGCGCGCTACAAGTGGGTGAAGAAGCGCATCGAGCGCACCGAATCGGTGGCCTGTGCGCCCGGCGCCGACGCCGACGCCGACGAGGTGGTGTACAGCCTGGGCACCCTGTATGGCGAATGGCCTGACGGCACGCCGTTCGAAGGCAACCGCTATGTCGACCGCTACGTGGTGCGCGCCGGCCTGATCACGCAGATGGACGTGTGGAACGACAGCGCCGAGTGGCTGCTGGCGCGCGCCGGCCTGGCCACGCTGTAACGCCGATGCCGCCCCTCGACCGCGGCGCGCTGCCCAGCCACGGCCGTTTCGGCTACAGCCCGATCTCGCGACGCGCGCCGTCGCGCTGGCCGAACGGCGCCGGCCTGGCGGTGTACCTGGGCTTCAACATCGAGCACTTCGCGTTCGGCGAAGGGCTGGGGGCGGCCATCGGCCCCGCCAGCCCGCAACCCGATGTGCTGAATTTCAGCTGGCGCGAATACGGCAACCGTGTGGGCGCCTGGCGCTGCCTGGAACTCTTCGACAGCCTGGGCCTGCCGGCCGCGGCACTCGTCAACACGGCGCTGTACGAGCACTGCCCCGAACTCGTCGCCGCCTGCGTGGCGCGCGGCGACGAATTGGTCGGCCACGGCCACAGCAACGCCGAACGCCAGGGGACCTTCAGCGAAAGCGAAGAGCGAGACCTGCTGCTGCATTGCCGTCAGCGCATGCAAGCCGTCAGCGGCCAGGCGCCGCAAGGCTGGCTGTCGCCGTGGATTTCCGAATCCCCGCGCACGCCCGACCTGCTGGCCGAGACCGGCTATGCCTACACGCTGAACTGGTGCCACGACGACCAGCCGCTGCCGATGCAGACGCGCTGCGGCCAGCCGCTGTGGGCCGTGCCCTACCCGCAGGAACTCAACGACGTCCCGATGATCGTCGCGCGCCAGATGGACGCGAAGGACTTCGCGCAGCTGATCATCGACCAGCTCGACGAGATGCTCGACCAGACCGCGCCCGCGCAATCACCGGCACTGGTGATGGGCATTGCGCTGCATCCCTACATCGTCGGCCAGCCGTACCGGCTGCGCCACCTGCGCCGCGCATTGCGGCAGGTGGCAGCGGCACGCGATGCGGGCCGCGTCTGGATGACGACGCCCGGCGCGATCTGCCGCCATGTGGCTGGCAGCACGTGGCCGCCGCAGCGCGTGGATGCCGAACTCGGCTGACCGCAGAACGCTGCGACGCCGGGCCTGACCGACAGACCGACAGACCGACAGACCGATCGACCGTCCGACCGATCGACCGTCCGACCGATCGACCGTCCGTCCGACCGACCGACCGGCGGTCCGTCAGGCGACGGGCAGCGCGCTGTCCCGCGTGCTGTCCCTCGAGCTGTCCCGCGCGCGGACCCAGGCGCTGATCGCGTCGGCCGGCATCGGCCTGCCGAACAGCCAGCCCTGGCCGCGGTCGCAGTGCAGACTCTCCATCAGCGCTGCCTGGCCCTCGGTCTCGATGCCTTCGGCCACGGTGCGCATGCCCAGCGTGCGCGCCACGCGGATGGTGGCTTCGATCAGCACGCGGTGGTATTCGACGTCTTCGGCATGCTGCACGAAGGAGCGGTCGATCTTCACCGTGTCCACCGGCAACTGGTGCAGGCAGGCCAGGCTGGAGTAGCCGGTGCCGAAGTCGTCGAGCGCCAGCTCGACGCCCAGGCGCTTCAGCTCACGCAACGTGCCCTGGACGCACTCGTCCTGGGCCGCCAGGCTTTCGGTGATCTCCAGTTGCAGCTGCGCCGCCGGCATGCCGGTCTCGGCCAGCAGCCGCGCGACATCGTGGACCATGGCCGGCCGCTTGAGCTGCGCCCGCGACAGGTTCACCGCCAGCAGGCGCGGTGCGGCACTGCCGAGCTCGTGCTGCCAGCGCATGAACTGGCTGCAGGCCAGCTGCAGCACGCGCGCGCCGATGGCGTCGATCAGGCCGCACTCTTCGGCCACCCCGATGAACTCCAGGGGACTGACCAGGCCGCGCTGCGGGTGGCGCCAGCGCACCAGCGCCTCGACACCGACCATCTGGCGCAGCGCCAGATCGACCACCGGCTGGTAGACCACGAACAGCTCGTCGTCCTGAAGCGCGCTGCGCAGGTCGGTCTCGACGGCCAGCGCCGCGACCACGCGTTCCTGCATCGAGTGATCGAAGATCACGTGGCGCCCGCGGCCCGCGCGCTTGGCCTCGTACATCGCGGTGTCGGCATTGCGCAGGATCTCGTCGGCATCCCGCGGTGCACCGGACGACAAGACGATGCCGATGCTGACGCTGCTCTGCACCGGGTGGGCGCCGATGTTGTACGGCTGGCCGAGTTCGTCGAGCAGCCGGTCGGCCACCGCGGTGACCGCCTCGGCGGCGTGAACGCCGTCGAGGACGACGACGAATTCGTCACCGCCGATGCGCGCTGCGACATGGCTCTGCGCGTCCAGCCGGGCCACCGCGTCGCCCGGGCGCAGCGCGCTCTGCAGCCGTGCGGCCACCTGGCGCAGCAGTTCGTCACCGACGCTGTGGCCCAGCGTGTCGTTGACCTGCTTGAAGCGGTCGAAGTCCATGAACAGCACCGCGAAGCCGTAGCCCGGATGGCGCTCGGCGTGGGCGATGGCGCGCCGCAGGCGGTCCATCACGACGGCGCGGTTGGGCAGCTGGGTCAGCGCGTCGGTGCGCGCGTTGGCGTGCAGGCGGTCCTGCAGATGGCGGCGGTCGGTGACGTCGCTGATGCAGCTGACCACCGACGTGATGCGGCCCTGCGGGTCGTGAACCGGCTCGGTGTAGACCAGCATCCAGCGCACGCTGCCGTCGGGGCTGCGGATGCCCAGCGTCTCGTTGTGCAGCGGCACGCCGTTGCGCAGCGTGCGCGGGGCGGGCTGGTCTTTGCGCGGATACGGACTGCCGTCCTCGCGGACCACCCGCCAGCGCGGGTCCACCGCGTCCCGGCCCTGCAGCTGCGCCAGGCTCAGCCCGAGCAGGCGCTCTGCCGCGCGGTTGGCGTCGACGATGCGGCCGTCGGCACCCAGCACCAGCACCCCGGTGGGCAGCACGGCCCACAGGGCGCGCAGCTGCTGGTCGTGCTGCACGCGGGTGGTCACGTCGGCGGCGACGCTGATGAAGCCGGCGATCTCGCCGCGCTCGTCGACCAGCGGACACAGGTCCACATCCAGCCACAGGTCGCGCCCGTCGCGCGCACGGGCCAGTGATTCCTGGCGCAGGGCGCGGCCGGCGGCCACCGCCTGGCGCAGCGTGTCGGCGGCGTCGAGGTCCGCGTTGGGATGACCCAGCAGGTCCACCGGCACGCGGCCCTGGGCCTCGTGCGCCGACCACCCGGACAGCCGCGTGAACGCCGCGTTGACCCACTGCACACGGTCCTGGCGGTCGGTGATGATGACCATCGCCTGGGTCTGCTCGGCGACCATCGCCAGCCGGCGCAGCTGGGCCGCGTGATCGCTCAACCGGCGCCACTGGGCGCGCGCCGCACGCGCCGTGGGCTCGATCACCGCCAGGGCCAGCACGGCCATCAGCAGCAGCAGGCCGGACAGTCCGAGCTCGACCCGCTGGCGCCACTGCGCGGCACGCTGGCGGGCGGCACCGTGCAGCTGGTCGGCCAGCGCCTGCGCGCTGGCCGCGCTCTGATCGGCGTCGGCCTGCAGCGCTGCTGCGGCCTGGCGCAGCGCAGCGTCGGTGCCGGACTCGGCGCCACGCAGCAGCCTGGCGACGCCGTCGGCCAGGCGCTGGCGTGCAGCCTGCCAGGCTTGCAGCGAACCGGCGACTGCCGGCACGGCCGCACCGCGGTCGGGGCGGGCCAGCAACACGTGCAGCGTGCGCGCCCCGCTGTCGGAGGATTCGAGCAGGTCCGCCAGAGGCTGGCGTTGGGCCGGCAGGCGGATCGGTGGCCCGCCGTCATCGGCCACCGGCGGGCTGGTCATCAGCGCGGCCAGCCTGGCCATCTGCTGCGACGCGGTCGATTGCACGGCCAGCTGGCGGGCGATCTCGGCGTCGACGGCGCGGGCCTGATCCAGCGCCAGCGTGCTCCAGGCCTGCAGGCCGGCGGCCAGTGCCAGCGCTGCGAACACCAGGTAGACGGCGGCGCGCAGCCGGCCCGGGCCGGCGCTGCTGCGCGACGGCGGCACACGACCAACCCGACCCGGCCTGGCGGGCCGTGCAGCGGGGGCAGCGGGGTTGGTGGACATCTTTTGGAAAGGGGGCGGACACGACGCCCGGCTGGGGCGCCCGACCAACCCGTTTTATCGGCCGTCCCGGCGGCCCCTGTAGGGCGGCGGGCGTCAGGCCATCACGCGGCGCGCGGGCGGGTCGCCGCAGGCGATCCGCTGTCGCTGCAGGCCGCCGCGCGGCGCGCGCAGATCCAGGCCAGCCCCGCGGCGGCTGCTGCCGCCCAGAACACGCTGGAAAAGCCGAAGCCTTCGATCAACCAGCCGCCGCCGACGCCACCCAGCACGCCGGGCAGGCCGTAGCCCAGCGTCGTGTACAGCGCCTGACCACGGCCGCGCAGGCGATCGGGAAAGTGGCGCTGGACCAGCGCGATGCAGGCCGCATGGTGGGCCGCGAAGGTGATGGCGTGCGATGCCTGCGCCAGCCACAGCACCGCGGGCACTGCACCGCCGGCAGCCACCGCGACGAAGCGCAGCAGGCTGGTCGCGGCGACGACCTGCAGCCAACCTTCGGGCGACCAGCGCGGCATGAAGCGGCCCTGGAACCAGAAGAAGATGATTTCGGCCAGCACCGACACCGCCCACAACCCGCCGACCGCAGCCTTGCCGTAGCCCAGGCCCACCAGGTACAGCGAAAAGAAGGCATACAGGCTGGTGTGCGCCAGCACCGTGAAGAAGACCGAGGCGAAGAACCAGGCCACCGCCGGCCGGCGCAGCAGCCGCAGCACCGGAGGCGCCGCCGCGTCGTGCACGGCGTCCTCGTGGGTCGCTGGCAGCAGCCAGGCGGCGACCAGCAGCAGCGCGTTCATGCCCGCCACGACCAGCGGGAAGACGTCGATGCCGAAGCCTTCGAGCAGGGCCCCGAACAAGGCCACCGAGACGATGAAGCCGACCGATCCCCAGACGCGCACGCGGCCGTAGCGCCCGGCGTCGATGCCGCCGCTGCCGGTGCTGAGCAGGCGCGCCAGGGTCGCCTCGTAGAGCGGCACGATGCCGCCGTTGAACAGGAACATCAGCGCCGTGACCAGCGCCATCGGCCACAGGCTGCGCACGCCGAGCAAGCCGCAGGCCGACAGCAGGCAACCCAGCGCGGCCCAGCGGATCAGCTCGACGCGCCGCCCGCGGTGGTCGCCCAGCCAACCCCAGCCATACGGCGCCACCACCCGGGTCCAGCTCTGCAGCGACGACAGGGCACCGATGGCCAGGGTCGAGAAGCCGAGCGACTGGAACCACAGCGGCGCATACGGGTTGAAGAGTCCGACCGCGGCGAAGTAGCAGCAGGACAGCGCCGCGAAGGCGGCGAGCGGCAACCGGCTCACCGCGCGGCCGCGCCCACGGCGGCAGGCGGCGGCCGGGTCAAGGCGCGGTGGCGGCCCAAGGCGGCGCGGCACCGGCGATCGCCGGCTGCGCCAGCACCACGTCGCCGTTCTGCGCGCGCTGGCGCAGCGCATGGTCCATCACCACCAGGGCCAGCATGGCCTCGGCGATCGGCGTGGCGCGGATGCCGACGCACGGATCGTGCCGGCCGAAGGTCTCGACGGTCGTCGGCGCGCCTTGGCGGTCGATCGAGCTTCGCGGCGTGCGGATCGAACTCGTCGGCTTGATGGCCAGCGAGACGACCAGGTCCTGCCCGGTGCTGATGCCGCCGAGCACGCCGCCGGCGTTGTTGCTGGCGAACCCTTCAGGCAGCAGTTCGTCGCCGAAGACACTGCCGCGCGCGGCGACGCTGGCGAAGCCGGCGCCGATCTCCACGCCCTTGACGGCGTTGATACCCATCATCGCGTACGCGATGTCGGCGTCGAGCTTGTCGAACAGCGGTTCGCCCAGGCCCACCGGCACGCCGCGGGCGCGCACCTCGATGCGCGCGCCGCAGCTGTCGCCGGCCTTGCGCAGCGCGTCCATGTGGGCTTCGAGTTGCGCGATCAACGTCGCGTTGGCGGCGAAGAACGGGTTCAGCGGGATCTGCGCTTCGTCCTCGAACGGGATGGCGATCTCGCCGAGCGCACTCATCCAGCCGGTGAAGGTGGTGCCGTGGCGCTCGAACAGCCACTTGCGCGCCACCGCGCCGGCGGCAACCATCGGCGCGGTCAGCCGCGCCGACGAACGCCCGCCGCCGCGCGGGTCGCGGTGGCCGTACTTGCGCCAGTAGGTGTAGTCGGCATGGCCCGGGCGGAAGGTGTCGAGCAGGTTGCCGTAATCCTTGCTGCGCTGGTCGGTGTTGCGGATCAGCAGGCAGATCGGCGTGCCGGTGGTCAGGCCTTCGAACACCCCGGACAGGATCTCCACCGCGTCCGGCTCATTGCGCTGCGTGACATGCCGGCTGGTGCCCGGGCGGCGGCGGTCGAGCTGCGGCTGGATGTCGGCTTCGGACAAGGCCAGCCCGGGCGGGCAGCCATCGATCACGCAGCCGATGGCCGGGCCGTGGCTTTCGCCGAAGTTGGTGACGCGGAAGAGTTCGCCGAAAGTGCTGCCGGACATCTGCAGATTCTAGTTGGCGGCCTCGCCACGGCCCCGCCGTCGACCAAGCGTCCCGCCACGGAGCCGGCGTCGCCGGGCCACCGGCGGACGGTCCTCTCGGGGTGAGGTGGCGAGCGCAGGATGTCGGCGACTTTCATGACGAACTGCCGAGGCCCCCGCACGGGCGGTTGGCGAATCGATATAGCCCACAATCCGGCGACCTCGTCGTCACGGATCATCCGCATGCCCGGCGCTTCCGACCCTGGTTTCGACACCCTGGCCCTGCACGCCGGCGCCGCGCCCGACCCGGCCACCGGCGCGCGCGCCGTGCCGATCCACCTGAGCACCAGCTTCGTCTTCGAGAACAGCGAACACGCGGCGAGCCTGTTCAACATGGAACGCGCGGGCCATGTCTACAGCCGCATCAGCAACCCGACCAACGCGGTGCTCGAAGAGCGCGTCGCGGCGCTGGAAGGCGGCGCCGGGGCCATCGCCACGGCCAGCGGCCAGGCGGCATTGCATCTGGCGATCGCCACGCTGGCCGGCGCCGGATCGCACATCGTCGCCAGCACCGCGCTGTACGGCGGCAGCCACAACCTGCTGCACTACACGCTGTCGCGCTTCGGCATCACGACGACGTTCGTGCAGCCCGGCGACATCGACGGCTGGCGGGCGGCGATCCGCCCCGAAACCCGGCTGCTGTTCGGCGAGACGCTGGGCAACCCGGGGCTGGACGTGCTCGACATCCCGACGATCAGCGCCGTGGCCCACGACGCCGGGTTGCCGCTGCTGGTCGACAGCACCTTCACCACGCCGTGGCTGATGAAGCCCTTCGACCATGGCGCCGACCTGATCTTCCATTCGGCGACCAAGTTCCTGTCCGGTCACGGCACGGTGATCGGCGGCGTGCTGGTCGACAGCGGGGCCTTCGACTGGGATCGGGCGCACGCCCGGTTCGGCCGATTTGCCGAACTGACCGAGCCGTATGCCGGCTTCCACGGCATGGTCTTCAGCGAGGAGAGCCCCACCGCCGCCTTCCTGCTGCGCGCGCGCCGCGAAGGCCTGCGCGACTTCGGCGCCTGCATGAGCCCGCACACCGCCTGGCTGATCCTGCAGGGGATCGAGACGCTGCCGCTGCGCATGGCCCGGCATGTCGAGAACACGCGCAAGGTCGTGGCCTTCCTGGCCGCGCAGGCGATGGTCGCGCGGGTCGGCTACCCCGAACTCGACGGCCATCCGAGCCAGGCACTGGCCAAGGCGCTGCTACCGCGCGGCTGCGGCAGCGTCTTCAGCTTCGATCTGAAGGGGTCACGCCATCAGGGCCAGGCCTTCATCGAGGCGCTGAAGATCTTCAGCCACCTGGCCAACGTCGGCGACTGCCGGTCGCTGGTCATCCACCCGGCCAGCACCACGCACTTCCGGATGGACGACGCGGCGCTGGTGGCCGCCGGCATCACGCCGGGCACGATCCGCCTGAGCATCGGCCTGGAAGACGCCGACGACCTGATCGACGACCTGAAGCGGGCCTTCAAGATCGCCGACAAGGCGGCGGCATGACGCTGACCGTGCAGGGCCGCGCGGCCTACGCCTACAGCGGCGGCAAGCCGGTGGATGCCGCGCTGCCCTGCGTGG
>JANMAP010000516.1:0-29076 GCA_031359905.1 Burkholderiales bacterium | reverse complement strand
GCCAGGGTCGGCGGCGGTGCAATCACCAGCACGCGTGTTCCGCGCCGGTAGGCCGTGCGCAGCGGCCGGCAGCTGAACCCGACGACATCGGCCACGCCGGTATGGAACTCGACCTCGGTCATCGTGCGCGGGCCTTCGGGCCTGGCGGGCGCGGCCTAGCGGGCGCGAGCCAGCACGAAATGCGTCAGCAGGGCCACCGGCCGGCCGGTGGCGCCCTTGGCCGGGCCCGACTTCCAGGCCGTGCCGGCGATGTCCAGGTGGGCCCAACGCAGCTTGGCGGTGAAGCGCTTGAGGAACATCGCCGCGGTGATGGCGCCGCCGGCGCGCCCGCCGACATTGCCCATGTCGGCGAAATTGCTCTTCAGCGCTTCGTCGTATTCATCGTCCAGCGGCAGGCGCCAGGCCAGGTCCTGGCCCTGCTCACCGGCGACCAGCAACTCGCTGGCCAGGCCATCGTCGCCGCTGAAGAGGCCCGACCGGTGGTGGCCCAGCGCGACCACGCAGGCCCCGGTCAGCGTGGCGATGTCGACCACCGCGGCTGGCTTCAGCCGTTCGGCATAGGTCAGCGCGTCGCACAGGATCAGCCGGCCCTCGGCGTCGGTGTTCAGGATCTCGATGGTCTGCCCGGACATGCTGGTCACCACATCGCCGGGTTTGACGGCCTTGCCGTCGGGCATGTTCTCGCAGGCCGGGATGATGCCGATCAGGTTGACCTTGGCCTGCAGCTGGGCGACCGCGCGCAGCGTACCCAGCACGCTGGCCGCGCCGCCCATGTCGAACTTCATCTCGTCCATCTCGGGGGCCGGCTTGATCGAGATGCCGCCGGTGTCGAAGGTGATGCCCTTGCCGACCAGCACCACCGGCGCATCGGCCTTGGCACCGCCCATCCAGCGCGCGACGATGAACTTCGGTGGCTCGGCCGAGCCCTGCGAGACGGCGAGAAACGATCCCATGCCGAGCTTCTCGCAGTCCTTGCGTTCCAGGATCTCAACCTTCAGGCCGACATCCTTGCCCAGCCTGCGCGCGACGCTGGCCAGGTACGTCGGAGTGCAGTGGTTGGCCGGCCGGTTGGCGCATTCGCGGGCCAGTGTCACACCAGCAGCGACTGCTTCGCCGCGGCGCAGGCCGTCGTTGAGCGCAGCCACCTGGCCGCGCGCGCAGATCAGGTTGACGCCGCGCAGCTTGGACGGCGCAGCGGCGCTGGGCTTGGTCTCGCGGTACAAATAGACGCTGTCCGTCACTGCGGCAACCAGCGCCTCGGCATGCGCCGACTGCAGCGTCGCCGCGCCCGGCACGGCCACGGCGAGCTGACGCGTCCCACCGCCTTTGAGTTGCGCCACCGCGCCGGCGACCGCTTTGCGCAAGGCCTTCGGCGAGCCGTCGCCAGCATGCACGAAGAGCACGCGGGCGGCCTTCACGCCCACCACCCGGTGGGCATACAGGCTCTGCCCGGCCTTGTGGCTGAAATCGCCGTCGGCCAGCGCTGCGGCCAACACTGCCGCCAGCGGCGCGTCGAGCTCGGCCGGCATGGCGTCGCCCGTCAGCACCAGCAACAGCGCGTCGGCGGTGATCGCGGCCAGGCCACCCGCAGCAGCCACTTGCGTCTTGAAGTCCATAATTTGCAGCGAGTCTGAAAGCCAACGATGTTATTCGATACCACCGTGCGCCGAGAGCTTGCGCGCACCTTCGGCGCCACGCTGGTCGTCATCCTGACGATCGTGCTGACGATGTTCCTGCTGCGCACTGTCGGCCAGGCAGCCAATGGCCGTGTCTCCCCGCAGGACGTGGTGCTGCTGCTCGGCTTTGTCGCGCTCGGTCACCTGCCGACGATGCTGGCACTGTCGATGTTCGTGGCCATCGTCACCACCTTGGGCCGCATGTATCGGGACAGCGAAATGGTCATCTGGTTCGCCAGCGGTGTCAGCCTGGTGCGCTTCATTCGCCCGGTGCTGCGCACGAGCTGGCCGGTGCTGCTGGTGATCGCCCTGCTGCTGCTGTTTGCCTGGCCCTGGGGCAACCGCAATAGCTACGAATTGCGCGAGCGCTACCAGCAGCGCGGCGACCTGTCGCGGGTGGCGCCCGGTGTGTTCCAGAGTTCGCGCGACGGCAGCCGGGTGTTCTTCATCGAACGCGACAGCACGGATGCGATGAACGGACGCAACGTCTTCATCCTGGCACGCACCGACCATGTCGAATCGGTGACCTCGGCCAAGTCCGGGCGGCTGGAAAACGACGGTCCCGACCGCTTTCTCGTGCTCGAGCGCGGGCAGCGCAACGACGTCGATCTGAAGGGCGGCGAACGCACGATGTCCAGTTTCGATCGCTACCGGGTGCTGGCAAGCGAAGGCGCACTGCGGTCCGCCGACGCGCGCCCGCCGAAGGCCATGCGCACCACCGAACTGATCCGCCAACCCAGCCGGGCCCACCAGGCCGAACTGGTCTGGCGCTTCGGGCTGCTGCTGGCCGCCGTCAACCTGTTGCTGCTCGGCCTGTCACTGGCCGTCACCAACCCGCGGCTGGCCACCAACTGGAACCTGCTCTTCGCGCTGCTGGCCTTCGTCGTGTACTTCAACCTCGTCAACCTCAGCCAGGCCTGGGTCGCCAACGGCCGGCTGTCGATGTTCGGTGCGTTGTTCGGCATGCACGGGACGGTGTTCGCCGTCGCCTGCGCCCTGCTGTGGTGGCGCGACCACCCGACGGCGCTCTGGCGCGGCCGCGCTGCAACGGACCGCTCGCCCAGCACCACGGTGTCCGCGCCCGCATGAAGACGGTGCGCCGGCTGCTTTACCGCGACATCATCTCGTCGGTGCTGTTCGTGGTCACGGCTTTCCTGTCGTTGTTTTTTTTCATCGATTTCGTCGATTCGCTGGACGGGGTGGGCACCGCGCGAACGCTGGGGCAGGCCGTCCTGGGCACCGCCTACGCGCTGCCGGGTCACTTCTACGAGCTTTTTCCGATCGCCGTCCTGATCGGCACGATCTATTCGCTGGCGCGCATGGCCCAGGCGTCCGAATTCACCATCCTGCGCACCGGCGGACTGGGGCCAGGGCGCGCGCTCGGGCTGCTGGCGGTGCTCGGTGCCGCGTTCGGCATCTGCACCTTCGTCGTCGGCGACTACATCGCGCCGCCCAGCGAGCGCCTGAGCGTGCTGCTGCGCAAGGCGTCGACCAACGGCAGCCTGGTGATCGGCGGCAACGGCGCCTGGCTGAAAGAGCGCCGCGCGGCCGCCGACGGTGAACACAGCTTCTCGATCAATGTCGTCGGCACAGGCGCTGGCGGCACGCTGTCCGGAATCCGCATCTTCGAGTTCGACGCCGATGGCCGGCTGGTGTCGCGCACCGAAGCCCGCGAAGGCCGCGTCGACGCCAACGGCAACTGGACCCTGGCCGATGCGCAGATCGCCCGCTGGCCGACGGCTCGCGCACCGGGCACCCCGCAGGTTCAAGTGCAGCGGCTGGCGTCATATACATGGTCGAGCACGCTGAAGCCCGCGCTGGTGGCCGCCGCAGTGCTGCCGCTGGAGACCATGACCACCGCCGAGCTGTGGCGCTACAGCGCCCATCTCAGCGACCAGGAACAAGCCACCCAACGGTACGAGATCCTGTTCTGGAAGAAAGCCCTGTACCCGCTGGCCTGCCTGGTCATGATGGCCCTGGCGCTGCCCTTCGCCTATATGCATGCGCGCGCCGGCAGCATCAGCCTGAAAGTCTTCGGCGGCATCATGCTGGGCATCAGCTTCGTGCTGCTCAACAACCTGGCGGGGCATGTCGGGCTGCTGCGCGGCTGGACGCCGTGGCTGGTGGCGGCCATGCCCAGCGGCATCTACCTGCTCCTGTCACTGGCTGCCTTTGCGTGGCTGGTCCGCTACCGATGACATCGACCTCCGACGGCCTGATCCTGTTCGCCCATGGCGCCCGCGACCCACGCTGGGCGGCACCGTTCGACGCCGTGGCCGAGCGCGTCCGCGCAACGCAGCCGCAGGCCCAGGTGCGCCTGGCCTTCCTCGAGTTCATGCGCCCGACGCTGGCCGAGGCCGGGGCCGAGCTGGCCGCTGCCGGCTGCAGCACGGTGCAGGTGCTGCCGATGTTCCTGGGCACCGGCGGACACCTGCGCAAGGACCTGCCGCTGCTGATGGACGCCCTGCGCGCGGCCCACCCCGGCGTGCACTTCCTGCTGCACGCGGCCGTCGGCGAACAGCCGGCGGTGATTGCCGCAATGGCCGTGGCTGCGGCCGCGACGCTGGACGGTGCTGCATGAACCTGCACCAGTTCAAGTTCGTCCAGGAAGCGGTGCGCCGCAATCTGAATTTGACGGAAACCGCCAAGGCACTGTTCACGTCGCAGCCGGGCATCAGCAAGGCGATCCTCGAGCTCGAAGAGGAGCTCGGCATCGACATCTTCGCGCGCCATGGCAAGCGGCTCAAGCGCATCACCGAACCCGGCCAGGAAGTGCTGAAGTCGATCGAGATCATCATGCGCGAGGTCAGCAACCTCAAGCGCATCGGCGAGCAGTTTTCGAAGCAGGACGCCGGCACGCTGTCGATCGCCACCACCCACACCCAGGCGCGCTACTTCCTGCCCGAGCCGGTGGCCCTGCTGCGCAAGCGTTTTCCCAAGGTCCAGGTGGTACTGCATCAGGGCATGCCCGAGCAGGTGGCGCGCATGCTGTTGGACGACGTCGCCGAGATCGGCCTGGCCACCGAAGCGCTGGCCGCGCACGACGGGCTGATCACCCTGCCGTGCTACGAATGGCAGCACGTGATGGTGGTGCCGGCCGACCATCCGCTGGCGGGTGTCGAGCGGCCGACGCTGGAACAGCTGGCGGCCTGCCCGCTGGTGCTGTACCACGCCACCGTCACCGGCCGCACGCGCATCGACCAGGCCTTCGCCCGCGCCCGCCTGAAGCCCAGCGTGGCGCTGGAAGCGATCGACTCCGACGTCATCAAGACCTACGTGCGACTGGGCCTGGGCGTCGGCGTGGTGACCGAGCTGGCGATGCGCGACGACCCGCCGAACAGCGGCCTGGTGTCGCGCCCGCTGGGCCATCTGTTCGGCGCCAACCTGACGCGCGTGGCCTTCAAGCGCGGCGCCTACCTGCGCCACTTCGTGCATGCTTTCGCCGAGATGCTGTCGCCGCGCCTGAGCCCGGCATTCATCGCACGGGCGATGGCCGGCGGCGGCAGCGACTATGAGATGTAGGCCCCCCACGCTGCCTCCCGGTCGCTGCCCCCGGGGACCGGACCGGTCCCCTTCGACGCCCATGGGGCGCTTGCAGCGGACCGGCGGAGCCGGATCCGCGCAAGACACTTGATCAAAACCAAGACCACCATGTTGCATACGCCGACCATCGCAACGCGATTGCCCCAAGTGGGCACGACCATCTTCACGGTGATGTCGGCGCTGGCCACCGAGCATGGCGCGGTGAACCTCGGCCAGGGCTTCCCGGATTTCGACTGCGATCCGACCCTGCTGGACCGTGTCGGCGAGGCGATGCGCGAAGGCCTCAACCAGTACCC
Source organism: Burkholderiales bacterium (assembly GCA_031359905.1). GTDB lineage: Bacteria > Pseudomonadota > Gammaproteobacteria > Burkholderiales > Burkholderiaceae_C > Rubrivivax. Next base: position 23,561 of record JANMAP010000516.1, on the reverse strand, counting down.
GCCGATGCCCGGTGTGCCGGCGCTGCGCCAGCGCGTGGCCGAGAAGATCGAAGCCCTGTACGGACGCCGCTACGACGCCGAACGCGAGGTCACCATCACCGCCGGGGCGACCCAGGCCATCTTGACCGCCGTGCTGTGCGCGGTGCACCCGGGCGACGAGGTCATCGTGCTCGAGCCCTGCTACGACAGCTACGCGCCGAACATCGCACTGGCCGGCGGCACGGTGGTGCGCGTGCCGCTGACGCCGGGCAGCTTCCGCCCCGACTTCGATCGCATCGCCGCGGCGATCACCCCACAGACCCGGCTGATCATCGTCAACAGCCCGCACAACCCGAGTGCCACGCTGTGGAGCCGGGCCGACTTCGAACGCCTGGATGCGCTGCTGCACGGCACCGACGTGCTGCTGATTTCCGACGAGGTCTACGAGCACATGGTCTTCGACGACCAGCCGCACACCAGTGCAGCGTCGCTGCCCGGGCTGGCGGCACGCGCCTTCGTCGTCTCGAGCTTCGGCAAGACCTACCACGTCACCGGCTGGAAGGTCGGCTACGTCGCCGCGCCGGCGGCGCTGACGGCCGAGTTCCGCAAGGTCCACCAGTTCAACGTCTTCACCGTCAACACGCCGGTGCAGCATGGTCTGGCGCGCTACATGGCCGATCCGGCGCCGCATCTGGGGCTGCCAGCGTTCTATCAACACAAGCGCGACCTGTTCCGCGCCGGCCTGCACCAGACCCGGCTGACGCCGCTTCACACCCAGGGCAGCTACTTCCAGCTGGTCGATTACAGCGCGGTCAGCGATCTGGACGAGGCCGACTTCTGCCGCTGGCTGACCACCGAGATCGGCGTGGCCGCGATCCCGCTGTCCGCGTTCTACGAAGGCGGCTTCGAGCAGCGCCTGGTGCGGCTGTGCTTTGCCAAGCGCGACGAGACGCTGCTGGCGGCCATCCAGCGGTTGCAGCGGCTGTAGCGGCTGTAGCGGCTTTAGCTGCGGCTGTAGCGGCTTTAGCTGCGGCCGTCGCGGGTGTGCCACCTGTAGCGGCTGCAGCGCCCGGCGTGCCGCGAAATGGCGGTGGTCGCCCGCGCGAATCGCCGCGCCGGCCTTACCGCTTGCGCTGCGGGGGGGCCGGGCGGCCGTCGAAGTGGTCGAAGATACTGAGGCTGGCCTCGCCGACCGTCAGATCCAGGTCGACCGGGCCGGTAGTCTGGGCGTCCTGTGCCGCGCTCTCGAAGACCGGCTCATGCTCGGGCCCGAAGTACGGGTGCGATCCGGTGGCGCTGAATTCGCCGCCATCGGCCAGCGGCAGCAGCAGGTCGACGCTGCCGGTGTCGGCCGCCTCGCGGTCCATCAGGTCGCGTGCCAGCGAATACAGGAACAGCACCTCGCGGTAGGCCGGCAGGTCGAACAGGTCGCCGCGCGACTTGCGGAACAGCAGGGCCTCGAGCTCGGCCATGGTGTCCAACGGCCGCGGCCAGACATGCTGCAGCCGCGGGATCACGCCCGGGTAGTCCTCCAGCGTGCGGCCCTGCTGCAGGCCGCTGTCCCAGTCAGGCGCATAGGCATTGAAGCGGTCGTTGAAGCGGCCGCGCGTGCGCTCATAAGCCTCGCGGTCGCCGCGCCGGTGGTAGATCTCGAGCAGCTTGAGATACGGCAGCGGGCTGCCGCCGCCGGTGCTGCGCAGGTGTTCGACCAGCAGTTCGGTCGCCGCGTCGTCCTGGCCGAGCACGACGAAGAACTCGGCCTGCTGTTCGAGATCGATGAGCTCCTCGATCGAGACGTCGCGCGGCACGCCGTCCTGCCCGCCCGACGCATGGGCGTCGAACGGCTGGGTGCGCTCCATCGCGCTGGGGGGTGGCGAGTCGTCCGGCGGCGGCTCGGTGACTGGGGACACGGCGGGCGGTGGCCAGGCCGGGGCGGCCCGCGGCCGCAAGGGCGGTGGCGGCGCGATTTCCGAGGTCACGAAGGGAATCGGTGATGTCGCCTGGCGGCTGGGCGAGACGTCGGCGCCGGCGCCGCGCTGCGCCGCGAGGGCCTGCTGCCAGGTACGCTGCTGGACGCGGCGCAATTCGGCCAGGCGCCAGGCCAGCCAGGCCACCAGCAGGGCCAGCACGACCACGCCGACGAGCAGTGGCAGCAGCCAGCGGCTCGGCGCTTCGGCCTGCGCCACGCGCTCGCGCATCTGCGCGGCCAGATCGCGGCTGGCCTTGGCGTCGCCGCGCAATTGCTCGACGGTGCGCTCCAGAGTGGCGATGCGCGCGTCGGCGGCCGACGCGGCCGAGGCCGCGGCACGTGCGGCGCTGGCCGCCTGGGCCACCGCTTCCAGCGCCTGCTCGACGACCTGGTTGGCGGGCTCTGCTTGAGGCGCGCTGGGCTCCAGCTTCAGCCGCGGCCCCGCCGCAACGGTCGTGACTGATTTGGCAACAGCCGGGCTGGGGGTGGGCGCGCGGGCGGTCCGGCTGCTGCTGCGGGTGCTGATGCTGTTGCGGGCCCGCTCGGGCCGCACTGCGCTGCCCGACTCGCGGGCACGGCGCTGGGCCGCCCGCCGACCGTCCGCCGATGCGCCACCGGCCGTCGCGCGCCGCGGCTGCGGCGGCGGCGCCGCCAGCGCGGCATCGGCGGGCTGCGCATCGGCAACGGCGGCGGCAAACACCGCGGTCGGCTGGTCGGTCCGCTGCGCCGCCGGCACAGCCGCGTAGTCGGCAGTCCGCACCGCCGGCACGGCGGCCTGCGCCGCCAGAAGTCCCCCCGTCCCGCTCGCCGGCGGATCGGCGAGCAGCACGAAACGCCGGCTGACACGCGTTTGACAGCCCACCGTCAAGAGCACGCTGATGACCGGCTCGTCCATCGCGATGGTGGTCATCACCCGCACCCGCGCGCTGTCGGCGGCGGTGGGCTCGAGCGCCGTGCGCACCATGGCGACGGGCAGTTTGCGGTCGCCGCTGGTGACTTCGGCGTTGATGCATTCCGGACCCAACGCATCGCCGGCATCGACGCGCAACGGCACGCTGTAGTTCAGCGGCTGGCCGAGGACCGCCGACGTTGCGCCGTCACCCAGCCCGGCGGAGCGGGCATCGAGCGCGGTCAGCAGCGCCAGGCTCGACAGCAGAACCGGCAGGCCGCGCCCGTGTTTATGCATGCAGCGAATCAGAGGTCTGGAGTTGAAGCCCGAAAGCCTAGCATGCCAAGTTACAAGTCCCGGCCGCCCATCCACCGCTGGGCGACGTTTCGTTCACGCGTTGTCACGCATCGTAGCCAGGCAGGCGGCGGTCGAGCCGGCGCAGCAGGCCGGGCCAGACCAGTTCCTGCGTGCTCAGCCCGCGGCGGACGACCCGCATCTGCTCGCGCGCACCGGCGATGATGGCCGGGTCGACGGTGATCAGCGGCCCGCCGCCGGCCTGGGCACGCACCTGGATCATGCAGACGGTTTCGAACATGTACATCGCCGCGAAGGCATCGGCGATGGTGGCGCCGACCGTCAGCAGGCCATGGTTGCGCAGCATCAGGTGGGTCTTGTCGCCGAGGTCGGCCACCAGCCGCGGCTTCTCGTCATCGCGCAGGGCCACGCCTTCGTAGTCGTGATAAGCCAGCGACGACAGCACGAAGATCGAATGCTGCGACAGCGGCAGCACGCCGTCCTTCTGTGCCGAGACGGCCACCCCGTTGACCGAGTGCACGTGCAGGACGCAGCCGGCGTCGTGGCGTGCGTTGTGGACTGCGCTGTGGATCGTGAAGCCTGCCGGGTTGACGTCGAACGGCGAGTCGTCGAGCTTGTGGCCCTGCTCGTCGATCTTCACCAGGCTCGACGCGGTGATCTCGTCGAACATCAACCCGTACGGGTTGATCAGGAAGTGATGGTCGCTGCCGGGCACGCGGGCGCTGATGTGGGTGTAGACCAGATCGTCCCAGCCGAACATCGCCACCAGCCGGTAGGCGGCGGCCAGGTCGACGCGGGTCTGCCACTCGACGTCGCTGACGGTGCTGCGGCGGCTGGGAATGTGCAGGGCGGGTGCGGCCATGGCAGCTCCTGAGGGTGGGAGGACAATCAGCATCGTCGCGCGTCTGTCGCGGCTGAAACAAGCCATGATTACCCCCGTTCTTACAATCGACGAGCGTCACAACATCGAGGCCGGTGCGTGGTTCAGCAAACTCTCCGACGATCTGCGCCGAGCCATCCTCGATCGTGCCCAGGTGCGGCGCCTGCCCGATGGCGCGCTGCTGGCGTCTCGCGGCGCGGCGGCCGAGGAGTGGTGCGGCGTCGCGCGCGGTGCGGTGCGCATCAGTTCGGTGTCGCTGTCGGGCAAGCAGATCACGCTGACCTACGCCGAGCCCGGCAGCTGGTTCGGCGATATCGCGCTGTTCGACGGCCTGCCGCGGACCCACGACGCCGATGCCCATGGCCCGACCACGCTGCTGGTCGTTCGCAAGACCGACTTCAAGGAGCTGCTGGCCCGGCATGTCGAGCTCTACGACGCGCTGCTGCGCCTGAACTGCCGTCGCCTGCGCCTGATGTTCGACCAGCTCGAGGACCTCAACACGCGCCCGCTGCAGGCCCGGCTGGCACGCCAGATCCTGCTGCTGGCAAAAAGCTACGGCATTGCCGAGGGCGAAGAGATCCGCATCGGCCTGGTGCTGGCCCAGGAGGATCTGGCGCAGTTGCTGGGCGCGTCGCGGCAGCGCGTCAACCAGGAACTCAAGGGTTTCGAGCGCGAAGCCGCCGTGCGCATCGAGCCGACGAGGCTGGTGGTGCTGTCGCGGGAGAAACTGCTGGCCTTCGCAGAAAAATGATGAAAGCCTGCTGACCATGGACCAATACACCGGCACCAAAGCCGTCGCCGACAGCCACGCCTTCGACCTGGGCGCGCTGCAGGCCCATCTCGCCCAGCAGTTGCCGGGCTTCGCCGGGCCACTGACGGTCGAGCAGTTCAAGGGCGGCCAGTCCAACCCGACCTACAAGCTGGTCACCCCGCAGCGCAGCTACGTGATGCGCACCAAGCCCGCCCCGGCGGCCAAGCTGCTGCCGTCGGCGCACGCCATCGAGCGCGAATTCCGCGTCATGCAGGCGCTGGCCGCCACCGACGTGCCAGTGGCCCGCATGCACCTGCTGTGCGCCGACGAAGGCGTCATCGGCCGCGCGTTCTACGTGATGGACTTCGTCGGCGGCCGTGTGCTGTGGAACCAGGCGCTGCCCGAGCAGACGCCAGGCGAGCGCGCGGCGATCTACGACGAGATGAACCGCGTGATGGCCAAGCTCCACTCGGTCGACCCGCTGGCCGTCGGCCTGGCCGACTATGGCAAGCCGGGCAACTACTTCGAACGCCAGATCGGCCGCTGGAGCAAGCAATACCTGGCTTCGCTGAAGCCCGGCGAACTCGAACCGATTGCCGCGATGGACGCGCTCATCGCCTGGCTGCCGGCCCACATCCCGGCCAGCGCGCGCGACGAATCGCAGCCCCGCATCGTGCATGGCGACTACCGGCTCGACAACCTGATGTTCGACGCGACCGCGCCGCGGGTCGCGGCGGTGCTCGACTGGGAACTCTCGACGCTTGGCCACCCGTTGGCCGACTTCAGCTACCACTGCATGAGCTGGCACATCCAGCCCGGCGTGTTCCGCGGCATTGCCGGGCTGGACCACGCCGCGCTCGGCATCCCGTCGGAAGCCGAGTACCTTCGCCGGTATTTCGAACGCACCGGGCGGCGCGACCTCGACGCCGTGCTCGCCGACTGGAACTTCTATCTGGCCTACAACCTGTTCCGCCTGGCCGCCATCCTGCAGGGCATCGCCCGGCGCGTGGTCGACGGCACGGCAGCCAGCGCACAGGCGCGCACCTCGGCCGCCGGCGCCCGCCCGCTGGCCGAACTCGGCTGGAAGATCGCGCAGCAGGCCTGAACCGGGGCGACGCGGCCAACGCCCCAACCTTCCTTTTCAAAAATTCCCAGGAGACAACGACATGGACTTCGGCTTTTCACCCCGCACCCAAGACCTGCAGCAGCGCGTCGGCGCCTTCATGAACGAGCATGTCTATCCGGCCGAAGCGCGCTACCACGCCGAGATCGAGGCCAACACGCAGGCCGGCAAGCGCTGGACGCCGCTGCAGGTGATCGAAGAGCTCAAGCCGAAGGCGCGCGCCGCCGGCCTGTGGAACATGTTCTTGCCGCCCAGCGCCGAAGGTTCGGCGCATGCCAAGGCGGCGATGGCCTCGGGCATCCCGACCGCCGACCTCGGCCCCGGCCTGTCGAATCAGGAATACGCGCCGCTGGCCGAGATCATGGGCGCGGTGCCGTGGGCCAGCGAGATCTTCAACTGCTCGGCACCCGACACCGGCAACATGGAAGTGCTGGTGCGCTACGGCACCACCGAACACCAGAAGCGCTGGCTGCTGCCGCTGCTGCGCGGCGAGATCCGCAGCGCCTTCGCGATGACCGAGCCGGCGGTGGCCTCGTCGGACGCCACCAACATCGAAGCCCGCATCGAACGCGACGGCGACGACTACGTCATCAACGGTCGCAAGTGGTGGACCAGCGGCGCCGGCGACCCGCGCTGCCAGATCTTCATCTTCATGGGCAAGACCGATCCGTCGGCCCCCAGGCATTCGCAGCAGTCGATGATCCTGGTGCCGCGCGAGACGCCGGGCATCACCGTGCTGCGTCCGCTGACGGTGTTCGGCTACGACGACGCGCCGCACGGCCACATGGAAGTCGACTTCAAGAACGTTCGCGTGCCGGCGTCCAACATGCTGCTCGGCGAAGGCCGCGGTTTCGAGATCGCGCAGGGCCGCCTCGGCCCCGGGCGCATCCACCACTGCATGCGCCTGATCGGCCTGGCCGAACGCGCGCTGAAGCTGCTGTGCCAGCGCGCCGGCAGCCGCACGGCCTTCGGCAAGACCGTCGCCCAGCAGGGCGTGACGCAGGAGCGCATCGCCGAAGCGCGCTGCATGATCGAGCAGGCCCGTCTGCTGACGCTGAAAGCGGCGTGGATCATGGACATGGCCGGCAACAAGAGCGCCAAGGCCGAGATCGCGATGATCAAGGTCGTCGCGCCGAACATGGCCTGCCAGGTCATCGACTGGGCCATGCAGGTCCACGGCGCCGCCGGCATGTGCGAGGACTTCCCGCTGGCCTATTTCTACAGCGCCGCGCGGACGCTGCGCTTCGCCGACGGCCCGGACGAAGTGCACCGCAACGCCATCGCCAAGCTGGAGATCGGCAAGCACGCGGCCTGAAGCCCGCGCCAGCGTGAACGTCGCGCTGGCCGCGGGCACCAACTCCGCGCGCCGCGAGGCCCACCGCGCTGGTCGCGGTGGCCGCGCTGTCTGCGCTGGCCGCGGTAGCCCACCCCGCTGGTCGCACTGGTCGCCGCCCGAGCGCTACTCCTTGCGCTCGTCGCCCGGCAAGGCGCTGGCCGACCAGAGGCTCGACTGGGTGCTCGGCGACAGCGTGACGGCACTGTCGGTGGCCACCCGGCGGGCTTCGCGGATCGCCGTCTCGAACAGCACCAGCCAGGCTTGCAGCGTTGCCACCGACGGCTCGTCCAAGGCCGTGCGCAGCATCAGCCGGCCGCGGCCGATCATCAGCACCACCGGCAGGGCCGGGTCGACGCCCTGCGCCATCAGCGCCTCGGTCAGCGGGCCGCGGATCCACTGCTGCAGCCAGGTCTTGACGCTCGACAGGGCGACGAAGCGTTCGCGCAATGCGCCGAGCTCGCTGCCCGGCAGCTTGGGGAACATCACCAGCCAGCGCATTTCCGGCGGGGTCTGGTTGTCGATGCGCGTCTGCACGCCTTCGACGTACTGCTCGAAGACGGCCTTCTCCATCGCTTCCTGCAGCCGCCGGTTCATCAGCACGACCTGCAGGTCCGACGCCAGGCCGAGTTCGGCGCGCAGCCGCAATTCGTGCCCGACGACATACGGCCGTTGCGACGGTCCCCATTCCAGCCGCCATGGCGTGGCGCCAAGTCGGCCGTCGATGACGAAGCCTTCGTCTTGCACGCCGCGAAAGCTGTACTGCCGGGACTGCGCCCACGGGGCGATCGCTTGCCAGCCCTGGGCCGGGGCGGCGGGCGGTCCGGAGAACCAGCGTTTGAAGCCGTCAAGCATGGTTTAGAGTCGGTCGCAGCGCGTGCCCGATGCGCGCCGGCAGACGGGGAAGCCAATGATCACAGTGTATTCGTGGGCCACGCCGAACGGCCACAAGGTCCACATCATGCTGGAGGAATGTGGCCTGCAATATCGCGTCGTGCCGGTCGACATCGGCGCCGGCGACCAGTTCAAGCCGGACTTCCTGGCCATCAGCCCGAACAACAAGATTCCCGCGCTGGTTGACGACGATGGCCCCGACGGCCGGCCGATCTCGCTGTTCGAATCCGGCGCCATCCTGCTGTACCTGGCCGGCAAGACCGGCCGCTTCCTGCCGGCCGACACCGTCGCCCAGTACAAGGTGCTGGACTGGCTGATGTTCCAGATGGGCGGGGTCGGCCCGATGCTCGGCCAGACGCACCACTTCCGCATCTATGCGCCGGAAAAGATTCCCTACGCGATCGAGCGCTACAGCAACGAAGCCAAGCGCTTGTACGGGGTGATGAACAAGCAGCTGGCCAGGCACAAGTACATCGCCGGGCCCGACTACAGCATCGCCGACATCGCCATCTTCCCGTGGCTGCGCAGCTGGAAGAATCAGGGCATCGACTGGAACGACCACCCGCACCTCAAGGGCTGGTTCGACGAGATCGGCGCACGGCCTGCGGTACAGCGCGGCGTCGAGGTGCTGGCCAGCCAGCGCAAGCCGCTGGCCGACGACAAGGCGCGCGAAACGCTGTTCGGTGCGACGCAGTACCGGCAGCACTGATCGCGCGGCCGACTCCTAGAATTTGCCGGAGCACGACTGCCCGTAGCTCAACTGGATAGAGCACCAGCCTTCTAAGCTGGGGGTCGCAGGTTCGAGTCCTGCCGGGCAGGCCAGTCGCTGCCCTGCGCGCCGGTCACCGGTCCGGCTGTGCAGCAAGCCGCGTGTCAACGTCCCAGGAATGCGAGCTTGCGCGGCCCCCATCGCGGACTGTAGATTGGGTCGCCTGTCGTCCACCTGGGGGAGAGATCCATGATTTCGTTCGAGCGCCGTCAACTCATTGCCGGCATGGGCGCAGCGCTCGCCAGCGGAACCATCGGTTCGGTGGCCCGCGCCGCGATGGGTCCCGACGACAAGTTCGACCTTCTCATCAAGGGCGGTGAAGTCCTCGACCCCAGCCAGGGGCTGCGCGGCAAGCGCGACATCGGCGTGCGCTACGGGCGGGTCGAGGCGCTGGAAGCCGACATTCCCGCGGCGCGCGCGAGTCGGGTCCTGAATGCCGCGGGCCTGCTCGTCGTGCCGGGACTGATCGACCTGCACGCGCATGTCTTCACCAGCGGCATCGGCATCCCGGCCGACGAGTCTGTGGTCTATCAGGGCACCACCACCGCGGTGTCGGCAGGCGACGCGGGTGCCAGCACCTTCGCCACCTACCGGCGCTTCGCGACAGCGCAGTCGCGCACGCGGATCTTCGCCTTCGTGCACATCGCCAACATCGGCCTGTCGGCGTTCCCGGTCGGCGAGTTGTTCAACATCGACTTCGCGCAAACGGAAACTGCGGCGAAGGCCTTGGCGGAGAACGCCGATTTCGCGATCGGCATCAAGGTGCGCATGTCGCAGAACGTGATCGCGCGCCACGGCATCGAGCCGCTGAAGCGCGCGATCCGCGCCTGCGAACTCGCGGGCACCAATGGCCGCGTGATGTGCCACATCGGTGGCGTGGAATCGGTGGATCTGATGTCACTGATCCTGCAGGCGCTGCGGCCGGGCGACATCCTGACGCATTGCTACTCGGGTGCGCCGAACATCGACGGCAGGTTCACCAACATCGTTCAGGACGGCAAGCTGCTGCCGGCCGCCCTCGACGCCAAACGGCGCGGCGTGCTGTTCGACGTCGGTCACGGCGGCGGCAGCTTTGACTACACGGTCGCCGAGGCCGCGATCGCGCAGGGTTGCCCGCCCGACACGATCTCCTCCGACCTCCACGTGTTTTCCGGCAACTCGGCCGGCCAGCCCTACCTGACCAACGTGATGAGCAAGTTCCTGAACATGGGCTTTTCGCTGGAGCAGGTGGTGACCATGGCGACGGCCAATCCGGCCAAGGTCATCAACCGCATCCCGAAGCACGGCACGCTGCAGGTCGGCGCGCCGGCGGATGCCACGCTGCTCGATGTGGTCAACGGGCCCGTCGAGTTCGTCGACACGCGAAGCAACAAGCGCCAGGGCAAGGTCCTCATCAGGCCGACCAACACCGTGATTGCCGGCGTGGCCTTCGGCCAGCCCTACCAGTCGCCCTTCTCGACACGGTAGCCCCGCAGGCGACGGGTTCGCGGCCCGGGGCTGCAGGTATCGTGCGGCCGGTGACATCGCCGACGCCCCTGCCCGCCGCTTCCGTCCCCCAGGACAAGCTGCGGCCCGCCGACCGCCGCGCCCTGCTGGCGATCCTGCTCGCGGTGGCTTTAGGTTCGCTCGACACGGCCATCGCCAACACCGCGCTGCCGGCCATCGCCGCCGATCTGCACGCGTCGCCGGCGGCGTCGATCTGGATCGTCAACGCCTACCAGATGGCCATCGTGGCCACGCTCCTGCCCTTCGCGGCGTTGGGCGATCTGTGGGGGCCGCGCCGGGTGTTTCTCGGCGGCCTGGCCTTCTTCTGCCTGTCGTCGCTGGGCTGTGCGCTGGCCGACAGCCTGGTCAGCCTGACGCTGATGCGGGTGCTGCAGGGCATCGGCGCGAGCGCGATCATGAGCGTCAACATCGCGCTGATCCGCCTCATCTACCCGGCGCACCGCCTGGGGCGCGGCGTCGGATTGAATGCGCTGGTGGTCGGCGTGGCCTTCGCCTGCGGCCCCACCGTCGCCTCGCTCGTGCTGAGCGTCGCGGCGTGGCCCTGGCTGTTTGCGATCAACGTTCCGCTGGGCCTGCTGTGCTTCGCTTTCGGCCTGCAGTCGCTGCCGCGCAGCGAGCCGCGCTCGCATGGCTTCGACCCGACGACAGCCGTGCTCACGGGCATCACCTTCTCGGCCCTGATCCTGGCCCTGGGCGCAGCGACGCAGCGCGAAGACGCGCGCTGGCTGGGCTTGGCTGTGCTGACGACACTCGTCGCTGGCGCCCTGCTGCTGCGCCGCCAGGCTGGCCACCCGGCGCCGATGCTGCCGGTCGACCTGCTGCGGCGGCCGCTCTTCGCGCTCTCGGCCCTGACTTCGATGTGTTCGTTCGCCAGCCAGGGCCTGGCCCTGGTGGCGCTGCCCTTCTACTTCGAACAGGTCCTGCACCGCGACCCGATCGAGACGGGCTTCCTGATGACGCCTTGGGCGGTGGCGGTGGCGGCCCTCGCCCCGCTCGCCGGGCGCCTGTCCGACCGCCATGCGCCGGGCCTGCTTGGCGGCATCGGGCTGAGCGTGCTGGCGCTGGGCATGATCTCGCTGGCCCTGCTGCCGGCGCAGCCCGGCGTGCTGGACATCGTGGCACGCATGGCCCTGTGCGGCGTCGGCTTCGGCTTCTTCCAGTCGCCGAATCTGCGCGCCTTGATGGCCAGCGCTCCACCTGAACGCGCAGGCGGCGCCAGCGGCGTGATCGCCATGGCACGCCTGCTGGGCCAGACCACCGGCGCAGCGGGAGTGGCTTTGTGCTTCGGCCTGGCCGGCACGCAAGGCGCCGTGTGGGCGCTGTGGCTCGGTACTGGCACCGCCGCACTGGCAGCCGTGGCCAGCACGGCGAGGCTGTGGGTGCGCTGAACCCGACTGGGCGGGCCGGGCGTCGGATTCAGGGCGGCCCGTTCGCCGAATCGATCAGCCGCGCTCGGCGCAGCGGTGCCGTGGCGCCCAGATCCCTGCCGATGGCGCCGAGGAGTGCGTCGACGAATGAGTGGTGGAATGCGTCGACGCATGCGACGAGGAACGCGCCGATGACTGCGCTGGGATCGACGGCAGCAGGCGGTCGCATTCGTCTTTCACCACGCCGTAGCATTCACAGGAGCGGTCTTCCAGGCCGACACGGTCGAGCACCTCGATGCAACCGCGGGCATAGCGGATCAGGCCGTCGCGCTGCAGCGACTGCGCCACCGTCGAGACGCTTTCACGGCGCACGCCGAGCTTGCCCGCCAACAGTTCCTGCGTCATCTGCAACTGATGGCCCTGCACCCGGTCCAGACTCTGCAGGATCAGGCGGCAGACCTGCTGGTCCACCGAGTGATAGCGGTTGCAGCTCGCCGTTTGTGCAATGTGGGTGAGCAATGCCTGGGTGTAGCGCAGCAGCAGGTGCGTCAGCGCGCCGCCACGGTTGAACTCGTCGATGACGACCTGGCTCTTCATCCGGTAGCCCGCGCCGGCGCTCTGCACCTCGGCCCGACCGTTGGTGGACCGGCTGCCCATCAGCAAGGGCACGCCGACCACGCCGTCGATCCCCACACTGGCGACCTCGGGGCACGCGCCATTGGCCATCAACGAGAGCAGCGAGACGATCGACGAGGTTGGGAAGTGCACATGGTTGAAGCCGTGTCCAGATTCGTACAGGACCTGCCCAAAGCGCATCTCCACCCGCTCCAGGTGCGGTGACAAGCGCTCCAAGTCTTCGGCAGGCAAGGCGGCCAGCAGCTGGTTGGCGCCGGGTCCGGCATCGTCTGCAGCAGCCGCCATGGTGGCGACGGTGTCGCCCTTGGGCAGCGCGTCCAGACCGGGGCCGACCTGCGGCCGTTGAATTGCTGCGGTGGCAGAGCGCAAAGGCGATTGGATCTCTTGCATGGCACGGCTCTCCTCGATGGTGTGCCCAAGTGTTGCCCGCTGCTTGTCGCCATGCTGTCGGCAGGTTGGACAGCTTGGGGTCAGACATGGACTACACCTGCCACCGGCGCAATGCGGGAATGGAAGCTCCGGGCGGCGCCTGGATGCGCATACAGTTGTCGATCCCGACGACGCCGCCCCGTCACCGCCTTGATCCCGACCGCTGACATCGCCGACCTCGCCGGCCTGAACGCCGCGCAGCGCCGCGCCGCCGAGCATCCGCCGGCCGGCGGGCCGCTGCTCGTGGTGGCCGGCGCGGGCACCGGCAAGACGCTGACGCTGGCCGCGCGCGTCGCCTGGCTGGCGCGCCAGGGCGTGGATCCGCAGCGCCTGCTGCTGATCACGTTTTCGCGGCGCGCCGCGGCCGAGATGGCGCAGCGCGCGGGCACCCTGCTGCACCGCGTGCTGGGCCTGCCGGCGCAGACGCCGCCGCCGCAACTGCCCTGGTGCGGCACCTTTCACAGCGTGGCTGCGCGGCTGCTGCGCGAAGAAGCCGGCCGCATCGGGCTGGCCGCCGGCTTCACCGTGCTCGATCGCGCCGACGCGCACGACCTGCTGGCCCTGCTGCGCCAGGGGCTGGCCGCCGACCAGGCCGGCGCCGCGCGCTTCCCGCTGGCCGCCACCTGCCTGGCGATCCATTCGCGCTGCGTCAATACCCGTGCGCCGCTGGCCGAGGTGCTGCGCAGCGCCTATCCCTGGTGCGCGGGCAGCCAGGGCGGGCTGGCCCGGTTGTTCGCCAGCTACGCGCAAACCAAGCTCGACCAGCAGTCGCTCGACTTCGACGACCTGCTGCTGGCCTGGTGGCACCTGATGCAGCAGCCGGCGATGGCCGAGCGCGTGCGCGCGCGCTTCGACCAGGTGCTCGTCGACGAACTGCAGGACGTCAACCGGCTGCAGGCCGACATCGTGCAGGCACTGCGTCCGGGCGGCCACGGCGTCACCGCGGTCGGTGACGACGCGCAGTCGATCTACGGCTTTCGCGGCGCCGAACTGCGCCACATCCTGGCCTTCCCGCAGCGTTTCGACCCGCCGGCCCAGGTGTTGACGCTGGAGCAGAACTACCGTTCGTCGCCCGCCATCCTGGCGGCGTCGAACGCGGTCATCGCGCTGGCCGCCGAGCGCTTCGCCAAACAGTTGTGGACCGACCGTGCCGCCGCGCCGGCGCCGCGGCTGGTGGCGGTGGAGGACGAACTGGCACAGGCCCGCGGCGTGGCCGATGCAGTACTCGCCGAACGCGAATCGGGCCTCGCGCTGCGCCGCCAGGCGGTTCTCTTCCGCAGCGCCACGCACAGCGCCGCGCTGGAGCTCGAACTGGTTCGCCGCAACATCCCCTTCGTCAAGTACGGCGGGTTGCGCTTCCTCGAGTCGGCACATGTCAAGGACGTGCTGGCCGTGCTGCGCTGGGCCGACAACCCGGCCGCGCAGACCGCCGCGCTGCGCGTGCTGCGGCTGGTGCCGGGCCTCGGGCCGGCCAGCCTGCGCCGCTGCCTGGATCAGGGCGCCGACCTGCAGGCCTTCAAGCCACCGCCCGCGGCAGCCGCCGGCTGCGCGACGCTGCATGGCCTGCTGCAGGGCCTGCGCGGCGGCTGCCTGCGCTGGCCTGACGAGTTGCAGGGGGTGATCGCCTGGTACCAGCCGCAGCTCGAACGCCTGCATGCCGACGCCCGCGTTCGCCGCAGCGAACTCGACCAGCTGCAGCGCCTGGCCGCCGGCCACGCCAGCCGCGAACGCTTCGTCACCGACCTGACGCTGGATCCACCGTCCGCCAGCGGCGACGAGGCCGGCCCGCCGCTGCGCGACGAGGACTACCTGATCCTGTCGACCATCCATTCGGCCAAGGGCCAGGAATGGAACGTGGTGCACGTGCTCAACGTCGTCGACGGCTGCCTGCCCGCCGACATGGCCACCGGGCAGGCCGCCGAGATCGAGGAAGAACGTCGCCTGCTGTACGTGGCGATGACGCGGGCCCGGGACACGCTGTCGCTGTGGGTGCCGCAGCGCTCTCACGTCACGCAGCAGCGCGCGCTGGGCGGGCGGCACCTGTATGCGCCGTTGTCGCGATTCATTCCCGAAGCGTTGTGGCCGTTGTTCGAACGCACACGGCTGGACAGCGCTGCGGCAGCCGCCTGGGCGCCGCTGCAGCCAGCGCACGACACCGCGGCTGGCATCGCACCCCCGCCGTCGCCCGTCAACCACCTGCAGCACGACGGGGCGGCGCTGGTGTTCGATCTGGCAGCCGCACTGCGCGGTGGCGCCGCGCAGGTCGATGAAAATCCTTGGTCGGGGTGAAAGGATTCGAACCTTCGACCCACTGGTCCCAAACCAGTTGCGCTACCAGGCTGCGCTACACCCCGAGGGTCGCGATTGTACGGGCCGACCGGCGAGCGCCGCGGCAGTCAACGGGCCGGCGGCAGCAGCTGCAGCTGGCCGGCGACGTCCAGGCACTGGCGGATGTGCTGCTCGCAGACGTACTTCAGCGCCGAAAAAGTCAGCGCGGCGGACACCGCCTGGCCGGCGATCGGGACGTACTTGGCAGCCTGCTGCGCGGACAAGCGAACGCCGACCAGCTTGAGCATCTGCAGCACCAGTCCGCGCGTCACGACGCGGCCCAGCAGCATGCCGCCGCCGGCGCTGATCGCCTTGTAGACCACCAGCCGCCGGTCGGGCGCCAGGCGCTCGACCTGGGCCGGCGACAGGCCGAAGGCCGCGCTGATGTCGGGCAGCAGCTTGACGAGCACGCCGACGTCGGTCAGCCAGTCGAGCCCGGGCACCGGCACCATGGCCACGCCAGCGGCCATCAGCGCGCGCCGGTTGACCAGCTTGCGGCAGCGGCGGGCCACCGCGTCGAGGTCATGACCCGGGCCGGGCGGGATGTCCCAACCGCTGGGGGTGGTGGCATGCGTGACCATCGCGTTCCTCCTTACAGCCGTGTGGCCGAAACCACCACGCCGTCCTCGTCGGCGTACAGCCAGTCGCCGGGGCGCACCCACAGGCCCTGCACGCGTACCGGCACATCGCGTTCGCCCTCGGCGTGCTTGCGCGGCGGCAGCGGCATGCTGGCCAGCGCGAAGATGCCGACGTCCGCAGCGGCCAGCTCGGCCACGTCGCGGACGCAGCCGTCGATCAGCACGCCGGCCCAGCCGTTCTTCGCCGCCGCTGCGGCCAGGTTGCCGCCGAGCAAGGCGCGGCGCAGCGAGCCCCCACCGTCGACGACCAGCACACGGCCGAGGCCGGGGCTGTCGACAGCCGCCTTGACCAAGGTGTTGTCCTCGCTGCAGCGCACCGTGCTGACGGCGCCCTGAAAGCGGCTGCGCCTGCCGAAGCTGCGCCAAACCGGTGGCAGCACGCGGAAGGCGCCGCTGGTGTCGTCCTTGTGCGCGTCGCACAGGTCGCAGGTCAGGTACACGGGGATGGTCATCGGGGGTGGCTCCTGCTGAGGCATGGCGCTCGCGGCCGCGGCGCCTTCTTATCATGCATGCGATGTCCCGCACCACCACCCTACCTGCCGAAGGCCCACCCGCCGGACGCCACGCGCCCGATGGCGCGCTGCGACTGTCCCCGCTGATCATCGCCTGCCTGGCGGCCACCTGGTTGATCTGGGGTTCGACCTACCTGGCGATCCAGTGGGCCCTGGTGAGTTTCCCGCCGTTCTTCCAGATGGGGACGCGCTTCGTCGTCGCTGGGCTGCTGTTGGGTGCCATCGCGCGCTGGCGCGGCGCACCCTGGCCTGATCGCCGCCAGTGGAACAGCGCCGCCGTGCTCGGCGCGCTGATGCTCGGCGGCGGCTACGGTGCCACCGCGCTGGCCGAGGTCAGCATCAGCTCGGGGCTGGTGGTGACCTTCATTGCCGTCGTGCCTGCACTCGTGGCGCTGGCCGAATGGCCGTACGGCGCCCGGCTGACGCGCTGGGAAACTGCGGGCGTGGCCCTCGGCCTGGTGGGCGTGCTGCTGTTGGCGCGCGGCCAGGGCTTCGCAGCATCGGCGGGCGGTCTGCTGGCGATGCTGGTGGCCTGCAGCACCTGGTCACTGGGAACCGTGTGGGCGCGGCACGGTCTGCCCGGCGGCCGCCGGCTCGACATGGCGCCGGGCGCCGCCGGCTACGCCAGCCAGATGCTGGCCGGCGGGTGGCTGCTGCTGGCAGCGGCGGCGTTGGCCGGCGAGCGCCCGACATGGCCCCCGGATGCGCTGTCGCTCGCCTGCTGGGCCTACTTGGTCGTCGCTGGGTCGCTGATCGCGTTCTCGGCCTACATGCTGCTGCTGCAGCGCGCCAGCACCGCGCTGGCGTCGAGCTACACCTTCGTCAATCCGCTGATCGGGCTGCTGCTGGGCGTGTGGCTGAACGGCGAAACGGTCAGCGGCGTCGAATGGGCCGCCGCGGGCGTGTCGATGACCGGCGTGGTGCTGCTGCTGGCCGGCCGGCGGCGCTGACCTCGGCCCCAGGCGTGCTCTACGCCGCGCCGCGCCGCTGCAGCGCCGCCGAACGCAATGCGGTCAGCGTGGTGCGGCTGGTGCTGACATCGGCGTCGAGCTTCAGGTGCAGCAGGCCGGGCCCGCCGGCGTCGAGCACACGCTGCAGCGCGGGCTCGAAGCCGGCGGTGGCGCTGACGGTCTCGGCCTGCCAGCCGTACGACCGAGCCAGCGCCGCGAAGTCGGGGTTGTACAGATCGCTGCCGCTGACCCGCCCCGGGTAGTCGCGTTCCTGGTGCATGCGGATCGTGCCGTAGGTGCCGTTGTCGACGACCACGCTGAGCAGCCCACCCTGACCCCTTCCCGCACCATAGCCGGTGGCGGTCGCGAGTTCCTGGCCGGTCATCAGGAAGTCGCCGTCGCCGGCCAGGTTGACGACCATGCGCTGCGGATAGAGCAGCGCCGCGGCCACCGCCGCCGGCAGGCCGTAGCCCATCGCGCCCGAGGTCGGCGCGAGCTGCGTGCGGCCATGGTGCTGCAGACCGGGATACGGCAGGTAGCGGTGCAGCCAGCCGCTGAAATTGCCGGCGCCGTTGGTCCATACCGTGTCTTCGGGCAACAGGCGCTGCAAGGTCTTGATGACCACCGCCATGTCCAGCGGCGCCACCGCCGGGGCCACCAGGTTGGCGTCGTAGTCGGCACGCGCCTGGCGGGCGGCCCCGGCCCACGGCACGTCGCCCGGCGCGGCCAGTGCTTCCAGCGCTTTCGCAGCGCTGGCCACCGACGCCTGCAGCAGCAGGTCCGCGGCGTAGACGCGGCCGAGCTCTTCGGCCCCGGCGTGGATGTGCACCAGCTTCTGCGCCGGCCGCGGCGCCTGCAGCAGCGTGTAGCCGCCGGTGGTCATCTCGCCCAGGCGCACGCCCAGCGCGATGACCAGATCGGCGTCGCGCAGTCGCGCCGCGAGCTTCGGGTTGATGCCGATGCCGACATCACCGGCATACAGCGGATGGCGGTTGTCGAAGGTGTCCTGGAAGCGGAAGCCGCAGCCGACCGGCAGCTGCCAGTTCTCGGCGAAGCGCTGCAGCGCCTTGCAGGCCTCGGCGTCCCAGCCCGACCCGCCGGCGATCAGGAACGGGCGCTGCGCGGCCAGCAGCATCTGGCGCAGCGTGCGCAGGCCGCCCGGGGCCGGCCAGGCGCACGCCGGCTCGGCGCGCGGCAGCACCGCGGCGCTGGTCGGCGTGGTCAGCATGTCCTCGGGCAGCACCAGCACGACCGGGCCGGGGCGGCCCTGCAGCGCGGTGTGGAAGGCGCGGGCGACGTACTCGGGCAGGCGGTCGGCGCTGTGCACTTCGCCGACCCACTTGGCCAGGCCAAGCGTGCCGGGGCCGAACATCTGCCGGTAGTCGATCTCCTGGAAGGCTTCGCGGTCGCGCTGGTCGCTGGCCACCTGGCCGACGAACAAGACCATCGGCGTCGAGTCCTGGAACGCCGTGTGCACACCGATGCTGGCGTTCGTCGCCCCGGGCCCGCGGGTGACGAAGCAGATGCCCGGCCGGCTGCTCAGCTTGCCCTGCGCTTCGGCCATGAAGGCCGCGCCGCCTTCCTGGCGGCAGGCGATGAAGCGGATGCGGTCGCGGTGTTCGTGGAAGCCGTCGAGCACCGCCAGGAAGCTTTCGCCGGGCACGCCGAAGGCGGT
Organism: Burkholderiales bacterium; assembly: GCA_031359905.1. Lineage (GTDB taxonomy): Bacteria > Pseudomonadota > Gammaproteobacteria > Burkholderiales > Burkholderiaceae_C > Rubrivivax. The sequence continues at coordinate 4,618 of JANMAP010000516.1, read as the reverse complement.
GTCCACGCCCTGCGCGATCAGGGCTTCGACGAGCGCATGCCCGGCCAGGCGGGGCGTGACGGCGGCACGGTGGTCATCCAGCATGGCCGCACTGTAGCGGCTGGCCGGCGTCACTCGCCGACGCAGACCCCGGGCGGTGGCTGCGCCGGCGCGGCCACCGGTTGCGCCGATGCGGGTGGTGCCGACGCGGCTGCCGACGCGGCTGCCATGGGTGCCATGGGTGCCATGACGGGTGCCGACGCGAGCGGCTCCGACCCGGACAGTGCCGACGCGGCCGCAGCCGCCGACGCCGCTGCATTGGCCGCGGCGAGCGCAGCGACGCTGTTCAGCGGCAGCAATTGCCGCCCCAGACGCCACAGGGCGCAGGTGCTCCACGGCACACCGATCAGCCGCGCGGCTTGCGCGCCGTCCCGGTCGACATCGCCGCGCGCGCTCGGCCGGCTGAGTGCCAGCCAGCCGGCATGTTCGCCACGGATGCCGACCAGCCAATCGGCCTCGTCGCTGCGCACTCGGGCAAAGGGCGCCAGGCTGGCCACCGGCGCCGGCTCGTCGCCGGCAGCCGACGCCGCGCCGAGCACCGGCGGCCGGTCGTAGACGGCGACCAGCACCTCATCGCGTGCCACCCCGCTGGCGCCAGGGGCCGGGGTGTCGACGCGCAGGCGCGTGATCAGGAAACAGTGGCGGCCGCCCTGGCGCTCGCGCATCTCGCTGCGGGCGCCGGACTGGCGCGACCACGGCGCGCGCAACCCCAGGCAGGCCGAACCCTCGGGCGACGGCAGCAGCGGCGCGAAGTCGTCGCGCAGCGCAGCCGGGCCGAGGCCCTGGGCGGCGGCCGAGATCACGCGCCAGTGGCGGCCGTGCACGGACACCGACCGGCCGGCGCGTTCGCGCCAGGTCGGGACCGCCACGGCGCGCGATGGCCGCGCGGCATTGATCAGTGCTCCCACCACCAACGGCGAAGTGACGACGCTGCGAACCTGGCTTTGCAACACGCGCACGGCGCCGCTTTCGCTGCGGTCCCATTCGATCTCGTGCAACGTGGCCGACGCGATGTCGACGTCGTCGCCATACGCGGAATAGATGAAGTAGCGCAGCCCGGCGTCGAACACGAGGGACGGGTTCAGGTAGGTCGGGATCGCCAGCACGATGGCGCCGTAGTGGCACTCGCCGTTCGCCGGGTCGACGGTCGCGCTGCGCAGCACGATGCCCGCCTTCTCATCGCCTTCGGCTGCGGGCAAAAAGATCGCCCGCTGCGGCAGGCCGTCGCGGCCCGCGGCAACGAACAGCCGCCCGCGTGCCGCGCGGCCGCTGCTGCCGGCGTCGCCATCGCGCGCCAGGCAGGCGCGGTCGTCGAACACGCTCGGCGGGGGCAGCGGCGGGCCCTCGGCGGCTTCGGGCCCGGCGGATTTCCAGAGCGCCGAGCTCATCAGCAAGCGCAGCTTGCCGTTGACCGGCGGCTCGGCCTGTGCGGCCACACCTTGCAGGAATCCATCCTGACTGCGCACCGCGGCGATCCAGTCAAAGCGCTGCAGCAGCCATTGCGACACCGCGGCCATGCGGCCACTGCGGCCGCTGCGTGCCAGGTCGACCAACTCGGCCGCGCCGAGCAGCGATTCGAGCGTGCCACCGGCTTCGCCGACGCCCGGATAGTCGGCGCCCAGCGGCGCGCGGTTGGCGCGGTTGCCGGCGGCGAAGAGCATGCCGGCGCGATCGATCACCGGGCCCTGGATGAAGACCGAGAACACCGCCACCGGCAGCAGCAACAGAGTCAGCAGGCTCAAGCCCAGCCAGGTGCGATGCCGGCGTTCGCGGCGCAGGCTGTCGCGCAGGCGCTGGTTGGACGTGGCGACGAAGGCTTCGACCTCCGGCCGCAGCCGCACGAGTTGCTGCCCGTCGCGCACCAGCAGCACGAAGCGGAACCAGCTGTCGACACATTCGCGCTGGGCCCAGCGCGCATTGAAGCCGCTGTCGCGCAGGCGGCGCAGCTCCCCGGGCTGCAGCAGATCGTCGTCCAGCCGTCCGCCCGCAGCCCACAGCGCGCTCTTGCGCAGCACACCCAGGAATTCATCAAACTGGCGCGACTGCTCGTCGATGACGCGGCGGAAATGGCCCCAGCCGCGGATGAACGATTCGTGCGAGACCTTCAGCGTGACCCGCTCGGGATCCTCGGCGTCCCAGAACAGGTAGTCGACCGAGCCGAGAAAGCCTTCGGCAAACAGCGCGCGCAGATCGCTGCGCGTCTTGCCCTCACCGAGCAGCCGCGCGCCGTTGTCGACGTCCATGCGCTGCTGCGAATACAGGCCGGTGTTGGGGTCCTTGAAGGCCAGGTGGTGCAGGACGGCGTCGATCTGCGCGCGTTGCTCGGGCCCGCACCAGTCGTAAACCGACTGCGGCCAGTTTTCCACGCATTCGCGCAGCACGTTCAGCGTGTCGCCGATCTGCGGCGGCGGCATGTCGCCCGCACCGGGACTGCCGGCCCCGCCGGCGGGCCCGCTGCGCCCCGCGGTGACGGCGCGCAGCAGGTCGGCTTTGGTGATGGCTGCCGGCACCAGCCTGTCCGTGTTCTCGCGTTCCAGCGCCGCTTCCCACAACCGCGCCAGCAAGTGCTGCAGCAGCGGCAGGTGGTCGGGGTCGTGGGCGATGGCCTGGGCGTCGGCGACCAGCCGGTCGACGACCACCGGGTCAAAGACCACCTCGTCGGGCAGGCACTCGGGCTGCTCGCTGTTGCGCGCCACCAGCCGCAGGAAACGCTGCGCCGGGCCGGTGATGGCCTGGCGCAACTCGTCCTCGTCGAGCCGGCGCACGAGGTAGCTGGATTTGTTGATCGCGTCGGGCAGCTCCAGGTAGGCCGCGCAGTCGTTGAGATGCTCGCTGCGCATCGTCAGCACCACGTAGCAGCGCGGGTGCGGGGCGAAGAAGTGGTCGAGCACGCGTTCGACGAGCAGCCGTGCGTCTTCGACGCCCTGGTTGGTCGGGTGGAAGATCTCCTCGAACTGGTCGAGCACGAAGAGCACGCGGGCTTCGGCCGGGTCCGGCCCGGGCGGCACGGCAAGCTCGTCGCCGAAGGTGTCGAGCAGCCGCGCGAATCCAGCTTCCTGGCGGAAGACCTCGGCGATCTGCACCACCCGTTGGGCATCGGCCTCGGGGCTGCCGCGCGAGCGCAGCAAGGCCGCGAAGCGCCGCGCCAGCCGCGTGATCGGCGTGTGCTGGCGCGCCGCACGGTCGGCCTCGGACACATTGGTGCCGGGCGTGCACACCAACGGCAGCCACAGGTCGCCGGCGCCGGGGATGCCGAAGCTGCGCAGCTCGGGCGTGACGCCGGCGTGGATCAGGCTGGACTTGCCCGACCCCGAGCCGCCGAGCACGGCGACGAACTGCGTCTGCTGCAGCCGGTCGATGACCTCGCGCACCTGCCGTTCACGGCCGAACAGCAGCGCGGCCTCGAAGCCGAGGAACGGGCGCAATCCCGGGTAGGGCTCGCGCGGCAGATGCTGGCGCGCGTCGCCGGTCACACCCCACCCCCCAGCGCCGCTTCGGCCAGTTCACGCCGCCGCCGCCGCGCGAAGACCTTCTTCAGGAACCGCTGCAGCAGGTCGTGGTCTTCGGTCTCGTCGAAGATGGCGATGCTGTCCTCGTCGCGGGCGTCGAAACGCAGCACCTGCCAACCCCAGGCTGGCACCGGCTCGCTGCTGTTCTGCGGCGGCATCAGGTAGGCGACGATGCCCGGCGGTGCGTCGCGCCCGGGCGTGACCTTCTTCTCGATCTTGTCGATCTGCGCGACCAGCGCATCGGCCGTCTTCTGGCCCCACAGCAGGATCACGCCGTCGGCATCGTCGAGCGTGCGGAAGGCGTCGAGCTGGTCGACCGGCAGGCCGCGCGGGATGAGCGTCAGCGGGGGCACGCGGTCGGGGTCCAGATGCTTGAAGAGCTCGTCCCAGCGATCGCGGATCTGCTCGCCCAGCGGTTCCCACAGCGTGCGTTCGTGGCGGTTGCTCTCGATATAGATGCGCACGCCGCTGGCACCACCGGCCGCGGCGGCGTCAGGGACAGCTGCCGCTGCGGCCGCGGCCGGCGGCGGGCGCAACGCCGCCAGCAGCGCGGCCAGGCGCCGCACCGGTTCGCCCAGCGTGGCCACGAAGCGCGGGCTGGCCGACACCGCCGGTGTGTCGTCGCCCGAGGGTGCGCGCAGGTCGAGCCAGTGCACGCGGTCGGGGGCCCGCCCCTGGTCGCGCCAGGCATCGCGCTGGACTTCGAGATGCCCGCCGGGCTTGACGCTGGTCAGCAACGGCGGCGCGTCGTCGAAGGCCAGCACCAGGTGGTCGGCCTCGGCGAATTCCGCGAAGTCGCTGAACACCGCATCGGGCTGCAGGCGGCGCACCGTCAAGCCGGCGGCGGCGAGCTGGCGGGCGACATCTGCCAGGCCCGCGCTGGAGGCCGGTGGCGCAAAGCCCAGCAGCACCACTGGCGCCGCCGCCCCGCTGGCCACCGACATCGCCGCCAGCGCCGCCGCCGTCGGGTCACCGCCCGGGCTGGACCGGACCGCCCCCCCCCCCCCCCCCCGCCCGTCGGCAAGGGCCCCAAGGGGCCCCAGGGGCCCCAGGGGCGGGTTGGCCCCCCC
>JANMAP010000512.1:0-5173 GCA_031359905.1 Burkholderiales bacterium | reverse complement strand
GTCAAGGGTGTGATCAAGACCATCCGCAGCAACACCGTCGGCGGGGTGGTGGGTGCCGGCGCGCCGATGATGGAGATCCTGCCGCTGGGCCCGCGCGTGCTGGTCGAAGCGCGCATCAAGCCGGCCGACATCGGTTTCGTGCAGGTCGGCCAGGACGTGGTCATCAAGCTGTCGGCCTACGAGTACACGGTCTACGGCGGGCTGAAGGGAACGGTGCAGGCCATCAGCCCCGACGCGCTGGGCGACCCCGACCGCGCGGCTGCCCCCGAAGGAACTTACTATCGCGCGCTGGTGCGCGCCGACGCGTCGTCATTGAAGGCCGGCAGCGCACCGCTGGCGGTGCTGCCGGGCATGGTCGGGCAGGTCGAGATCCGCACCGGGCAGCGGTCGGTGCTCGGTTTCCTGCTGCGCCCGATGCTCAAGTCCCAGGAAGCATTCCGCGAACGATGATCGATCGAACACTCAAGCGGGGGATCACTTGCCATTTGCCACGAACGCCGTCCGCCGGCCGCGATAAGCTCGGGTTTTGCCATGCGTGAACCGGGCCGTCCCATCGCTGCTCCACCGTCCCTGCTGCAAAGTACCTTGATCGCGGCATCGTTGCTGTCGCGCAAGCGGGCGCGCTCGCAGCTGGTCGAAGACCCGCGCATCGACCTGCTGCCCGACGGTGCCGAAGGGCCCCGGCGCTTCAAGATCAAGGCCGCCGATACCGCGTCGCGCCGCACGCTTGCCAGCCGATTGCTGGAAAACCGCTACATGTGGCGCGGCTACCAGGCAGTGACGCTGCCGACCGACGAGACGGTGCACCGTTTCACGCTGGTGGCCGTCGAGCACGACGTGACCATCGGCACCATCACCGTGTCGATGGACGGGCCGACCGGGCTGGCCGCCGACGACGCCTTCATGCATGAACTCACGGCACTGCGCGAGCAGGGCCGGCGGCTGTGCGAGTTCACCAAGCTGGCCGTCGACCCGACGATCGCCAGCAAGCGGGTGCTCGCGGCGCTGTTCCATGTCGCCTACATCGTCGCCCACCGCCTGCGCGGCTACGACACGCTGTGCATCGAGGTCAACCCACGGCATGTGCGCTATTACGAACGCATGCTGGGGCTGGAGATCATCGGCAGCGAACGCATGAACCGCCGGGTGCACGCCCCGGCGGTGCTGCTGTCGTGCAGCTTTGCCCGCATCATGGAGCAGATCGGCGAATTCGGTGGTCAGCCTGAGCGTTGCGAAACCGAACGATCACTCTTCCCGCTGGCCTTCTCGCTGACCGAAGAAGCCTCGATCATCGCCCGGCTGCAGGCCGCGCAGCGTGTGCCGACCGACTTCATGGGCCTCTGAACCCTTGCGCTCTTTCAGCGTGGCGGGCCCATCCCGGCCGATGTGGTCCGCAGTTAGCGGGCGTCAGCGGAACAACCCCAGCCGCTGCGCTTCCAGCGCCGCCTCGGCGCGCGAACTCACGTTCAGCTTGCGGTAGATCTGCTTGACGTAGTCGGCAATCGTGTGCCGCGACAGGCCGAGCTGCACACCGATTTCCGGCAGCGTGTAGCCCTTGGCCACGCGCAGCAGCACTTCGCGTTCCCGGTCGGTCAGGTTGACCGCCGGCATCGCGTTGGCCTGCGACTGCGGCTTGGCCTTGGCCGTGAAGTACGCCATCACGCGGCGCGCGATGCTCGGTGACAGCGGCGGTTCGCCCTGGCTGATGCGCTGCAGCTGTTCGGTGATCAGCTCGCGCGCCTGCTCCTTCAGGATGTAGCCGAAGGCGCCGGCCTGCAACGCGGGGAACAGATGCTCGTCGTCGTCGTGGATGGTGACGACGACGCTCTGCGCATCGGGCTGCACATCGCGCAGCTTGGTGACCACGGCCACACCGCTGCCGTCGGGCAGGCCCAGGTCGATCAGCGCCAGATCGAACTTGATGGCCTGGGCCAGTTCCAGCGCGTCGTGCACGCGCGAGCATTCGGAGACGTGCGAGCCCGGGAACACCTGCAGCACGAGCTTGTGCAGCCAGGCCCGGATCTCGGGCAGGTCTTCGAGCAGCAGGATGTTTTTCATGGTGGTGGCGCAGGGCCCCGAAACACGATTTCCATGTTATCGGCCGCGTCACCCGCCGCAGCAGCGATTCAGGCGCTTTCGACCGCTCTGTCGAGCGGGACCGTGAGGCGTATCACGGTCCCGTAGCCGGGGCCGGATTCGACCAGGCACTGGCCCTGCAGCTGCGTGGCACGGTTCTTCATGCTCGCCAGGCCGTGGCCACGGTCCAGCCGGTCGTCGATCTCCAGCGAGATGCCGTCGCCGTTGTCCTGGACCACGAACTGCAGGTCGCCTTTGTCGATCGAGCAGCGCATCGAACACAGGCTGGCGTTGCTGTGCTTGATGATGTTGCTGGTGGCTTCGCGCAGGATGCGCGTGGTCTGCACGTAGGCGCGGGCCGACAGGCGCTGCGGCAGGTCCTCGGGGGCGTCCCATTCGCCTTCGATGCCGGCCTGCGCCAGGCGCGAGACGACCTCGGCGCGCCAGTCGCCCAGCGCGTCGGCCAGGCGCACCGGCTTGCCGGTCAGGCCGCGCACCGACAGGCGCATCTCCTCCAGCGCCTCGCGGGCCAGCGTGCTGATGCGCTCGCTGTCGCTGGTGTGCACGATGGTCAGCAGCTTGGCCCCCAGGTCGTCGTGCAGGTCGGCAGCGATGCGCTTGCGCTCGCGCTCGGTGATCTGCTCGACCTTCAGCTCCGACAGCTGGCGGTAGTTGTGCTCGATCTCGGCGGTGGCCGCGCGCACGCGCTCTTCGAGGTCGGCCTTGTCGCGTTCGGCGCTGTGACGGGCCTGGCCCTGGTCGCGCACCAGACGCAGGCCGACGATGACCAGCACCAGCGGCATGACGACGCTGGCGGCCTGCGCCATCCAGGGATGCATGCCCGTCCATTGCGTCACCAGTTCGGCCGCGCCCGACACGCCGGCGGCGGCCAGCAGCGGGCCCATCAGCCACGATGACGGTGCCGGCCCCTGGTGCCACAGATGCCAGGCCGCAGCCACCGCGACTTCGGCGGCCAGCAGCCCATACCAGACGCTGGCCGCCGCGTACAGCTGATCGGGACCGACCAGCGACAGCGACAGCGGCAACAGCGCGGCCTGCAGCGGCAGCAGTCGGTCGGCGACCGGCTGGCGCTGGCCGGCCGAGCGCAGCAGGAACTGGACTGCCACCCAGGCGATCAGGCCGAGCAGCGTGACCAGCAGGAACTCGACTCGCGCTGCGTGCAGTGGCAGGTCCAGCAGCCACCGCCGGGTGCCGAGCAGGGCCCAACCCACCGACAGCGCGCCGAAGTAGGCCAGGTGGCTGTCGCGGCGGTGGATGAAGCCGAGCACGAACATGAAGCCGCCCATCAGCAGCAGCGTGGCGCTGAGCGCCTGCGGCAGCGCCACCTGCAAGGCCATGTGCCGGGCGTGTGTGCGCGCCAGCGCCGACTGCGGGCCGATGCGCAGCGCCGACAGGCCGCCGGCATGCTGGCGCGACGCCACGCCTTCGAGGCGGTGGCCGACGACCTGGATGTCCAGCGTGTTGTGGTCGGCGTGGAGCAGCGCGCCGGGCAGCGTCAGCAGTTGCGGCCGGTCGCACTGGTGGCTGTAGGGTTCGACCAGACGCCCGCCGCGGTGCACGACCTGGCCGTTGAGCAGCACTTGCAGCGTGCTGCAGACCTGGTCGATGGACAGCGCGAGCAATTCGCCGCTGACCAGCCCGGGCGGCGGCTGGAAGTCGACGCGGTACCACAGGCTGCCTTCGAAACCCGGCCGGCTGCGCGCCCACTCGTCGGGCAGGGCCTGGCGGCGCGCCGGCGCGTCGACCGGAAATGCCGGGCCATCGCCGACGGCGACCAGCGCGCTGTCCAGGGTCAGCGTCTGCGCCGCGGCGCGCTGCGGTAGCAGCACGGCGGCCAGCACCGCGGCCAACATCATGCAGGCCAGGAACGCCCACCGGCGCAGCGCGGGTCCAGCCGGGGTCGGGCAAGCAGGGGCGGCTGTCATGGGAGCGGCGATTCTGCATGGCACGCCCGGCCGCTCGCGACGCCCGGCGCTGCGAGAATCACTACCCCGTGCCCGATTGCCCACACCCTTGATCCGTCGTCACACGCTGTCGCCCGCCGACAACCGCCGCCTGGCACACCTGTGCGGGCCGCTCGATGCTCACCTGCGGGCCATCGAGGCCGCGCTCGGCGTGACGCTGGCGCGGCGCGAAGCCAGCTTCCGCATCGACGGCGCGCGCGCTGCGGTGGACCGCTGCACGCAGTTGCTCGACCAGATCTACGAACGCGCCCGCGACCCGATCGGCGAGCGCAGCCTGCAGCTGTTGCTGGCCAAGGCCGCGGCGCCGATGGCCCCAGCCGCAAGCAGCACCGGACAACAGCCGTTGTCCGACGACGCACCGGTGGTGCTGCACACCCGCCACGCCGATCTGGCCGGCCGCACGCCCAACCAGACGCGCTACCTGCGCCACATCCTCGGCCATGACATCAGCTTCGGCATCGGCCCGGCCGGCACCGGCAAGACCTTCCTGGCGGTGGCCTGCGCCGTCGACGCATTGGAACGGCAGAGCGGGCAGCGCATCGTGCTGACGCGCCCGGCGGTTGAAGCCGGCGAGCGGCTCGGTTTCCTGCCTGGCGACCTGGCGCAGAAGGTCGACCCGTACCTGCGCCCGCTGTACGACGCGCTGTACGACCTGATGGGCTTCGACCGCGTCACGAAAGCTTTCGAAAAGCAGCTGATCGAGATCGCCCCGCTGGCCTTCATGCGCGGACGCACGCTGAACCACGCCTTCGTGATCCTCGACGAAGCGCAGAACACCACCCGCGAACAGATGATGATGTTCCTGACGCGCATCGGCTTCGGCAGCAAGTGCGTCGTCACCGGCGACGTCAGCCAGATCGATCTGCCAACCGCCACCGCCAGCGGGCTGGTCGATGCGCAGCAGGTGCTGCAACGGGTCGACGGCATCGCCTTCACGATGTTCACCGCCGCCGACGTCGTTCGCCACCCGCTGGTCGCGCGCATCGTCGAAGCTTATGAGATGAGGCCCCCCAGCTCCCTGCGGTCGCGGCCCCCCGTGGGGGCGCGTTCCGGACCGGGGGACCCGGATCCGGATCCGAGGCCTCCCGGCTCCCTGCGGTCGCGGCCCCCCG
>JANMAP010000497.1:0-2585 GCA_031359905.1 Burkholderiales bacterium | reverse complement strand
AGCGTCCGCGGGCCGGCCGGCTCGATGCGCTGCAAGGTCACGGCCATGCCCGCGGCCGGGCAGCCGTGGGCGGTGTCGAGGACATGCGTGCTGAGTCTGGTCTTGTGCTGGGCCGGCCGGATGCTGGATCGTCGTGCTGGGTCGGTGTCATGGATCGTCATGATGCTGCCATGCAATTCGCAGACCGCCAGACGACAGGCGCGGCGACTGTGGGTGTGACCATGGGTGTGACCATGGGCGTGACCATGGGCGTGACGGTCGGCGTCGGCGTGGGAATTGCTTGTAAGCTTCCTCGCACATGCCGCCCGCCACTGCATCGACTCCCCCCGCGGGACCCTATCCGCGCGACCTGCGCGGCCACGGTCGCCACCCACCGCATCCGCGCTGGCCGGGCGATGCCCGGGTGGCCGTGCAGTTCGTCCTGAACTACGAGGAAGGCGGCGAAAGCAGCGTGCTGCACGGCGACGCCGGCAGCGAGCAGTTCCTGTCGGAGATGTTCAACCCGCCTTCCTTTCCCGCGCGGCATCTGAGCATGGAAAGCGTGTACGAGTACGGCGCGCGCGTCGGCGTGTGGCGCATCCTGCGCGAGTTCGAACGCCGCGGCCTGCCGCTGACGGTCTTCGGCGTCGGCATGGCGCTGGAGCGCTGCCCCGACGTCGCTGCGGCCTGCGTCGAACTCGGCCACGAGATCGCCTGCCACGGCTGGCGCTGGATCCACTACCAGACCGTCGACGAAGCGACCGAGCGCGACCATCTGCAGCGCGGTGTCGACGCCATCACGCGGCTGTCCGGGCAGCCCCCCGTCGGCTGGTACACCGGGCGCGACAGCCCGAACACGCGCCGCCTGGTCGCCGACCATGGCGGCTTCGAATACGACAGCGACCATTACGGCGACGACCTGCCGTTCTGGCTGCAGGTGCGCAAGAGCGACGGCCAGCTGGCGCCGCACCTGGTGGTGCCGTACACGCTGGACTGCAACGACATGCGCTTCGCGCTGCCGCAGGGCTTCAGCCATGGCGACGCGTTCTTCCAGTACCTGCGCGACGCCTTCGATGTGCAGCATGCCGAAGGCGCGCAGGCGCCGACGATGATGAGCATCGGCATGCACTGCCGGCTGCTCGGCCGGCCCGGCCGCATGCGCGCGCTGCAGCGTTTTCTCGACCATTTGCAGGCCCACGACGGGGTCTGGATCACCCGCCGCATCGACATCGCGCGGCATTGGCGGCAGGTGCATCCCTTCGACGCCGCGACGGCTTTCGTCTGGGAGTCAGGCCCATGCTGACGCTGGACCAGCTCAACGCCGCGACACAAGCGCAGTTCACCGCGCTGCTCGACGGCGTCTACGAGCATTCGCCGTGGATCGCGTCCGAGACCTGGGCCCGGCGGCCGTTCGCGACGCTGGCCGCGCTGAAGCACGCGCTGGCCGGCACGGTGCGCGGCGCCGGCCGAGAACGGCAGCTGGCGCTGATCCGCGCCCACCCCGAACTGGCTGGCAAGGCGCAGGTCAGTGCGCTGACCGCCGACAGCCGCGACGAACAGAACCAGGCCGGCCTGACGGCCTGCACGCCGGCTGAACATGCCCGGCTGCAGCAGCTCAACGCCGACTACAACGCGCGGTTCGGCTGGCCCTTCATCCTGGCGGTGCGCGGGCCGCGCGGCAGCGGGCTGTCGCGCGCCGAGATCATCGCCAGCTTCGAACGCCGCCTGGCCGGCCACCCGGATTTCGAGTTCGCCGAATGCCTGCGCCAGATCCACCGCATCGCCGAGATCCGTCTCAACGATCGCCTGGGCGTCGTGCCGCTGCGTGGCCAGCAGGTCTGGGACTGGGCCGAAGCACTCGCCGTGCACAGCGACCCCGGCTTCAAGGAGGCCGGCCAGCTGACCGTGACCTACCTGACCGACGCCCATCGGGCGGTGGCCGCGCAGCTGCAGGCGTGGATGCGCGAGTGCGGCTTCGACGACGTGACGCTCGATGCGGTCGGCAACGTGGTGGGCTCGTACCGGAGTGCCGACGACGCATCGGCAGGCGGCGGCTGCAAGCCCTCCGCTGGACAGGGGAGGGATGGGGAGGGGTCGGGTCACAGTTCGACCGGCCTGCCGGTCAGCAGCCGCCGGCTGCTCACCGGCAGCCACTACGACACCGTGCGCAACGCCGGCAAGTACGACGGCCGGCTGGGCATCCTGGTGCCGATGGCGGTGGTCCGCGGGCTGGCACGCGCGGGCCGCCGGCTGCCCTTCGGCATCGAGGTCGTCGGCTTTGCCGAAGAAGAGGGCCAGCGCTACCGGGCGACCTTCCTGGGCAGCGGCGCGTTGACCGGCCACTTCGACCCGGGCTGGGTGGACCAGCGCGACGCCGACGGCATCGCGATGCACGACGCGATGGCCGCCGCCGGGCTGCCGGCCGAGCTGGGCGCCATCGGCGCGCTGCGCCGCGACCCCGCGCGGTACCTCGCTTTCGTCGAGGTCCACATCGAACAAGGCCCGGTGCTCGACGCGCTCGACCTGCCGCTGGGCGTGGTCACCTCGATCAACGGCAGCCGCCGCTACCTCGGCGAGGTGCTCGGGATGGCCAGCCACGCCGGCAC
>JANMAP010000491.1:0-1965 GCA_031359905.1 Burkholderiales bacterium | reverse complement strand
GATTCACCGAGGCGGCAGACGACACCTTCTTCAAGGGCACGCAGCAGCACCGGCTGCAACTCGAGTGGCAGCTCGCCGATCTCGTCCAGACACAACGTGCCGCCGTGCGCCAGCTCGAAGCGCCCGGCGCGGCCTTCGTGGGTGGCACCCGTGTAAGCGCCGCGCACATGGCCGAAAAGCTCGCTGCCGATCAGCTCCTTGGTCGTCGCGCCGCAGTTGAAGGCCACGAACGGCCCGTTGCGCTCTTCGTCGCCGTGAATGGCGCGCGCGAACAACTCCTTGCCGACCCCGGTCTCGCCCTGGATCAGGACCGCCACGCGCCGGTCGCTCAGGTGGCGCGCCCGATCGACCGCACTGCGCAGCGCCTGGCTGTGGCCCACCAACTTGCCGAAGCCCGCGCGCAACGGATCGACTTCGGATCCGGCGCTCGGGCTGCCCGCCGAACCGTAGGCACCGGCGGCGCGCGCCAGCGGTGCCGCTACCGGCACGCCGCGCGGGCGCTTCGGCACGACCAGCAGCGCACCGATGGTCGCGCCGTCCACATTCACCGGATGCAGCCATTCGGCGCGCAAGCCTTCGGGCAGCCGGCGCCCCCACTCCTCCACCTGGCGTCCGGGTTCGATGCCGGGCAGGCAGGCGCCGAGGCGCAATTCGGTGCCGGGCACGCCTCCGCTGGTGTGGATCAGCTTCGCATTGCGGTCGAGCGCCATCATTGCGAGCGCGTCGCTCGGCGCACCGAACTTCAGGCAGGCCTCGAGCAGTTGAATGTGTTCGCGACTGGCGCGTTCGGCGAGCGTCGCTTCGATCTGACGTGCCGCAGCGACCGCGAGCACGAGGCTGTTGACCTGGTAGGTCGCGGGCGGCCCGGAGATGTCGACCACGCCGATGATCTGGTCGGTGCCGGGCATGAACACCGGGGCGCCGGCGCAGGTCCAGCTCTTGATGCCCTCGCAAAAGTGCTCGGCCGCATGCACCTGCGCGGGCAGCCGCATCGCCAGCGCCGTGCCGATGCCGTTGGTTCCGATCACGCTCTCGTGCCAGTTGCCGCCCTCGAAGAGATGGATTTCGCGCGCGGCCTCGACGGTCCGGATGTCGCCGGCCACTTCGAGAATCACGCCGTTCGGGTCGGTCAGCAGCATGAGCGTGCCCGAGCGTGCCAGCAGATGGGCCGTGGTCACGAACAGGCGCTGCGCTGCCCACAGCAGGTCGTGATTGCGCCGACGGAGCTGTTCCAGCGCGTCGCCGCGTGCAGCCACAGGCGCAAGGCGTGAGTGCGGCTCGACGCCAGACCGCAGGCTGCGCTGCCACGACGACAGCACCGATTTGGATACCGCCGTGGCCACGACCGGTTCGCCCGTGACGAAGCGTTCCCAGGCGTCCAGGGTCTGGCGCTGGGTAGGCGGCTCTGACGCCGCCGCGATGCGGCGGCCGCCGTCCCATGCGTCCAGTGCTTGACTCGAGCTGTCGGTGCGGTCGATGGTCATCTCCTACGACGCCTTGCACCGCGCGCACGCGGTGGGCATCGCACTCGTGGGTTCAGCCCGCCGCCGAGTGCGGCACGGGGGGGACCTTGTTGTTGTTCGGCGCATTGTCATCGTTATTGCCCGTTTGCGGATGCTCGGGCAGGCAACGCAGGGGCGCAAATGCCACCCAGGCCAGCAAGCCACCGCACAGCACCGCGATCAGGCCGATCACGAACTGTCCGGCGCCGGCGCCGGCGTCGTCCGGTGCCAGTGCCCGAATCACGAGCCAGCCGTTCAGGGAGATGATCACCAGCGCGCACCCGACGGCCAGGAAGCGCACCCATCGCGGGCTGGTGAACGCGCCCATGATGCGGCGTTCGCTCGTGAATCGAATCAGCGGCACGATCGCGAACGGCAGCTGCAGGCTCAGCACCACCTGGCTGAGCACCAACAGTTGAAGCATGCCGGCATCGCCAGCCTGGGACAGCACTGCCACCGCCGG
>JANMAP010000476.1:0-2020 GCA_031359905.1 Burkholderiales bacterium | reverse complement strand
CTTTACGGATAGCCAAAACGAGATTATCGGCCATCGCATCGTCAACGCGGTATGCGCAGGGTTCAAACAGCAACAATTCCTGCTCGTACATGCGCTCGGCAACCGGACATAACCCTTTTTCATATTTGCGGTCGGTAAGCGTAAAAGGCCATCCGTCGCGCCCAATGGCAATACGCTTTTGAAAAACCGGGAGCATATAGAGCGGACGCAGATAGCCAGTTGCATGGGGGAAGCCCTCCGCCGCCAGAGCGGCGCTAAAATCTTTGCGGCTGACACCAAGCTTTGCCTCATCCATCTTCAACGCCCAGACATAATAGACGTGACGGCAACCATCGCGGACATGCGGCACAGTAAGGCCTTCAAGACCGTCAATGCCTGATGAGAGATGCTCAGCCAGCTTTTGACGTCGCAACACTTCTCCCTCTACCTTGTTCAACTGGGTTCGGCCAACAGCAGCGGACATTTCGGTCATGCGGTAGTTGTAACCAATCATATTTACCGGGTCAGCAATACCAGCTGGCTCCAAAATGTTTTCGGCGTGGTTGCGGATCGCTTGCAGCCGTAACGCCAACTCTGGATCACGGGTCACACACATTCCGCCTTCGCCAGTGTGGATGTGCTTGTGATAGTTAAGGCTGAAAATGCCAATGTCGCTGGCTGTACCTGCATAAGCGCCGTCTTCCGATGCGAGCGGTCCCTGGGCATTATCCTCAATAAGGTATATTTCGCGCTCCTTTGCCAGTGCGTATAGCTCCTTCAACCGCGCAGGATGTCCAAACAGGTTGACCGCGATTATTGCCCTTGTTTTTTCGGTAATCGCAGCCCTTACTTTTTCAACATCAAGACAGAATGTTTCCGGTTCGATATCCACAAATACGGGAATGCCGCCATAGATAAGCGGTGCCATCGCCGTGGCCGACATTGTGTAAGGGGGAACGATTACCTCGTCGCCGGGGCTAAGCCCTATTGCGCCCATTGCAGCATATAGGCCAGAGGTCGCGGAATTGACGGATATCACATAGGGTACATCGAACTGCTGACCCCATTCGCTTTCAAAAGCTTTTACCTCTTCCCCGCCCAGAAACTCAGGGCCCCAGCTACCGTAGTATGCAGAAAGTGATCCACGTTTAAAGGTCCGCATCGCAGCATCCGCCTCGTCCTGCCCGATTGTTACGTCGGGCGGCAATAGGCCGTCAATGGTCGGACTTCCGCCATTTATCGCTAGCGCCTCGTTGAATATAATGTCGTTCATAATGCCTCAAATCGATGACTTAAAATATTATCCTAACAAATCCCAGCTCGCTGCGGTGCCCCGAGCTACGTTTTGTGACACGCGTTTTCCTAACAATTGAGGAAGATATTTAGTAGGAAGACCGAGTCCTGGACGGATGGCGCGCAAATTCTCCGTCGTCAATACGCTGCCTGCCTGTATGTCTTCAACCACATAAAGCGAGCGACGGAATACCAACGAGCTGCATTCATTATCGCTGGGGCCGTAAGCCACCCTGCCGCGGGCCTGCGACGCCACTTCGGTTTCACGAACTAGTGCGGACAGTTCATCCGGTTCAAGCGAAAATGCAGCATCCACACCGCCATCTGCCCGACTGTTCGTAATATGCTTTTCTATGACAACCGCTCCCAGAGCTACACTAGCAACCGCTGCGCCAATGCCCATCGTATGGTCGGACAAACCAACATGACAATCAAACATCTGCCGCAAATGCGGTATAGTGGCTAGGTTGGAATGTGCCGGACTCGCGGGGTAGGAGCTGGTGCATTTCAGCAATATCAGATTTTCGCAGCCATGGGCCCTTGCTGTTCTTACTGCATCATCAATCTCGGCAACCGACGCCATGCCAGTGGAAATGATCATTGGTTTGCCCGTGCCTGCCACTTTGGCAATCAGCGGAAGATCGGTGTTTTCAAACGACGCCACTTTAAAGCATGGGACATCCAGATCCATTAGAAAATCTACCGCGGTCGAATCGAAGGGCGTTGAGAAACCCATCATTCCGAGCTC
>JANMAP010000475.1:0-8358 GCA_031359905.1 Burkholderiales bacterium | reverse complement strand
GATCGTGCAGGCCTTGGCGAACGACGAAAAATCGGCCGGCCGGTTGCTGGCCAGCAGCGACTTCACCCACAGTTATCCGCACTGCTGGCGCCACAAGACGCCGGTCATCTACCGCGCCGCGGCGCAGTGGTTCGTGCGCATGGACGAGGGCGTCGGGCTGTTCACCGTCGACAAGGCACCGCAGACGCTGCGCCAGACCGCGCTGGCGGCCATCGATCAGACCGGCTTCTACCCGGAGAACGGGCGCGCCCGCCTGCGCGACATGATCGCCGGGCGGCCCGACTGGTGCATCAGCCGCCAGCGCAGCTGGGGCGTGCCACTGCCGCTGTTCCTGCACAAGGTGAGCGGCGAGCCGCACCCCGACACGCTGGCGCTGATGGACCGGGCGGCCGCGCTGGTCGCCGGCGGGGGCGTCGAGGCATGGAGCCAGCTCGACCCGGCCGATTGGCTGGGGGCCGAGGCGGATCAGTACGCCAAGAGCAACGACATCCTCGATGTCTGGTTCGATTCCGGATCGACCTTCAGCCATGTGCTGCGCGGTTCGCACAACGGCCCATCCGGCGACCCCGGCCATCACGCGCAGGGACCGGAAGCCGATCTGTACCTGGAAGGGCACGATCAGCACCGGGGCTGGTTCCATTCGTCGCTGCTGATCGGCTGCGCGCTGGAAGGCCGCGCGCCGTACCGTGGCCTGCTGACGCACGGCTTCACCGTCGACGGCCAGGGCCGCAAGATGAGCAAGAGCCTGGGCAACGTGACCGAGATGGGCAAGGTCACGCAGCAGCTCGGCGCCGAGATCATCCGCCTGTGGTGCGCGGCGACCGACTATTCGGGCGACCTGAGCATCGACGACAAGATCCTGGCGCGCGTGGTCGACGCCTACCGCCGCATCCGCAACACGCTGCGCTTCCTGCTCGCCAACACGGCCGACTTCGACCCCCGGCAACACGCGCTACCGACCGCAGAGATGCTGGAAATCGACCGCTGGGCGTTGTCGCGCGCGGCGCAACTGCAGGCCGAGATCGCCGGCCAGTTCGACGCCGAACGTGGCGCGTTCACCGGCGGCCACTATGGGGTCTACGAATTCCACCCGGTGGTCTCCAAGCTGCAGGTGTTCTGTTCGGAAGACCTGGGTGCCTTCTATCTCGACGTGCTGAAGGATCGCCTGTACACCACCGCCGCCGGCTCGCACGCCCGGCGCAGCGCGCAGACGGCGCTGTGGCAGATCACCCACGCGATGCTGCGCTGGATGGCGCCGTTCCTCAGCTTCACTGCCGAGGAGGCCTGGAAGGTGCTGAACGTGGATGGCAGCGGTGGCGACTCGGTATTCATGCAGACCTACTGGAAGTTCGACGCACCCGACGCGCGCCTGCTCGCCAAGTGGGCCCGTGTGCGCGGCGTTCGCGATGCAATCAACAAGGAGATCGAGACCCTGCGCAGCAGCGGCGGGCTGGGCTCGTCGCTGCAGGCGGAGGTCCGCATCCACGCCGCAGGCGACGACCACGCGGCACTGGCCAGCCTGGGCGACGACTTGAAGTTCGTGCTCATCACCTCGGCTGCCGAACTCCTGGCCGGCGATGCGCTGCGCATCGAGGTGCGCGCCCGCAGCGCCGCCAAGTGTGAACGCTGCTGGCATTACCGCGAGGATGTCGGCCACGACGCCGCCCACCCCGGCCTGTGCGGGCGCTGCACCAGCAACTTGTTCGGCGCCGGCGAACAGCGGACGGTGGCCTGAGGTGGCGGCGCGCGGTGGCCGGAACAACGCGCCCAGCCTGTGGCTGTGGCTGGGCCTGGCGGCGGTGGTCATCCTCGCCGATCAGGTCACCAAGACGCTGGTGGTGGGCTGGATGCAACTCGGCGACAGCCGCACCGTCACCAGCTTCTTCAACCTGGTGCGCGCTCACAACAGCGGCGCGGCGTTCAGTTTTCTGGCCGGTGCTTCGGGATGGCAGCGCTGGTTCTTCGTCGCGCTGGGCGCGACGGCCTCGGGCTTCATCGTCTGGATGCTGCGCAGCCACCCGACGCAGAAGCTGTTCTGCTTCGCCGTCAGCATGATCATGGGCGGCGCCCTCGGCAACGTCATCGACCGCCTGCTGTACGGTCATGTGATCGACTTTCTGCAGTTCCACGTCCGCTGGCTGGCACCGCTGTTCCCCGGCGGCTATTTCCCGAGCTTCAACCTGGCCGACAGCGCGATCACGCTGGGCGCTGTCTGCCTGATCGTCGACGAACTGCGCCGGGTGCGACGCACCCGCTGATGGCCGGTCGGTGGTTGGCTGCCGATGGGCGAACCAACCGACGCACCGACTGCCGGCCTGCCTGAAATACCGCGGCGTTCAGCGCCTGTCGACCAGGGCGTGGGCGATGGTGCTCAGGTCGACGTATTCGAGTTCGCTGCCCGCCGGCACGCCGCGCGCCAGCCGAGTCACCCTCATCCCCTGGACGCGCAGCGCGCTGGCCAGGGCGTGCGCCGTGACTTCGCCTTCGGCCGTGAAGCCGGTGGCCAGAATGACTTCCTCGACCACGCCGTCCGCCGCGCGTTCGAGCAGGCGTGCCGCGCCGATCTCGCTGGCCCCGATGCCGTCCAGCGGGCTGATACGCCCCATCAACACGAAGTACAGGCCCTTGAAGCTGCCGCTGCGTTCCAGCGCCGCCTGGTCGGCCGGGGTCTCGACGACGCAGAGCAGCCGCGCGTCGCGTCGCGGGTCCAGGCAAGTGCTGCACACCGCGGCCTCGGTGAAGGTGTGGCAGCGATCGCAATGGCGCATGTGCTCGACGGCGTGGTTCAAGGCGCTGGCCAGGCGGCGCGCACCGTCGCGGTCGTGCTGCAACAGGTGAAAGGCCATCCGCTGCGCCGACTTCACGCCGACGCCAGGCAACCGCCGCAGCGCGTCGATCAGCCTGTCAAGGGCTGACTCAGCCACGAGCAACGCTGCGTCGGCACCGCGACCACGCAGGCGCCGCGAATCCGGCGCCGCCGGTCCGCCAGCGCCGCCCCGTCGAAGGGGGTGAGCGGCACAGGAGCAGTCCAGTGGACTGTTTCTCGCCAGCGAACGCGCAGCCGCTTCGGGGATAGGCCATCTAGAACGGGAACTTCATGCCCGGCGGCAACGGCATGCCGGCGGTCAGCTTGCCCATCTTCTCGGCGCTGACCTCCTCCGCGCGACGCACCGCATCGTTGAAGGCCGCGGCGACCAGGTCTTCGAGCATGTCCTTGTCGTCAGCCAGCAGGCTGGGGTCGATGGCCACCCGCCGCACGTCGTGCTTGCAGGACATCGTGACCTTGACCAGCCCGGCACCCGACTGGCCCTCGACCTCCAACTGCGCCAGCTCGTCCTGGGCGCGCTTCATGTTGTCCTGCATCGCCTGGGCCTGCTTCATCAGCCCGGCGAGTTGGCCCTTCATCATGGTCGTCGTCCTTTGCGTTGATTGAATTCGTTCAGGCGGGCTTGATGGAGCCCGGCACGATGCGCGCGGTCTTGTATTGCGCCAGCAGCGCCTGGACCACCGGATCGCCGTGGATGATCTGCTCGGCTTCGGCCTGGCGGCGCTGGCGCTCGGCGAGTTCGCGCTTGGCCGGTGAATCCTCGGGCGTGCCCGGGTCGAGCTCGACCTGCAGCGCCTCGCCGAGTTCGGCCGCCAGCGCTGCAGCCAGCTTGTCACGCAAAACCGCGGTGCGCAGTGTCTCGCGCTCGACGGTCAGGCGCCAGGTCGGCGGCTGGGTTGTGTTGTCGATGGCGCGCAGGCCACTTTGCACGGCCAACGCGCGGGGCAAAGCCTGCAGAGCGCCTGTTTCGCACAAGCGGGCGACCAGCGCGGCCCAGCGGTCGCCGAGCGCTGCGGCCGCGACATTCGGCGGGGCGGGGATCGGGGTGGGGACCGGGACAGGAGGCGGCGCCACCGCTGGTTCTCGCACCAGTAGCGTGATCGGCGCGGGCGCCAGCGCGGGAGCTGGCGCGGGCGCGGGCGCTGGAGGCGCTGGCACGGACGGCGATGGCGCGCGCGACACCGTGGTCGGCAGGCTGATCGTCGGTGGCGATGCAGCCCGCAGGGGTACCGCCCGCGGCCGCTCGACCGGTGGGGCTGCAGCACCCGTCGCACCCTGCGCCGGGAAGGCCAGGAAGCGCAGCAGCACCATGGTCAGCGCGCCGTACTCGTCGCTCATCAGGCTCAGCTCGCCACGGCCGTGCAGCACCATGCTGTAGAGCAACTGGGTCTCGTCGGGCGCCAGCAGTCCGGCCAGCACGCGCGCCTGCTCGGTGTCGGGATCCTGCGCATCCAGCGCCCCCGGCACGGCCTGCTCGACAGCCATCTGCTGCAGCAGCAGGGCCATCTCTTCGAGCGTCCCGGTGGCGCTCAGCCCCAGGCCGCGCAGGCCGTCGACGGCGGCCAGCACGGCCACGCCGTCGCGCGCCGCCAGGGCCTGCACCAGCGCCTGCGCTTGCCCGCGGTCGACCGCGCCGAGCATGGTGCGCACGACGGCTTCGTCGAGCCGCCCGCCGCCATAGGCGATGGCCTGGTCGGTGAGCGACAACCCGTCGCGCATCGAACCCCGCGCGGCGCGCGCCAGCAGGCGCAGCGCGCCGTCGTCGAAGGCCACCTGCTCGGCTGCCAACACCTGGGCCAGGTGGTCGCGCACCGTGGCCGGGGCCATCGGCCGAAGGTTGAACTGCAGGCAGCGACTGAGCACCGTCGGCAGCATCTTCTCCGGGTCGGTGGTGGCCAGCACGAACTTCAGGTACTCGGGCGGCTCCTCCAGCGTCTTCAACAGCGCGTTGAAGGCGTCCTTGGTCAGCTGGTGCGCCTCGTCGATCATGAAGACCTTGAAGCGGCCGATGCCGGGCTTGTAGGCCGCGCGCTCGATCAGGTCGCGGATCTCGTCGATGCTGCGGTTGCTGGCGGCGTCGAGCTCGATGTAGTCGAGGTAGCGGTCGGCGTCGATCTCGGTGCAGGCCTGGCAGACGCCACAAGGCTCGGCGGTGATGCCGCCGTGGCCGTCGGCACCGGTGCAGTTCAGGCTCTTGGCCAGGATGCGCGAGACGGTTGTCTTGCCGATGCCGCGCGTGCCGGTGAACAGATACGCGTGGTGCAGGCGCTGCTGCTGCAGGGCGTTCGTCAAGGCCTGCACGACGTGCTCCTGCCCGACCATTTCGGTGAAGCGGCGCGGCCGGTACTTGCGGGCCAAGACAACGTAGCTCATCGGCAAGCATTCTAAGGTTGGCAGGGATAATCCCTGGCCATGACAACCGCCCCCGACGCGCCTGCCACGACCCCGCTGACCTACGACCAATCGGGCGTTCAGTACGACCTGATCGACCCGCTGAAAGTCGCCGCACCGCGCGCCGCCGCGGCCACCGCAGTGCACCTGGCCGGGCGTGGTTTCAGCGAGGTGCAGGCATCGCGCGGCGAGTCGGCCTATGTCGTCGACGTCGGGCCGTTTTACCTGGCCAGCATCGTCGAATGCCTGGGCACCAAGACGCTGGTAGCCGATGCGATGCAGGAGCTCACCGGGCGCAGCTTCTTCGCCGGTATCGCACAGGACACGATCGCGATGGCCGTCAACGATCTGATCACCGTCGGCGCCACGCCGCTGGTCGTGCAGGCCTACTGGGCGGCCGGCGGCAGCGACTGGTTTGCCGACACGGCGCGTGCACAGGCCCTGGTGCAGGGCTGGAAGGCGGCCTGCGACACCTGCGGCGTGGCCTGGGGTGGCGGCGAGACGCCGGCACTCGCGGGCATCGTCGAGGCCGGGCGCATCGACCTGGCGGCGTCGTGCACCGGCCTCGTCCATCCCAAGCAGCGGCTCAGTCTGGGCGAGGCCCTGGGCCCGGGAGACGCCATCGTGCTGCTGGCCAGCAGCGGCATCCATGCCAACGGGCTGAGCCTGGCGCGCAAGCTGGCCGAACGCCTGCCGCAGGGCTACCTGACCGAAATCGAGTCCGGCCTGAATTTCGGCGAGGCGCTGCTCGCGCCGACCACCTTGTATTCGCCGGTCACCGAGGCACTGTGGACCGCCGGCATCGCTGTGCACTACGCCGCCAACATCACCGGGCATGGCTGGCGCAAGCTGCTGCGCCATCCCAAGGCGCTGAGCTACCGCGTGCACACGCTGCCTCCGGTGCCGCCGGTGCTGCGCTTCATTCAGAAGCAGGCCGGTCAGGACGATGCCGAGGCTTACGGGACGCTGAACATGGGCGCCGGGTTCGCGCTGTTCGTGGCTGCGGCGGATGCCCAGCGTGCCGTCGACGTGGCGCGCGCGGCCGGCGTTCCGGCGTGGGTTGCCGGTGCGGTGCAAGCCGGGCCCAAACAGCTGCTGATCGAGCCGCTGGGCGTCACCTTCAGCGGCGCGGACTTGCAACTCCGCTGAAGCCCGCGGCGCAGGGGCTGGCCTACAATTGGCATCGCCGGGCCTCCCCGCATGGAAGCGCGCCCAACCGGGTCAGGTGGGGAACCAAGCAGCCCTTAGCGTTGCAACCAGTGCCGGGGTCAGGCTCGGCACCTTCGCGGCGCAGGGACTGGCTCAGCAGCAGCGCGCGATGCGGCCCGTTGGGCCCTTGGCACTGCCGTAGCTGGCGTCCTCGCGGTTCCGCACGGGCCTGCCGCAGCAGGCGTGTCGCCCGCACCCGCTGGTCAGTCGCCGAGCTGGGCCCAGACCTTGTCCAGGCGCTTGACGCTGACCGGCTGCGGCGTGCGCAGTTCCTGGGCGAACAGCGAGACGCGCAGTTCTTCGAGCAGCCATCTGTACTCGTCGAGCCGAGCATGCGGTGCGCCCTTGAGTTCCGCCACACGGCGCAGCCAGCGCTGCTCCAGCGGCCGCAGTTCGGCCAGCCGCGCCGCATCGCGGGCCGGGTCGGCGCGCAGCTTGTCCAGGCGCAGGACGACGGCCTTCAGATAGCGCGGCAGCTGCTGCAGCACCGGCCACGGCGTCAGCGCCAAGAAGCGTTTGGGCACCAAACGCTGCAACTGCGCCGCGATGTCGTCACCGACATCGCGCGGCGGCTTGGCATCCTTGAGCTTGCGCTGCGCGGTTGCAAACTCGGCCAGCACGGTCGCCGCCTGCCGCGCCACGTCCTGCGCGATCAGACTCAAGCGCGACCGGCCTTCGTCGACGCGAGAGCGGAACGCGGCCTCGTCAGCGGGCAGCGGCAAGGCCAGGAAGGCACGGGCCAGCGTGACCTCGACGATCTGCTCGCGCAGCTCGTCGGCGCTGCCCAACCCCATGTAGGCCGCGGCCATGCGCGGCAGGTCCGGGATCGCCTTGTCGAGGTATTTCAGCGGCTCCTTGATCTGCAGGGCCACCAGCCGGCGCAGCCCGGCCAGGTGTCTGGTAGCGGCGACATCGGGTTCGTCGAAGACCTCGATCTCGACATGACTGCCGCGATCGATCAGCGCCGGGAAGCCGACCAGCACCTGCACCCCGCGGCGCACTTCCATCAGTTCGGGCAGCTGGCCGAAAGTCCACGCGGTGTACTTCGCCGGCTCGACGGCTGGCTCTGCCGGCACCGGCGGCGCGGCGCCGGCCGCGGCGGCTGCCGCGCCCGAAGCACTGCAGCCCGTCGCAGCACGCGCCGCGGGCGCTGCCGCGGCGGCAGCCGTCGCGGACGGCCCGGCCGGTTTGGCCTTCAGCGCGGCCTCGGGCTCGTCGAAGACCTCGATCTCGACGTGCGTGCCCTTGTCGATGAGCGCAGGGAATCCGATCAGGGTCTGTGCGCCGCGACGCACCTCCATCAACTCGGGCAGTTCACCGAAAGCCCAGGTGGTGTATTTCGCGGGCACGGCCGGGGCCGGCGGCGGCGCCACGTTCGCCGCCACGCGTGCAGCCTCGCCGCGCGCCACCTGAGGAGGCGCCGCTGCCGCAAGCGCCGGATCGGCAACGGGTGCGGCCTTCTTCAGCACCGCCAGGGCCTGGAAGGCGGTCCGCGCCTGGCCGCCCAGCTCGGCCTTCAGGTGCGCCAGGTCGCGCCCCATGCCGAGCTGCCGGCCGTGTTCATCCACGACGCGGAAGTTCATGAACAGGTGCGGGCTCAGCTGTTCGAGCTTGAAGTCGTTGCGTTGCACCGCGATCTGCGTGCGCTCGCGCACCGCCTTCAGCAGCACCTCCAACAGGCTGCCCTGGCCAAAGGGCGCCGCTTCGCAGAACTCGGCGGCGTAGTCGGGCAGCGGCACCTGGCGCGAGCGCGGGCGCTGGTGCAGCGTCTTGCACAGCGCCAGCACCTTCGCGTGCAGCATGCCGGGCACCAGCCATTCGCAGCGCTCTTCATTGATCTGGTTCAGCGCATAGACCGGCAGCGTCACCGTCATGCCGTCTTTCGAATCGCCCGGCTCGTGCAGATAGTCCACCGCACAGTCGATACCGCC
>JANMAP010000474.1:0-11101 GCA_031359905.1 Burkholderiales bacterium | reverse complement strand
AGCCCAGGCTGCGCACGAGGTGCGGCCCGAGCCAGTTGGCCACCCCGATGGGCAGGCGGCGCCAGGCCTCGATCATCAGGCGGTACTTGGCGTTGCTCGGGTTGTTTTGCGGCACGGCGTCGCGCTTGTACAGGCAATACTCGTAGTGCAGCGGCGTGGGCTCGAAGCCCCAATTCTTCTTGAACGAGTACGACCCCGTGCCCTGCTTGCTGCGGCCGTAGTCGAAGACCTTGCAGCCGCGGGCACAGGCCCGGCGCATCAGCTCCCAGTACTTGAAATCGTTGGCCGCCAGGTCGCGCGCGGCTTCGTCGTCGCCGGCGTAGTAGGGCAGCACCTCGTCGCGGAAGTAGAAGCTCATCACACCGGAAAGTAACCGGCCGCTGCCATCGGTGACCGTGAGCACTTCGCAGTCGGAGCCGAATTGATGCTGCAGTGCGTCGAAGTAGCGCCGGGGCAGCGCCGGCGTGCCGTGGCGGTGCACGTTGTCGGCGTACAGCGCGAAGAATCGGCCGGCGTCGGCGTCGACCTGGCTGACCAGTCCGTTCTTGATGCCCTTGCGGACCATCGCCCGCTGCTTGCGCGGGATCGCCAGCATGTTGGCTTCCTCCTCGGCCAGGATGGGCTTGCGGAAGGTGACGTAGAGATCCTGCGCCGGCCAGTCGGGGTGGCGACGTTCGCGGTTGCGCAGCTCCAGATGCTGCACGCCGAGCTGCCGCGCTAGGCGCTGCGCTTGGGCTTCCAGCGCCGCGGCACTGGCGGCGTCGCTGGCCGCCACGCCGCCGTAGACGGCGAAAGGCAGGCTGGTCAGCGCATTGCCGAAGAGCAGGCTCCTGACATGCGCCAGGGGCAGCACGCCGGTGATGCGGCCGCCATCGCTGGCGAACAGGTAGTGCGTGTCGTGGCGGAAGACATCGCGCAGCAGCGTCTGCCAGCCTGCACGGTGGAAGAAGGTGGCCTGCGGGCAGGCCAGCACGAAGGCATCCCACGCGGCGGCGCCGCCGGCGTCGCCGGGGGCCAGACGCTCGATCGTCGGCATGGCGGGCTCAGCTTGGCGCCGCCGCGCGGGCCAGGAAGATGTCGTCCATGCGCCCCCAGCGGAAGTCGGCCAGCAAGCTCTGCAGCCGGGCTTCCATGCGTGGGATGTTGACGTAGTGGCGAAAGCGCGTGCGCGCGTCGATGCCCGGGATGCGCGGCTGGTCGACGTCGATTTCCCAGGGGTGGAAGTAGAAGATCGCGCTTTCGCGGTCTTCGCGGTTGACGCGCCCGATCATCCAGCGCGACAGCGGATACGGCAGCAGCCTGAAGTAGCCGCCGCCGCTGGAGGGCAGGTTGTGGTTGAACACGCGCAGCGTGGTCACCGGCACCTCGAGCAGCCCGCCGGCCACGCGATGCGCGAAGCGCGGCGAATCGGGCATGCCGTAGTGGTCGTGGCGGATCGGGTAGTTGCTGCTGCTGTAGCTGTAGCCGGCACGCGCCAGGGCATCGAAGGCCCACAGGTTGCCGACACCGATCGAGAAGCTCGGCGCGCGGTAGCCGAGCACCGCGCGGCCCCCGAGATCTTCGAGCAGGTGCTTGGCGCGCGTGATGTCCTGCGTGAAGGCGGCGAGGTCGAGGTCGCTGGCGCGCTCGTGGCCATAGCCGTGGCTGGCCAGTTCATGGCCCCCGTCGACGATGTTGCGCACCAGCAGCGGATAGCGTTCGGCCAGCCAGCCGAGCGTGAAGAAGGTGGCCTTGACATCGCGTTCGGCCAGCAGCTCGAGGATGCGGCCGACGTTGCGTTCGACCCGGCATTCGCGCTGCGCCCATTCATCGCGCCGGATGTACCGCGCGAACGCCGAGACCTGGAAATAGTCCTCGACGTCGATGGTCAGCGCGTTGGTGATGGCGGGGGCGAGCACGGGCGTTGTCGTCTTCGGAGGATCAAGGCGCGCCTGCGGCGAGCCAGCGGTGCAGATCGGCAGCGATGCGGCCGGCAGCCTGGCCATCCCACAGCTCGGGAACGCGGCCGCGCCGGCCGCGGCCGGCCAGGATCTCGGCCACACCGGCGCGGATTGCCGCGACATCGCGGCCGACCAGGGTGTTGGTGCCCTGCTCGACGGTGATCGGCCGTTCGGTGTTCTCGCGCAGCGTCAGGCACGGCACGCCCAGCGCGGTGGTCTCTTCCTGCAGGCCGCCGGAATCGGTGAGCACCACTGCGGCACCGGCCAGCAAGCCGAGCATTTCGAGGTAGCCCTGCGGCGGCAACAGCGCGGTGGTCGCCGGATCGAGCAGGCCGCCAAGGCCGAAGCGTTCGATGTTCGAACGTGTGCGCGGATGCAAGGCGAAGACCAGCGGCAACTGCGCAGCGATGTCGGCCAGCACACCGAGCAGCGGGCGCAGCGTCTGCGGATCGTCGACGTTGCTCGGGCGGTGCAGCGTCACGACGCCGTAGCCCCGCGGCTGCGCCAGCAAAGCCGGGTCCAGGCCGTGGGCCTGCAGCGTGGCGGCAGCCGGTCGTGCCAGACCGCGGTTGGCGCGCAGCGAATCGATCATCACGTTGCCGACGAAACAGATTCGGTCGGCGGACACGCCTTCGCGCTGCAGATTGGCCGCAGCGCTGCGTTCGGTGGTGTAGAGGCGATCGGCGACCTGGTCGGTCAGCACCCGGTTGATCTCTTCGGGCATCTTGCGGTCGTAGCTGCGCAGGCCGGCCTCGACATGCACCACCGGCACGTCCTTCTTCACCGCCACCAGGGTGCAGGCAAGCGTCGAATTGACATCGCCGACGACCAGCACGCAGCCCGGCCGGTGGGCATCGAGCGCCGGCTCGAAGCGCTTCATCACCTCGGCCGTCTGCACCGCGTGCGTCCCCGAGCCGACCTCGAGATTGAGGTCCGGCTGCGGCAGCCGCAGGTCGGCGAACAGCCGGTCGCTCATGCTTGCGTCGTAGTGCTGGCCGGTGTGCACGAGCATGGCCGGCAGCGCGGGCTCGTGCGCCGCCAACGCGCGCAGGATCGGCGCGATCTTCATGAAGTTCGGCCGGGCGCCGACGACGCACATCACCGGGCCGCGCGGTGCGTTGGGGCCGGCAATGGTCATGACGACTTGCCGCCGCCGTCGGATTTGGGCGTCGCGGCGTGCACCAGCTTCTGCAGCAGCGACAGCGTCTGCAGGTTGATGCGTTCCAGCCGCAGCAGGCTGCGTTCCAGACGTTGGATCTGGTCGCCCCGCTGGTCGGCGGTCAGCGCGGCGATCTGCCGCGTCATGCCTTCGGCATCGTCGAGTTCGAGCTTGATCTTGCTGACGTCGATGTCGAGCGC
Organism: Burkholderiales bacterium; assembly: GCA_031359905.1. GTDB lineage: Bacteria > Pseudomonadota > Gammaproteobacteria > Burkholderiales > Burkholderiaceae_C > Rubrivivax. The sequence goes on along the minus strand of JANMAP010000474.1, from coordinate 7,802 downwards.
TGCGCCGGCCATGCCGCCGGGCATGGCCGGTTCGCCATGCGCTGCAGCGACGGCGACAACGGGCTGGCGCCTGGGCACTTCGGCTTCCTGCTGGAACTCGAGCACCACCTCGGCCACGTCGGCGGCGCTCAGGTGGGTCTTGCCGCCGAGGAATCCGGCCAGCAGCAGCCGGTCGCAGATGGCATTGATGCGCCGCGGAATGCCGGCGGTGGCCGCGAAGATGCCGTCGAGGGCCGCGGGCTCGAAGCTCGGCTTGTCAGTCGATCCGGCGCGCTTCAGCCGGTGGTCGATGTAGCCCTTGGTCTCTTCCAGATCGAGCGGACCGATGTGGCAGGTGGCCGCCACGCGCTGGCGGAACTGCTCCATCTCGGGCTGCTGCAGGATCTCGCGGAATTCGGGCTGGCCGACCAGGAAGCTCTGCAGCAGGGCCTGGTTGCCGAACTGGAAGTTGCTGAGCATGCGCAGCTCTTCGACAGCACGCGGCGTCAGGTTCTGCGCTTCGTCGACCACCAGCAGGCAGCGCTTGCCCTTGCTGGTCTGGCTGATCAGGAAGGCTTCCAGCGTGATCAGCAGTTCGCTTTTCGGCACGTCCTTGACGCGGAAGCCGAAGGCCGCGCCGACCATGCGCAGCGTGTCCTCGGCGCCGAGTTGCGTCGTCACCAGGTGGCCGGTGATGACGTTGCTGCCGTTCAGGCCTTCGATCAGCGAGCGCAGCACCATCGTCTTGCCGGCGCCGATTTCGCCGGTGATGACGATGAAGCCCTCGTTGCGCGAGACGCCGTATTCCAGGTAGGCCTTGGCGCGCCGGTGCTGCTTGCTGGCGAAGTAGAAGTTAGGGTCGGGGTTGAGCTGGAAAGGCTTGCTGCTCAACCCGTAGAAGGCCTCGTACATGGCGTCAGAAGGTCACGACGATCGAGACATTGGGCGCCAGCTCGCGGTACGAGCCGACCTGGGCGTCGAAGATCGAGTAGCGCACCGTGCCGCTGACGCTGGTGTGGCGGCCGACCTGGTGCGACACGCTGAACGAGATCGATTTGAGTTCGTTGCCCGGCTGCGCATCGACGTCGAGCGCGCGCAGCAGCGATGCATTGACGGTCGCCGACGTCTCGGGGGCAAGACGGTACGACGCCGAGGCGGAATAACCGAGCTGGCGGGTCCGCCCGGGCAGCAGCGTCCCCGAAGTCGTTGCCAGCAGGCGGCTGTCGGTGGCGAAGGCCTGCAGATTGGCAGTCAGGCGCTGCCCGGTCCAGGCCGCCGACAGCGTCCGCTGGCGGGTCAACGACACGCCGCCGTTGAGGAATCCGCCGCTGACGACTTCGTTGGGGTCGCGGCCGAGCAGGCGCAGGAAGTCGCGCACCAGCTGGTCGCGCAACACCGGGTCGGGTTGTGCCGAGGCGAACTGGGCGAAGAACAGTTCGTACAGCGTGGGCGGCCGGGCGCCGAAGTTGTTGTCGGCACCGCCGTTGGTGTCGCGCGTGTCGCTGTAGCTGAAGACCGTTCTCTGCATCCGGTGGCTGACCGACAGCGAGTGACCTTCGCCGAAGTAACGGTGGTTGGTCTGGAACGACGCGCTGGTGCGCGGGCCCGGCAGCCACGTCACGCCGTAGCCGTAGTTCGGATAGGTGCGGCCCTTGAAGCTGCCGACGTCGGTGGATTCGCGGCCACCGTTGACCGAGAAGCTGAGTTCCGGGTCGGGACGGAAGCTGAGCTGGGCGTTGACGCGTTCGGTGCTGGTGCTGGCGCTCTGATCGAAGCGGGAGCGCTGCTGCTGCGCCGACAAGCCCCAACCGATCAGCCCACCGCCCGATGAGCTCAGCGTGGCTGACGCGCCGCTGGACGACGAGTTGAAACCGTCGCGGTCGCTGACGCTGGTGCCGCTGGCGGTGACCCGCACTTCGTACTGTGCCAGTCCCGCCAACGAGCCGCGGATGCTGGGCGAGATCGAGGCGCTCGCCACCTGACTGCGGTTGGCGTTGGCGCGCTGGCTGTCGGGCACCTGCTGCAGTCCATAGGCCGACACCGCCTGGCGCGAGATGCTGGCCTGCGCGTCGACGAACGCGAAATTCTCGACCGCCACCGCGCGCACCGAAGCGGCCAGCGACTGGTCGACATTGCGCCGGCCGCTGTTCGGCGTGATGCCCTGGCCGTAGTAGTTCAGATTCAGCGCATAGCTCACCGAGCCCTGGATGCGCCCGGACCGGCTGAACCAGTTCAAGCCGGGGCTGACCCGCGCAACGAATTCGCCGCCGCCCAGGCCGTCGGGGCTGCGCGTCGACGAACTGTAGGTCGTCGAGGTGGTCAGGGTCGGCGTGATCAGTCCGGACTGGGCGGCGCCCGTCTGGCTGAAACCCAGCCCGGCCAAGGCCAGCGCACAAAGCGCCGTGGGCCGCGCAGAGACACCTCGCAGCGCGACCGACCGCGGCGGAGTCATGGCTTGGACGAGCCCGGGCGCATCAGCTTTCAGGCTTCGGGTCGCTGCCGCCACCGTAGCCATAGCCGTAACCATAGCCGTAGCCATAGCCGTAACTGCCGGCAGCGTTGGTGCGTGCCTTGTTGAGGACCATCATCTTGACCGGGCAGGCCTCGATGGTGGCCAGCGCCTGCTGGACGTTGCTCTGCAATGTCCGGCCGGCCTGCACCACGACCACGATCTGGCCCATGTGGGTGGCCAGCACGCGCGCTTCGGTCGTCAGCAGCAGCGGTGGCGAGTCGAAGATGATGATGCGGTCGGGGTAGCGCGTGGCCATGTCGTCGAGCAACTGGCTCATGCTGACGCTGGCCAGCAGTTCGGTGGCCTTCGGGTGCGGCGTGCCGCTGGGCAGCACGGTCAGCTTGTCGACGTTGGTGCGCAGCAACACGTCGGTCATCTCGGCCTTGTTCTCCAACAGATCGAGCAGCCCCGGCCCCGGCGGCAGGCCGAGCACGCGCAGCACCGACGGGCGTGCCACGTCGGCGTCGACCAGCATCACCGTGTGGTCGAGCTCGGCGGCGATGCTCATCGCCAGGTTGATCGAGGTGAAGCTCTTGCCTTCGCCGGCCAGCGCGCTGGTCACCATGATCAGGTTGGCATGCTTGATCCCGGCCGCACCCTTGCCCATCGCGTTGGAAATGAGCGGCCGCTTGAGGACGCGGTACTGGTCCGCCAGATGCGAACGCGGCGCAGCGGGCGTGACGATGCCGGCCGTGCCGATCAATTCCAGGTTCAGCTCGACACGCCGCGACTGCGCTGCATCGGCTGCCAGGTCAGTTGATTTGGCCAGCGGCGATGCGTCGAGGACCGCCGTGCCGCCTGTGGCGGACGGGAATGCACCGGCCCGCAACGGCGCGGCCTGCGGTGCCTGCTGCTGCGCTTCGACTTCGGGGATCGTGACCCCGGCCTGCCGCAACTGTTCGAGCCGGCGGGCTGCTTGTTCGATGAGGCTGCTCATTGGATCAACCCGCGTACTTGCCCATGAAGGTCATGGCGACCATGCCGACGACGAACAAGCCGACCAGGCCCCCCGATGCCGAGACGAAACGGAACAGGCTGGCCCGGACACGCCGCCGGTCGTCATCGTTGGCGATCAATGACACCACCCCGAGCAGCGGCAGGCCGGTCCTGGCGCGCAGCGATTCGGCGTCGCTGAAGGTCGGGCGCAACTGGCTGGCGCCGAAGGCGACGACGAGACCCGCGGCGAGCGCGGCGGCCAGCGCCACCGGCAGCAACGCCAGGCGGTTCGGCGACACCGGCTTGGGCGTGACACGCGGCGGGTCGATCAGGCGGAATTCAGCCATCCCGGACGCCACATCGAGTTCGCCCGACATCACTGCCGACTGCCGACGCGACACCAGATCCTCGTAATTCTTCTTGATGATCCCGTAGTCGCGGTTGAGCTGCGCGGCTTCGGCCTCGAGCTGCGGCGCGGACTTCAGCGAATCCTTGGCGTTCGCGAAGCGCGCGTTGTATTCGGCCACCCGCGCCTTCAACGAAGCCACCTGGACTTCGGCCGCCGACACCATGCGGCCCAGCTCCTGCTCGATGACGCTGCCGGTGGATCCCGGCGCGCCGGCCGGCCGCGCGGCGGCTGCCTTGCGCAGTTCAGCGACCTCTTTCTTCTTCTGCTCTTCCAGATCGGCGATCGTGCGTCGCGCGTAGACGATGTCCGGGTGCTTGTCGGTGAAGCGCTGCAGCAACTGGTCGAGGTTGCGCTTCTGCTGATCGATGCGGGCGTCGGTTTCGGGCGTCGCGATCGGAACAGCGGCTTCCTGCGTCGAAGCGGCAGCCGATGCGCCGCTGCCGGCCGCAGCGCGCTCGGCGGCGAGCTGCTTGCGCGCTTCATCGCGGGCGTTCTCGGCTTCCTTCAACTCCAGCTTGGCCTGCTGCAAGGCAGCGCTGATCTCGCCCATGCGCGACGCCGAGTCGCGCCCCTCGGCGGTCTGCAGATCGATGTTGCGCAGGCGGAAGTCCTTGACCCGGGCCTCGGCCTCCTCGAGCTTGACCTCGTAGGCCTTGATCTGCTCGTTGAGGAAGCTCTTGGCCGAATCGGTGTCCTTGCGGCTGCCACCCAGGCCGGTCTCGACGAACATCGAGACCATCGACTGGATGACACGCTTGGCCTTGTCCTGGTCGCTGTCGCGGTAGGCCAGTGAATACAGGTTCGTCCCGCCGGCCACGCGGATCTCGATGCTCTTGGTCAGCCGGTCGACCAACGCGTCCTGGTCGCTTTGCGAGCGGCTCTTCAGGTCCAGGTCGGCCATGCGGATCAGCTTTTCGATGTTCGGCCGGCTGATCAGCGTGCGGCTGAGCATGTTCAACTGCTGCTGGATGTTGGGCTGCACGGCGAGCCCGGCCATCAGCGGCTTGAGGATCGAGTCGGTGTCGACGTAGATCCGCGCCGCGGCTTCGTACTGGTCCGGGATGCGCCAGACCACCACCACGCCGGCAATGGCCACCAGCCAGGCCACCAGCAAGGCTGGCCACCGGAAGGACCACATGCCGCGGGCCGCGGTCATGACTTGGGCAATGAGTTCCTGCATGTCGCTGGGTTGGTGTTGCTGGCGTCAACGGACGCGAAGCGGCCCTGACGCCGAAGGCCGCGGCGGCTTCAGAACAGGCTTTGCGGAATGATCAGGATGTCGCCCGGCCGGACTTCGACATTGGCCGAGACGTCGCCGCGCTTGATCAGATCCTTCAGGCGCACCGAGTACTGCTTGTTGCCTTCGGCGGTGCGCAGGATGACCGCACGATTGCCGTCGGCGAAGTCGGTCAGGCCGCCGACCGCGATCATCACGTCGAGCATCGTCATGTTCAGCTTGTAGGACAGGAACTGCGGCCGCGAGGCTTCGCCGACGATGCGAATCTGCTCGCTGTACGGGCCGACGATGCCGGAGACCAGGACGGTGACGATGGGGTCGCGGACATACTGGCCGAGCACCTTTTCGATGTCGCGCGCCAGCTGCACCGAGGTCTTGCCCTGGGCCACCAACTCGTCGACCAGCGGGGCGGCGACCTTGCCGTCGGGGCGCACCGGCACCGACATCGACAGCTCGGGGTTGCGCCAGACGATGATGTTCAAGCTGTCGCCGGCGCCGATGATGTAGGTGTAGTCGAGGTTGCCGGCGTTGATCGGGGCGGGTGTGATGCCGCGCGGGCCAAACGCACAAGCAGAGATCATCGCCACCAGGCCCAAGGCGGCAACGACACGGCCACAGGCCGCGAGGGCGTTCGAGATGAGCTTCAAGCGAGGGACTCCCAAGTAAGCGGTGCGGACTGGCGCCGACAGCACCGATGGATGATGTCACAAGCGATTCGGCCCGAACCGTGACAGCCCCCCCGCCGCAGCGTCACATTGGCGGAACATTCACACGCTCGGCGCGGCGCCGGACGTCAAGGCATGCCGAGGCGCGGCCGGATCAGCCGCAAGAGCATCCGTTGCAAGGGGTTGGCGTTGCCGAACGGGCGCCAGGTGAACGACAGCTTCTGCCGGTAGGCATCGAATTGCATGGCCCACGGCGCGGCCCGCAAGTCCCCGCGGCCCAGCAGGATCTTCAGCACCGCCGTACCGGTGACGCCGGCACAGAGTTCGCAGGCCATCACCGTCGACGGGCCGCGTTGCGCCTGGAAGTCGACCGCCTCCGGCGCGACCAGATAGGTCCGTTGCAGCATCGCCGGCGACAGGCCGGCGATGAAGCGTGCGAACTGTTCGGTGCGATCGGCGCCTTCCAGCCGGAAGTAGTCCTCGAAGCTCATGCCATCTGGTCGGAAATAGAGCAGCGACACCCCCATCCCCAGCGGCGCAGCGGTGACCGCAGGGATCCCGCGTTCGCGGCAGGCCGCAAAGACCATCCGTCGGGCCTCGACAGCGAAGAAATCGATGCCGTCGACGTAGACATCGACGTCGCGCAGGAATGCGTCCAGGTTGTCCGCCGTCACGCCATCGGCAAACGAGCGGATATCGGCCAGCGGATTGATGTCGGCGGCCATCGCGGCAGCCACTTCGACCTTCGGTCGCCCGACCGTCGAGCAAAAGGCGCCGGCCTGGCGGTTGAAGTTGTGGACTTCGAACCGGTCGAAGTCGGCGATGTGAAAGGCCCCGATGCCCAGCCGGGCGAGTGTGATCAGGTGGCTGCCTCCGACGCCGCCCAGGCCGGCGATGGCCACGCGTGACTCGCGCAATCGGTCCTGTTGTCCGGCGCTGACCCAGCCGATATTGCGGGAGACCGCGCGGGCATACTCGTAGTCGTTCGCTGTCTGCATCTTCACCCGGCTGGAGTGATCGTCGGGCGCCCTGCCGCCGAGGCTGCGTGGGTCGCCAATCGATCAGTGGCGGACTCTACTGCGGATCGTCCGCACTCCACGCGCTCCACGGCGCGCACCCGTCCCGAGCCTGCCCCCAGCAAACCGCAGCTTCCGGTCATCCCCCTTTAGCTCGACTCCGCCATCTTGAAACCCATAGACTCGGCTGCATGAGCCACTCGACGGTCGTTGAGCAGATCCTGGACGCCGCGCGCTGGGCTCCCAGCGGCGACAACACCCAGCCCTGGCGCTTCGAAATCATCGACGAACAGCGGGTCGTCGTCCACGGCTTCGACACGCGGGAGCAGTGCGTCTACGACCTCGACGGGCGGCCCAGCCAGATGGCATTGGGCGCGTTGCTGGAGACGATGGCCATCGCCGCAACCACCCATGGGCTGCGCGCGACGGCTGTGTTGCGCCCTGGCTGCCCCGACACCCATCCGACCTTCGACATCGCCTTCGCCGCCGACCCGACCATCGCCACCGACCCGCTGGCTGGCGCCATCGTCCAGCGCAGCGTTCAGCGCCTGCCGATGCAGACCCGGCCGCTGGTCGACAGCGAACGCGAGCAATTGCAGACCGCTGCGGGCGCCGGCTTCGGGCTGCGCTGGATCGACGGCTGGGCTGGACGCTGGCGCACCGCTTGCCTGTTGTTCCGATCGGCGCATCTGCGTCTGACGATCCCCGAGGCCTACCGGGTCCACCGCGACGTCATCGAGTGGAACGCCCGCTACAGCGTCGACCGCGTTCCCGATCAAGCACTGGGTGCCAGCTGGGCCACCCGCCACCTGATGCGGTTCGCGATGGCCAGCTGGGGGCGTGTCGAGTTCTTCAACCGCTTCTTGGCTGGCACCTGGATTCCGCGACTGGAAATGGATTTCCTACCCGGCCTGGCCTGTGCCGCGCACTTCGTATTGCTGGCCGATCGGCCGCCGGTCTCGGTCGAAGAACATGTCGCCGCCGGGCGCGCGATGCAGCGTGTGTGGCTCACCGCGACGCGTTTGGGCCTGATGTTGCAACCCGAGCT
>JANMAP010000462.1:0-8119 GCA_031359905.1 Burkholderiales bacterium | reverse complement strand
CGACCTGCGCGACCTCGGCTTCGCTGTGCACGTCGGTGAGGATCGGCACCTGCAGCTCGCGGCGCACCTTGGCCAGGATTTCCAGGCCACGGTCCATTCCCGGGCCGCGGAAGCTGTCGCCGCTGCTGCGGTTGGCCTTGTCGTAGCTGCTCTTGAAGATGAACGGGATGCCCAGCGCCGAGGTGATGTCCTTCAGGCGCCCTGCGACATCCATCTGCAGCTGTTCGCTTTCGACCACGCAGGGCCCACTGATCAGGAAGAAGGGCCGGTCCAGGCCGACGTCGAAACCGCACAGCTTCATGGCCAGCGTGTCCTCACAGTGCGCCGGCCAGCGTCGGCGCGTCGGCCGCGGCGGCCAGGCGTTGCCGGTGCTGCTCGAGCGCGGCCTTGACGAAGCTGGAAAACAGCGGGTGCCCGCCCCACGGCGTGCTCTTGAATTCGGGATGGAACTGCACGCCCATGAACCACGGGTGGGTGGCGGTCGGCAGCTCGACGATTTCGGTCAGCTTCTCGCGCTGCGTCAGCGCGCTGATCACCAGGCCGGCCTGCTGCAACTGGTCCAGGTAATGCACGTTGGCTTCGTAGCGGTGGCGGTGGCGTTCGGTGACCACCGGGCCGTAGATCTGGTGCGCCAGCGTGCCGGGCTTGACGTCCGAGCTTTGCGCGCCCAGGCGCATCGTGCCGCCCATGTCCGAGCTGGCGCTGCGCTTCTGGATCGAGCCATCGCGGTCCTGCCATTCCTCGATCAGCGCGATCACCGGGTGCGGCGTGTCGGCCTCGAATTCGGTGCTGTTGGCGTCCTTCAGGCCGGCGACATGGCGCGCGTACTCGATCGTCGCCACCTGCATCCCCAGGCAGATGCCGAGGTAGGGCACGCGGTGTTCGCGGGCGTATTGCGCGGCGACGATCTTGCCTTCGATGCCGCGCTTGCCGAAGCCGCCAGGCACCAGGATGGCGTCGAACCCGGCAAGCTGCTCTGCCGTCGCCAGGGTCAGCGATTCGGCGTCGACGTAATCGATCTGCACCCGCGCGTGGTTGTGGATGCCGGCATGGCGCAGCGCTTCGTTCAGCGACTTGTACGAATCCGACAGGTCGGTGTACTTGCCGCACATCGCGATCCGCACCGTGGCCTGCGGGTGCTCGACCTCGTTGACCAGCGTGTCCCAGCGGCGCAGGTCGGCCGGCCGGGTCAGCAACTGCAGCTTCATGCAGATCAGCTCGTCGAGGCCCTGTTCGTGCAGCAGGCGCGGCACCTTGTAGATCGTGTCGACGTCCCACATGCTGATCACGCCGTGCGGCAGCACGTTGGTGAACAGGCTGATCTTGTCGCGCTCGTCGATCGGAATCGGCCGATCGGCCCGGCACAGCAGCACGTCGGGCTGGATGCCGATCTCGCGCAGCTTCTGCACCGTGTGCTGGGTCGGCTTGGTCTTCAGTTCGCCGGCCGCGGCGATCCACGGCACGTAGGTCAGGTGCACGAAGGCCGAGTTGGCGGCCCCCATCTTCAGGCTCATCTGGCGCACGGCTTCCAGGAAGGGCAGGCTTTCGATGTCGCCGACCGTGCCGCCGATCTCGACGATGGCCACGTCGAGCTCGGCACCACCCGCATTCGCCGCGCCGCGCTTGACGAATTCCTGGATCTCGTTGGTCACGTGCGGGATCACCTGCACCGTCTTGCCGAGATAGTCGCCACGGCGTTCCTTCTCGAGCACCGACTTGTAGATCTGCCCGGTGGTGAAGTTGTTGGCCTTCTTCATCCGCGTGGTGATGAAGCGCTCGTAGTGCCCGAGGTCGAGATCGGTCTCGGCGCCGTCATCGGTGACGAAGACCTCGCCGTGCTGGAACGGGCTCATCGTGCCCGGGTCGACGTTGAGATACGGATCCAGCTTGATGAGGGTGACCTTCAGGCCGCGCGATTCGAGGATCGCAGCCAGCGAGGCCGCCGCGATGCCCTTGCCGAGAGAGGACACCACACCGCCGGTGACGAAGACGAACTTGGTCATGTCGTGCGGCCAGCGCCTCACCCGTGGAGATGGGTCGCTGTGCCGAGGTGGTAAAGCGCGATTGTATCGACCCGCGGTGTGCGGCCCGTGCGCATCGACCCGGCCCGGCCGAGGCCGCGGGCGGCTGCGGCACTGGGCTAACATCCGCCCACTTGCACCAGGTGCCTGCCGTTCTGTTCAGGGCGACGGGTTCAACGGGAAGCCGGTGAGCGGATGGTCGCCAGACCTCCGCGATTCCGGCGCTGCCCCCGCAACGGTCAGCGAGGAGCGTGCTGCACGACAAGCCACTGGTTCCGCCACGGAGCTGGGAAGGCGCAGCAGGCCTCCGCATCGGGCTCACGCCCGGCGCGGCACTCGCGAGCCCGGATACCGGCCTGGTGCGATGAGCGCTGGCGTTGCGGTGGGCGGCGCGGGCCGGGGCCGCCTGTGCGACGCACGCGTGGCCACCTGCCTCCAGACCCTCGCGGCCGCCGGCACGTTCGGTTGGTGTTCGCACGGGGTGTGCGGCTGGAGGTTCACTTGTCTCGTTCCATCGTTGTCCAACGCAGCCGGGCGCTCGCGCCGCTGCGTTTCACCATGTCCTTGCTGTCGGCGGTTGCTGCGGTGCTGGCCATCGGCCTGCCCGCGGCCGGCACCGCTGCTGCCGAGACCATCGTCGTCACCGGCAGCCGCGAACCGCTGGCGGTGTCGCGGCTGGCGGCGGATGTCGTCGTCATCGACAGCGACACCATCCGCGGCAGCACCGCCGATTCGCTGGCCGACCTGCTGCGCCGCGAAGCCGGTGTGCAGTTGTCGCGCAACGGCGGCCCGGGGCACAGCACCGGCGTGCTGCTGCGCGGCAGCAGCGCGGCGCAGTCGGTGGTGCTGGTCGACGGCGTGCGCATCGGTTCGGCCACGCTTGGATTTGCCGCGCTGGAAGGCTTGTCGCTGGCCGAGGTCGAGCGCATCGAAGTGCTGCGCGGCCCGGGTTCGAGCCTGTATGGCGCCGACGCGGTCGGCGGCGTGGTGCAGATCTTCACCCGCGGCGGCGCTGACAGTACCAGCGGCGTTGGTGCCCGGACAGCCGGCCCGCGCTTCGACGCCCGTGTCGCGGTGGGGCGCTACGCCAGCCGCGAGACGTCGGCCGGCGTGCGCGGCGTGGAGGGCGCGTGGGACTACGCGCTGTCGCTGTCGAACGAACGCAGCGACGGCGTGTCGGCGCTGCGGCCCGGTGACCAGTTCGGCAACTACAACCCCGATCGCGACGGCTACCAGCTGGGCAGCGCGCAGTTGCGCCTGGGCTGGCGGCCGGCGCGGGGCCAGCGTTTCGGGATCACGGTGCTTGGCTCGCGGCTGAATTCGCAGTACGACAGCGCCGAGTATTCGCCGCCGACGTTCGCCCCCGACCCGAGGCCGGATTTCCGCACCCGGCAGGCGACCAACGTCGCCGCGCTGGACTGGCGCGGCGAACTCGGCGCCACGCTGGTGGCCAGCGCGCGCGCCTCGCGCAGCGTCGACGACGCGAAGAACGGCGCCAACCAGATCGACCGTTTCCGCACCACGCGCCAGCGGGTCAGCGCGCAGCTGGCGTGGGCCAGCGGGGCGGCGGGGCAGGTCGTGGTGGCCGTCGAGCAAGGCACCGACAGGGCCCAGGCGGCGGGCTTCGATGCCGACGTCGAACGGCGCAACTCGGCGCTGGTGGCCGAACTCACTGGCGCCGCTGGCCCCTGGTCGTGGCAAGGCGACCTGCGCAGCGACGACCCGTCGGACTTCAAGCGCGTCGGCACCGGCCGGCTGGGCGGCGCCTACCAGATCGCACCGCGCTGGAAGCTGCGCGCGCTGGCCGGCACCACCTTCCGCGCGCCGAGCTTCAACGATCTGTCCTTCCCGGGCTACGGCGTGCCCACGCTGCAGCCCGAACGCGGCCGCAGTGTCGAGATCGGCCTGGCCTGGCGCGGCGACAGCGCGGAAGCCGCGATCACCAGCTACCGCAACCGCGTGCGCGACCTGATCGGCTACCAGAGCGACCGCCGCGGCTGCCCGCCGCAGCCGCAGTTCGATTTCGGCTGTGCCGGCAACATCGCGCGGGCCACGTTGCAGGGCACGACGCTGTCCGGCGCGCAGCGCTTCGGCGCGCTGGCGCTGCGCGCGCAGCTCGATCTGCTGCAGGCCCGCGACGACGCCAGCGGCGCGCGGCTGGCGCGCCGCGCCGCGCACCAGGGCAGCCTGGCGGCCGACTGGATGAACGGCGACTGGAGCGTCGGGGCCGCGCTGCTGAACCTCGGCGCGCGGCCCGACGGCGGCAAGCAACTGGCCGCCGAGACGACCCTGGATCTGCAGACGACCTGGCGCTTCAGCCCGGCGTGGTCGCTGCAGGCCAAGCTGCTCAACGCCGGCAACCGCGACACCGAACCGGCCCGCGATTACCAGGGTCTGGGGCGCCAGGCCTGGCTGGTACTGCGGTATGGCATGTGACCCCCCCCGGAGCGCCTGCGGCGCTTCCCCCCCGGGGGGGGCGAGTCGGACAAGGAACCGGCCCTGCGGACGGTTTGACGCCGACGAGCGCTGGCGGCGTCCCCGCCGCCAGCGTCGCCAGCGGCCCGGCGAAGCCGGTTCCGCGGCGGCTGCTTGGTCGCGGTGCACGTCTGGGCTGGGGTTGGCGTGGGGTCTGTGCGTGCTGGCTCTGGCTGGCGCTTCCGTGCACGCCGCCGAGACAGTGCGCGACGACCGTGGGGTCGAGGTCACCTTCGCCACTGCGCCGCAGCGCGTCGTCACGCTGCTGCCGTCGCTGACCGAGATTGTCTGTGCGGTGGATGCCTGCGACCGGCTGGTCGGCACCGACCGTTATTCGAATGTGCCGTCTCGCGTGCTGGCCCTGCCCAAGGTTGGCGGCATGGACGACGCGCAGATCGAACGCATCGTCGCGCTGCAGCCAGACTTGGTACTGGCGGCGCGGTCGACACGCGCCGTCGAGCGCCTGGAATCGCTCGGCCTGCGCGTGCTGGCCTTCGATTCCGACAACCACGCCCAGGTGCAGCGCAGCCTGCTGGCCATCGGCCGGCTGCTCGGGCGGGCAACGCAGGCGCAGACGGTCTGGGCGGCGATCGAAGCCGAGCTGACGCAGGCCGCGCAGCGCGTGCCGCCGGCGTGGCTCGGGCGGGTGGTCTATTTCGAGGTCGACGCCACGCCGTATGCGGCCGGCGCGGCATCGTTCGTCGGCCAGACGCTGTCGCGCATGGGGCTGGCCAACATCGCGCCGCCGGCGATGGGTGCGTTCCCGAAACTGAATCCGGAATTCGTCGTCCGCAGCCAGCCCGACGTGGTGCTCGCCGCTGCGCGCAACCTGGCCGAGATGCCGGCGCGCCCGGGCTGGGCCAGGCTGGCGGCGCTGCAGCAGCGCCGTGTCTGCGCGCTCGACGCGCCGACCTACGAAGTCCTGACGCGGCCCGGCCCGCGATTGGGTCAGGCCGCGTCGGCACTCGTCGATTGCCTGGCCGCCCTGCCGGCCCCGGCCGGCGCACGCTGATGCAGGCCACGCGGCGCGGCCTGGCCTGGGCGCTGCTGGGGCTGACGATGATCCTGCTCACCGCCGGTCTGGCCGCCGGCAGCGACGGCTGGTCGCTGGCCGCGCCGGGGTCCTTGTTCGGCGCGCGGGACGCCGCGGGCGCGGCGTGGCGCGTCATCGTCGTCGAGATCCGCGCGCCGCGCACGCTGGGCGCCTGGCTGGCCGGTGCATTGCTCGGCCTGGCCGGCGCGCTGGCCCAGGGCCTGTTCCGCAATCCGCTGGCCGACCCGTACCTGCTGGGGTCGGCCGCCGGCGCGTCGCTGGCCGTGGTGCTGGTGCTGGCCGCCGGGACGCTGACCGGCGCGGCGGCGCTGGCCACGTTGGTCGGCGCTGGCCTGGTCGTCGCCGCGTTTGTCGGCGCGCTGGCCGGCACGCTGCTGACGCTGCTGCTGGCGCGCGGTGCCGGGCAGACGCTGCGCCTGCTGCTCGCCGGCGTGGTCGTCGGCGTGATGCTGACGGCGGTCAACGACCTGGTCATCACCGCTGCGCCGCAGGCCTTGCGCGGGCGGCAGAGCTTCATGCTCGGCAACACCGGCTTCGTCGGCTGGGCCGGCGCGGGCTGGCTGCTGGCCGGGCTGGTGTTGACCGCACCGGTGGCCTGGCGGCTGTCGCGCACGCTGGACGCCCTGGCGCTGGGCGAAGACGCCGCGCGCAGCCTGGGCCTCGACCTGGACACGCTGCGCGCCGCGCTGATCGGCGCGATGGCCCTGGCCACCGGGCTGGCGGTGTCGCAGACCGGGCTGATCGCCTTCGTCGGGCTGGTCGCGCCGCACATCGTGCGCCGTTGCACGCCGGCCGCGCACGGCTACACGCTGCTGGCCAGCGCGGCCACCGGCGGGGCGCTGTTGCTGGCCGCCGACGTGCTGGCGCGCAGCGTCGTCGCGCCGCAGGAACTGCCGGTCGGCGTGCTCACCGCCGTGCTCGGCGGCGGTTATCTCGTGGTGCTGCTGCACCGGCGCGGGCTGCCGGCGTGATCAGCACCCGCGATCTCGATGTGGCCTTGCGCGGGCGCCGCGTGCTGCAGGGCATCGGCCTGGACATCGGGCCGGGCTGGACGGCGGTGGTCGGCCCGAACGGGGCCGGCAAGTCGACGCTGCTGCGCGCGCTGGCCGGCCTGCTGGCGCCGGCCGCGGGCCAGGTGCTGGTCGACGGCCGACCGCTGGCCGCGCTGGCGTCGCGCGAACGCGGCCGGCAGATCGCCTGGCTGGCGCAGCAGGGCGAAGCCAGCGGCGACCTGACGGCGCGCGACATCGTGCGGCTCGGCCGCCTGCCGCATGTCGGCCTGGTCGGCAGCCCGGGGCCGGCCGACGAAGCCGCGGTCGACCAGGCGATGGCCGAGACCGAATGCGCCGCCTTCGCCGAACGGCGGCTGTCGGAACTGTCGGGCGGCGAACGCCAGCGCGTGCTGCTGGCGCGCGTGCTGGCCGTCGGCGCGCCGCTGCTGTTGCTCGACGAGCCGACGACCCACCTCGACGCGCCGCACCAGCGCACGCTGCTGGCTGCCTTGCGCCGCCGCGCCGACGGCGGGGCCACCGTGGTCGCCGTGCTGCACGACCTGACGCTGGCACTCGCCGCCGACTGCGTGCTGGTGCTGGCCGGCGGTCGGGTGGTGGCCGACGGGGCGCCGGCCGATGCAGTGCTGCGCGCGGCGCTGTGCGCGGTCTTCGAGCAGGCCTTCAGCATCGATGCGCTGCGCCAGGGCGACGCGCTGCGCTGGATCGCCGTGCCGGCCCTGGGCGCGGCCGAGCCGATGCCGGCGGCCGCTGGGCACGGTGTGGTGCAGGGCATGGTGCATGACGTGTTGCAAGGCGGGGAGCACGACGTGGTGCACGACGTCGCGCATGACCCGGTGCACACTCCCCGGCCATGAAACTGCTGACCGGCCCGCAGCGCATCGTCTGCCTCACCGAAGAGACCACCGAGTGGCTGTACCTGCTCGGCGAAGACGCGCGCATCGTCGGCATCAGCGGCTACACCGTGCGGCCGCGCCGAGCGCGCGCCGAGAAGCCGCGCGTCAGCGCCTTTCTCGACGGCAAGATCGACAAGATCGTGGCCCTCGAGCCCGACCTGGTGATCGGCTTTTCCGACATGCAGGCGGCACTCGCCGACAAGCTGATCCGCGCCGGTCTGAACGTCTTCATCACCAACCAGCGCAGCGTCGCGCAGATCTTCGCGACGCTGGAACTCGTCGCCGGCCTGGTCGGGGCGCAAGAACGCGCCGCGGCGTGGATCGCCGCCTGCCGTGCGCGCCACGCGCAGATCGCCTCCGCCGCTGCCGGCTGGCCGCGCCGGCCGCGGGTCTACTTCGAGGAGTGGGACGAACCGATGATCAGCGCGATCCAGTGGGTCTCGGAACTGGTGGCGATGGCCGGCGGCGACGACGTGTTCCCTGAACTGGCCGTGCAGGCGATGGGCCGCGACCGCGTCGTGCACGATGCGCTGGAGCCGGCGCGGCGGGCGCCGGACGTGATCGTCGGCTCGTGGTGCGGCAAGAAGTTCCGCCCGGCGCATGTCGCCGCGCGCGCTGGCAGGGCCGACGTGCCGGCGGTGAGCGACAGGCAGCTGCACGAGA
>JANMAP010000453.1:0-2027 GCA_031359905.1 Burkholderiales bacterium | reverse complement strand
GCGGCGGTTCCTGGCCTTGCTGTCCACCGGCGACGCTCGTGCCATTGCCTCACGCGGGCCTTTCGGCGCCGAGGGGGCCTGGGTCTGGCGCTGGAAGGACCGCATCGACCGGCGCTTCCTGGATCCCTTTCGCGCGTTGGGTGGCGCTGGGCGCGCCGGCACGTCGGTCGACCCCGCGGCCGATGCGTCGGCCGCGTCCTCACGAGACCCCTGGTGAAGCTCACTCGTTGCAGCGACTGCGCCTGGACGCTGGCCGCTTTGATCGCATCTTCTTTGCTGCGCCCGGCGCGGCCAGTGCGCAGGTGGATGGGAGCGGCAGCTCGCTGAACTTCCGCCTTGGCAGGCCTGCCGCGCGCTGCGTGCATTGGCGTTGGTGCCGGATCGCAGGCTGATCTGTCGGCCCATGCTTTCGCGACCGAGGCACGGGCCCATCTGCATTTGATCGACGTGACTCGACGCCCACCCGGCCGCCGTCGAGCGCAAGCAGCGAGCGGTCCCTGGCGCACGCGACCACGCGCCCGATGTGGAGACGGAACTCCTCGATCCGCTCCGTACAGCTGCTTCGAGCGGTCGGCGGGTGATCCAGCAACAAGCGGCAGGGGCTGGCAAGCTCTTCAGCATCGTCCGCTTCGAGCGCTGACCTGCCATGCCCAGCAGTCTTTTCACGCCGGAGCGCGCCGTCCACGCCACCACCCTCGCCCTGACCTTGCTGCTGGTCAGCTGTGGGCATGTGCTGCCGCGTCATACCCTGACCGCCGGTACCAGCCAGCGCGGCGACGGGATCGCCAGCCAGGGCGCCCCGTCGCGCCTCTGGCCCGAAGCTGACGGCGGCAGCACGCTGGAATACTCGACCCAGCCCTTCGGGTGATGCGCCTGCTGAGCCAGGAACGGCGCCGCGAGCGTTTCGCCTTCAGCGGCGAAGCGTGTGGGACTGGAATGTCCGGCCTGACCGTTCGGGCGACCTGCTTCGTTTCTAGGTCCACTTCATCGACGGCCGCGTGCTGCGTACCCCCTACAGCACCCACACTCCCTGATCTGATGAAGTCCACACTCGATCGCCGCCACCTGCTCGCCGCCGGCCTTTGCCTGCCATGGCGGGTGGCGCAGTCCCAGCCGGCTGCCGACATCGACGAGATGCTGCGTGCGGGCGGCGTCGTGATCGCCTTTCGGCACGCGTCGGCGCCCGGCACTTTCGATCCGCCGGGATTCGCCTTGGGCGACTGCAGCACGCAGCGCAACCTCGACGACGAAGGGCGCGCGCAGGCCCGGCGCATCGGCCAGTGGTTTCAGGCGCGCCGGCTGCGTCCAGCCCGCGTGCGCAGTAGCCCGTGGTGCCGCTGCATCGACACCGCGACGCTGGCCTTCGGTGGCGCCGAGCCGTGGCCGGCGCTGGGCTCCCCGGGCGAGCTCGAGCGGGCGTTGAGACCCCAGCACATCGACGCCTTGCAGCAAGCATTGCGCGCTGTGCCGCGTGGCCGTTTTGAAGCCTGGGTCACACACCAGTTCGTGCTGCAGGACCTGGCCAGCACACCGACCGCATCGGCCGAGGCGCTGGTGCTGCGCGGCGACCGCGACGCGGTGCAATTGCTGGCCCGCGCCAGGTTGTACTGAGCCACCGTCCGTCGACTCAAGCGCTGCTGCAGCGTCAAGCCCCGCAACCGCGTCGGCGGCAGCCGGCGCCTGGGGAACATCAAGAGCGGAAGAAGTCGCGCCCGGCTCCGCGACGCGGCGTTGGGCCAGCGACCCGTGGCGTGAACAGCAAATTCAAGTCTGTGGGTTCTGCAATCTTGAATTGAACCCCGGGGATCGGGCCGACAGTCGCTGCCCCAGATCGCCCAAGAAATCCGAGTTTTGCGACCTACCAAACTGAAT
The DNA here is from genome assembly GCA_031359905.1 of Burkholderiales bacterium. Classification (GTDB taxonomy): domain Bacteria; phylum Pseudomonadota; class Gammaproteobacteria; order Burkholderiales; family Burkholderiaceae_C; genus Rubrivivax. Next base: position 155 of record JANMAP010000453.1, on the reverse strand, counting down.
TCGCGAGGGCTGCAGAACGACGTCGCGCTCCTCAAATGCCGGATCGGCCTGCGTACGTTAACGCACAGCGCCCGCGTGAGCGCAAGCGCACGCTACCGAATGGCTTCCTGGACTGTCCGTGCACGTCGCAATGGCATCACGCATGCGCGTGTCGT
>JANMAP010000451.1:0-2578 GCA_031359905.1 Burkholderiales bacterium | reverse complement strand
GCTCTCGTACGCGAGCGTTGTCACCTTCGAGGATCTGCAGAAAGATTCCTTCTGCGTAGACGAGTGCGCCAGTGATGCCGTTGGCAGCGTTGCTGCGTCTGGCATGGTCGAGGAGTTCCTCCAGGTCGCCGGTCTGCATCGGAGTGGCTGCTTCTGAGGAATAGACGATTTGATATGTCATGAAAACATCCTATCCGAATGCATTTGGCGACCGCGATGTAAGTGTGGAACGGGGAGGTTGCTCGGCGTGCGCGGCCGCAAAAGTCGCGGTCTGTGTACTTCCGTTCCTGGCGGGTAGCAGACATTTCAAGCACCTCGGTCCGCGTCAATGAACGCACGTCGATCCGCTTCGGCGAACGCACAATGGGCCGCCTCGCGATCCCTATCGCCCACATGCCGATTCTTTCCCGCCGCCACCTGTGCCTCGCCGTTCTCGGCGCCGCGCTGCCGTGGCGCGCTCATGCGGGGTTCGACTTCTGGAACAGCGAGTACACGGCCTCGCGTTCCGAACTGCAGGCCATGATCGCGACGCGGTTTCCGCTGGCGCAGCGGTACGCCCAGCTCGTGACGGTGTCGCTCACCGACCCGCAGCTCGCCCTGAACGCAGCCGCCAACCGCGCGGCCGTGTCTGCACGCGTGTCGATCACCAGCCCGTTGCTGCGCGCCGGCCAGGTCCACGGCACCGTGGCGCTCAGCAGTGCGCTGCGTTACGACGCCGCGCTGCGCGCCTTGCGCCTCGATCGGCCGCAAGCCGAGCGCCTGGAGTTGCAAGGCGTCACCGGCGCCGACGCCGAGCGACTCCGGCAGATCGGCGGCCTGGTCGCGCAAGAACTCCTGCAGGGTCAGGTGCTTCGCACGTTCACACCCGAGGAGCTGAGCCTCGGACGCAAGACCTACGAGATCGGCGACATCACGGTGCTCGACGACGGCATCAAGGTGCAGCTGAAGTAGTCGGCCGGCGCTGCGCCGCCCTACACCCGACGTGCCACGGTCACGGCCGCTGCCGAACCGGCGCTCACGGCGGCGCACCATGCGCGCAACACCGGTCCGGACGCGCCATGGCCGAGCGCGATGGCTTCGTCGCGGTGCTCGCATTCGTCGGCCTGGCAACGCGCCAGCAATCCGCGCAACGGCATGGTGGCCGCACGTTCGGTGGCGGGCAGGGCGTCGATCCGGTCGAGTTGCTGCTGGTAGTGCCGATCGACGAAAGTCTCGACCGCAGCGATCGTCGCGTAGACCGCGCGCGGCCCGGCCAGCGCGGGCAATGCGCCGGTGAGAAAACCAGCGATGCGCCACGGCACCAGCAGGCGACTGCGCTGCGGCCAGGGCAGCAGGGGGGTGACGAGGCGAAGGTGCTCGCGCTCGGTCGCGAGGTGACGGCGGGCGAAGCTTCGCACGCCTGCATCGCGCGCCACTGCCAGGACGCCGTAGTAGATCCACACCGCACCGGTCTCGCCGGCGTGGTCGCTGCGCACGTCGCCTCGAAGCTCGGCAGGGATGTGCAGGCTCGGCGGCTCGAACGCGCCGGCCACACGCTGCATGGCAGGCCGCAACTTCAGAAAAGCCCGGTAAGCCAGTTCCATCAGCGATGTGACACCCGGCACGGCCGCGAGCCGCGCCAGCCAACGCCAACCCGGCAAGGCCGCCCACAGCGCCACAAAACCGCGCGCGCCGTCGGCCATGCTCCCATCGCCGCGCAGCACATGAAAACGCGCCAGCAAGCGGGCGCGGTCAGCGCCGGGTGGCAGTGCAGCAGACGGGTCGCTCACGTCGACAAACGCCAGCGGCCGGGCTGCGGCCAGGCCGCGGTACAACGCGATCTCACGCCGGCACAGCGGGCAGCCGCCGTCGTAGAGCACGGTCAGCTCATCGGGCGCCCGAGGGCAGTCGGTTGGTGTTTGCATTCCTCTGATGTTGCCAGCCTTGCGCGAGCTACGCGCCCGTCGGGTCTTCAGCCGGCTGGCCCGCTTCAGGCAAGAGAATCCGTCATCGGGCAGACTCCGCTCACGATGATTCTTTCACTCGCGATTCTGACCACGGCCCTGCTCTTCGGCGGGATGACGCTGTACTCGTTCGGGTTCGCGGCGTTTCTGTTCAGCGCCTTGCCGCCCGCTGTCGCCGGTGCCACGCTGCGTCGCGCATTTCCGGCCTTCTATCTGTTCGTGATCGGCGCAGCCGCTCTCGCGGCAGCGTTCCTCTGGTCGCACGACGTGCTGGCTGCCGGGTTGATGGCTGGCGTCGCCGTCACGACGCTGCCGTCGCGCCAGCTTCTGATGCCCGCGATCAATGCCGCGACCGATCGTGCCCAGCGCGGGCGGTTTCGGTGGCTGCACGGCTTGTCGGTCGCCATCACGCTGGCCCACATCGTGGCTGCCGGTTACGTGCTGGTGAGGTTGGTCTGAAGCCCGCGCGCGTCGCTGCAGGCCCATCGCGCTGGGCCCGTGGGCTGGGCTTCGGCGGGCTCGTTCCGTTCGTGAGCCTGGCCGCGGCACTCTGGCTGGCGCGGTCAGGTGCACTGCCGTTGGCGACCCTGGCGCTGCTGGCGTACGGCGCGGTCATCGCGAGCTTCCTGGGCGCG
>JANMAP010000437.1:0-1692 GCA_031359905.1 Burkholderiales bacterium | reverse complement strand
GATGTCGTCGCCACGGGTCTTGCGGATGGTCGTCACCAGGCCGCCGTCCTGCAGGATCCTGGCGAAAGCCAGCACCCGCGCGTGCGGCGAGCGGGTCAGCCCCGAGGCCGGGAAGGGGTTGAACGGGATCAGGTTGAACTTGCAGGGCACGCGGTGGGCGCCCTGGCCGTGCACCAGCGCCAGCAGGGCCCGGGCGTGGGCGTCGGTGTCGTTGACACCGTCGAGCATGCAGTACTCGAAGGTGATGAAGTCGCGCGGCGCGGCCTGCAGGTACTGCGTGCAGGCCTGCAGCAATTCGTCGATCGGGTACTTGCGGTTCAGCGGCACCAGCGAGTCGCGCAGCGTGTCGTCCGGGGCGTGGAGCGACACGGCCAGGGCCACCGGGCAGTCCTGCTGCAGGCGCTCGATCATCGGCACCACGCCCGACGTCGACACGGTGACGCGGCGCCGCGACAAGCCGTAGCCATGGTCGTCGAGCATGGTCCGCAGCGCCGGCAGCAACGCTGCGTAGTTCTGCAGCGGCTCGCCCATGCCCATCATCACGACGTTGTCGATGGCCCGCGTGCCCGGCGCCAGGCCCAGCCGGGCGCGTAGGCGGTGCTCGGCAAACCACAGCTGGGCGATGATCTCGCCGCTGACAAGGTTGCGGCTGAAGCCCTGGTGGCCGGTCGAGCAGAACCGGCAGCCGACAGCACAACCGGCCTGCGACGACACGCACAGCGTGCCGCGGTCGGCCTCGGGGATGAAGACGGTCTCGATGGCATTGCCGGCGCCGACATCGAACAGCCACTTGACGGTGCCGTCAGCCGAGACGTGCTCGCTCAGCAGCGCCGGCACGCGCACGTCGGCCACCCCGGTGAGCTTGGCGCGCAGCGACTTGGCCAGATCGGTCATCTGGGCGAAGTCCGCGGCACCCTTCTGGTGGATCCAGCGGTAGAGCTGGACGGCGCGAAAACGCTTCTCGCCGAGCCGCTCGCAGAAGCCCGCCAGCCCCTCGAGATCGAAGTCGAGCAGGTTGACGGGCATGGCTCAGTGCGCGCCGGGCCGACCCGGGCGCGCCGGCCCCGGGAGGGGAGTCGTGCGCAGCGGGCTCGGGGGCAGCACGATCAGCGGCTGTAGACGTTCATGCCGGGAAAGAAGAAGGCCACTTCGACCGCCGCCGTTTCAGGCGCGTCGGACCCGTGCACGGCGTTGGCGTCGATGCTGTCGGCAAAGTCGGCGCGGATCGTGCCCTTGTCGGCCTTCTTCGGGTCGGTGGCCCCCATCAGTTCGCGGTTCTTGGCGATCGCGTTGTCGCCCTCCAGCGCCTGGATCATCACCGGGCCCGAGATCATGAACTTGACCAGGTCGTTGAAGAACGGGCGCGCCTTGTGCACGGCGTAGAAGGCCTCGGCCTCGCCGCGCGACAGGTGGGCCATGCGCGCGGCAACGATCTTCAGGCCGGCGCCTTCGAAGCGGGCGTAGATCTGGCCGATCACGTTCTTGGCCACGGCGTCGGGCTTGATGATCGATAAGGTACGTTCGGTGGCCATGAAAACCTCTCCTGAATCAATGACTTGGCAAAGCTTCGCATTCTAGCGTGCGGATCTTCAACGCCCCCCGCCGCCGCGCCCGCCGCCGCCCGGCTTGCCCGGTCCGCGCCCACCGCCGCCGGGATTGCCGCCGCCGCGCTTGCCCCCGCCGCCACCCGGC
>JANMAP010000431.1:0-3096 GCA_031359905.1 Burkholderiales bacterium | reverse complement strand
GGCCCCTTCGGCGCCATGCGCCGGCCGGCCGCGGCTGAAGGCGTTGCGTTGCGGGTCGTGTGTATGGCGGATGTGGTCGACGCCGCCGAGCAGGGGGCCGAACATCTTGCGGTTGGCGACCATGCCGCCGACCGAGATGCCGCCGAAGTTGACGCCGTGGTAGCCGCGTTCGCGGCCGATCAGCCGGGTGCGCGAGCCTTCGCCGCGCACGCGGTGGTAGGCCAGGGCCATCTTCAGCGCGGTGTCCACCGCCTCGGATCCCGAGTTGGTGAAGAAGACCTTGTTCATGCCGGCGGGTGTGATCGCGGCGATGCGTTCGGCCAGCTCGAAGGCCTTCGGGTGGGCCATCTGGAAGGGCGGCGCGAAGTCCATCTCCGCGGCTTGCTGCTGGATGGCCTGGACGATGCGCTGCCGCCCGTGCCCCGCGTTGACGCACCACAGCCCGGCCACGCCATCGAGGATCTGCCGGCCCTTGACGTCCCAGTAATGCATGCCCTCGGCGCGGGTCAGCAGCCGCGGTGCCTTCTTGAACTGGCGGTTGGCCGTGAAGGGCATCCAGTAGGCGTCGAGCCGGCTGCCAGTCGCTTCGGCGGCATGCATCAGGGCGGGATCGATGGCTTTGTTCATGGCGGCTGCTCCTGCGCTGCGGTTGCACCAGAGTCTAGGCCAGGACGGTTCAGGCGAAGCGCTCAGGCAAAGCGGTCAGGCAAAGCGCTGCAGATCCATGGTCGAGCGCTGGCCGATGTCCGCGCCATGTGCCGCCAGCCAATCTGCGCCGCGTTGCTGGCCTTGCGCGTGCAGGCGCTGCAGGAACGGGCCGTGGGCCAGCAGGCGGGTCTCGCCGCGGTGCAGGCTGGGTTCGGCGTCGGCATCGATGAGGTGAAATCTCACCCGCTGCAGGCGCCGCTCGAGACGTCCGCGCCGCCACCAGCCGGGGTGGGCAAAGCGGCGCGCGTGGGCGAAGGCGCGCATCTCGCGCATGAAGTGGGCGCTGAAGGCCAGGTCGGCCAGGCGCGACTCGATGTCCGGCAGCGATCGCGGCGTGCCCTGGCGCTGCAGCGGAGTCAGCAACAGCAGCAGCACGTCGTCGGCGGCGCAGTCGTAGAACAGCGGGAAGACCGCCGGGTTGGCCGCGTAGCCGCCGTCCCAATAGGGCTCGCCGTCGATCTCCACGGCGTGGTGCAGGCGCGGCAGGCAGGCCGATGCCAGCAGCATGTCCAGGGTCAGCTCGTGCTCGCGGAACAGACGCAGCCGCCCGCTGTTGACCTCGGTCGCCCCGACGAACAGCTTGAACGGGCTGACGGCGCGCAGGCGCTCGAAATCGACCTGGCGTTCGAGCAGATCACGCAACGGGTTGATGTCCAGCGGGTTCAGCTGCGCGGGTGCGAACAGGCCCGCCCACTGCAGCAGCCACTGACCGGCCGGCGACAGATCGATGGCTTCGCTGTCGCCCTGGGTGACCAAGCCCGCGGGCATCAATGCGGCGACGCCGGTCCAGAAGTCGGTCAGCGCCTGGCGCGCAGCGGCCGGCCCGTCGCGCGCACCACCGTCGATCCAGCCGTGGGCCATGACGACAGCGTTCAATGCCCCGGCACTGCTGCCGCTCACGCCTTCGAAGCGCAGGCGCGGATCGCCGAGCAGTGCATCCAGCACGCCCCAGGTGTACGCCCCATGCGCGCCGCCGCCCTGCAATGCCAGGTTGAGGGGCTTCGCGGTGTCTGGTGTCCGGCGCCACCAGACGCGCTTTGAAGCGGGCGGCGGCAAGACGTGGATGGGTAATGCGTTATCGGCGTTATCGACGGTAACGGCGGCGACGGCGGGGAGCCTGACTGGGGTGTCGATCAAGCGACCTCCTTGCCCTGGGCGGTGCCCGGGATGTTGCAGTGCAGTATAGGGTTTGTACTAATTCTGGCGTCCAGCCGTAGCGTGAGCGTGGCCGGCAATGCGCTTGCACATCGCCGACGTTCCATTCCACATCGCGAAAAGTTAGCACGCTGCATCGCAACATAATTCACCAGATGAGAAAACGTGTTTTCACTATACGAAATACAATCCTAAGCTGTTGATTTAATTTAATTCAATTTCATGTCTTCTATAAGATAAAAGTCTTTTTGTTTGCGCCTCGATCAGGTACGCTGATCGGGTCGATCCGTTGTTTTTCACCCCTCAATCAGGAGCTTTCCGATGACCGCAGTCACCCGCCAGCAACAAGCCGCCGCCCTCGAAAAGGACTGGGCCGAGAACCCGCGTTGGAAAGGCATCACCCGCGGCTACAGCGCCGCCGACGTTGTGCGCCTGCGCGGCAGCCTGCCGATCGAGCACACGCTGGCCAAGCGCGGCGCCGAAAAGCTGTGGACCCTGATCAACACCGAGCCCTTCGTCAATTCGCTCGGTGCGCTGACCGGCAACCAGGCCATGCAGCAGGTCAAGGCCGGCCTGAAGGCCATCTACCTGTCGGGCTGGCAGGTGGCCGGCGACGCCAACAGCAACGGCGAGATGTACCCCGACCAGTCGCTGTACGCGGTCGATTCGGTGCCCAAGGTCGTCAAGCGCATCAACGCCACCTTCCAGCGCGCCGACCAGATCCAGTGGAGCGAGGGCAAGGACGACATCGACTACTTCGCGCCCATCGTCGCCGATGCCGAGGCTGGTTTCGGCGGGGTGCTCAACGCCTTCGAGCTGATGAAGTCGATGATCGACGCCGGTGCCGCCGGCGTGCACTTCGAAGACCAGCTGGCCAGCGTCAAGAAGTGCGGCCACATGGGCGGCAAGGTGCTGGTGCCGACGCGCGAAGCGGTGGCCAAGCTGGTGGCCGCGCGCCTGGCCGCCGATGTGATGGGCACGCCGACCATCCTGCTGGCCCGCACCGACGCCGAGGCCGCTGACCTGGTGACCAGCGACGTCGACGCCAACGACCAGCCCTTCTGCACCGGCGAGCGCACCGTGGAAGGTTTCTACCGCACCCGCAACGGCCTGGAGCAATCCATCAGCCGCGGCCTGGCTTACGCCGAGTACGCCGACATGATCTGGTGCGAAACCGGCAAGCCCGACCTGGCCTTCGCCAAGGCCTTTGCCGACGCGATCCACGCCAAGTTC
>JANMAP010000397.1:0-8318 GCA_031359905.1 Burkholderiales bacterium | reverse complement strand
CGCGCCGCGCGTGGCCGCCCCGATGCCGCTGCTGACCGGCGCTGCGCGGCCCCAGAGCGCGTTGCTGGTCGACGACAGCGAGATCGCCCTGCGCTTCCTGCAAAGCCGGCTCGCCCCCTGGGGCCTGCGCACGGCCTGCGCCAGCACCAGCGCGCAGGCGCTGCAGTTGCTCGACACCCAGGGCTTCGACCTTGCTTTTGTCGACGTCGAGCTCGGGCCGTACAGCGAACTCGACGGCCTGGCGCTGTGCCAGCAGATCCGCCAGCAGCATCACCCGGCCACCGGCGGCCCGTCGACGCTGGTGATGGTCTCGGCCCACCACAGCCAGGCCGACCGGGTGCGCGGTGCCCTGGCCGGCTGCGAGGCCTATCTGGGCAAGCCGCTGGACGAAGGCGAACTGGTGCAGGTGCTGCGCCGCCACGGGCTCAAGCCCCTGGCCGCCGGCGCCGCGGCGGCCCCGCCATCACGCTGACGACGGCGTCGTCAGTCGCGGCGCCAGGCTGCCAGCACCGACGCGGCAACGATCAGCAGGCCGCCGATGGCCACCCGCGGCGTCATCGATCCGGCGCCCAGGGCGATGGCCGACAGGCTCGCGAAGAACACCTCGCTGACCATCACCGATGCGGTGGTCAACGCCGACAGCCGTGCCGCGCCGTACTGCAAGGCCAGGTTGGAGGCCAGGAACCACGCCGTCATCAGGACCAGGCCGGCCCCCCAGCCAACGCCCGGCGCGGGCAGGCCGGGCACCGCACCGGCGGCCGTCAATCCCGCCGCCAGCACCACGCTGACCAGCGCGCCGCCGCCGAACATCGCCAGCGCCCGCGCCGCTTCGCTGCGGCGGGCCTCGCGAAGCAGCATCACGTTGTTCAGCGCAAACGTGAATCCGCCGACCAGCGCCAGGCCGTCGGCGAGCGACAAAGACAGCGCCAGCGACGGATGGCCGCCGTCGGGCCACAGCACGCAGGCGGCCCCGCTCAGCGCCAGCGCGACGCGCAGCGCGGCCGCCGCCGTCAGGCGCTCGTGCAGCAGCACGCGGGCCAGCGCGATGGTCCAGATCGGCATCAGGTAGAACAGCAGCACCACGCGCACCACGTCGCCGATGGTCACGCTCCAGTTGAAGCAGGCGTTGGTGGTGCCGGCTGCGACCACCAGCACCCACAGTGCCGGCGTGCACAGCACCTCGCGCAGCGCGCGCGGCCGCGCCAGCAGCAAGCCGGCCACCGCCACGCTGAAAGTCAGCGCGGTGAGCCACAGCGGATGCAGGCCGCGCTGTTCGAACTGGCGAAACGGCCACCACGACACGCCCCAGGTGAAGGCGTTGAAGGCCAGGGCGAGCAGCGGCAGCAGTGGCCTGCCGCGGGACAGGGCCACCGGTGGCGGCGGCCCCGACGGCGCCATCAGTGCCCGTCGCTGCGCGCGATGGCCAGCAGGCGTTCGACCTCTTCGCGGTGCAGCACCGTGTTGCGCCGGTGCCAGCGCCGGATGGCCTCCATCGAGCCGGCCACCAGCAGGCCGAACACGCCGATGGCCACGAAGGCCGACAGGCCGAACTTGGTCAGGCTGGCGTAGAACGCGCCGAGCGCCAGGATGCAGGCCTGCTCGTTGAAGTTCTGCACGGCAATCGAACGCCCGGCGCCCATCAGGTTGTGGCCACGGTGCTGCAGCAGCGCGTTCATCGGCACGATCAGGAAGCCGCACAGCCCGCCCAGCAAGACCAGGAAGGGCGCGGCGACCCAGACGTTGTTGATGACATTCAGGCCGATCATCAGGAAGCCGACGGTGGTGGCCAGCGGGATGACGTTGGTCGCCCGGTCCAGCCGCGTCACCGCCGATGCGGTGATGGCGCCGGCGATCGAACCGATGATGACCACCCCGGCCAGATTCGAGGCCTGCGCCGTGCCGTAGCCCAGCGCCGCGGCCGCCCAGGCGAACACGATGACCCGCAGGTTGCCGAACACGCCCCACAGCAGCGTGGTGGTGGCCAGCGAGATCTGCCCCAGCTTGTCGGCCCACAGCCGGGCATTGCAGTGCGCGAAGTCACGCACCAGCCAACCGACGCGGCGTTCCATCGGCTGCAGTGGCGCGGTGGTGCGCGGGATGTAGAGGTTGAAGATGGTCGCGATGACGTACAGGAAGACGATCGCCGAGATCGCTGCTTCGGGTGGCGTGTCGACCGATGTTTCGAAGAAGGGCATGTCGAAGGCCAGCAGCATGGGCGAAACGCGCTGCCCGATCAATTGCCCGCCGAGCACGATGCCCAGCACGATCGACGCCACCGTCAGCCCTTCGATCCAGCCGTTGCCCTTGACCAGCTGCGACGCTGGAAGCAGCTCGGTCAGGATGCCGTACTTGGCCGGCGAATAGGCCGCCGCACCCAGGCCGACGATCGCGTAGGCCATCAGCGGGTGGCCGCCGAAGAGCATCATCAGACAGCCCACCACCTTGATGCTGTTGGCGATGAACATCACGCGTCCCTTGGGCAGCGCGTCGGCGAAGGCGCCGACGAACGGTGCCAGCACCACATAGAACAGCGCGAACATCGGTGCCAAGGCCGGGGTCTGCCAGGCCGGCGCGTGGCTCATGCGCAGCAGCTCCACCGCGGCCACCAACAAGGCGTTGTCGGCCAGCGAGCTGAAGAACTGCGCCGACATGATGGTCGAGAAGCCTTTTTTCATCGTGTCGCGCGCGGCGCCGGCCCCGTGCACGTTGGCTCGGGCGGTCTGTCTCCTGCTTGAGGGCGCCGGTTTATAGCACGCGGTTTTCAGCACTCCGCGCCGCCGGCTGGTGCATGGATGACCGGCTGGCAAAATCGTTCGCATGCCACGCCCGATCGAAGCCGTCATCCACAGCGAGGCACTGTCGAACAACCTGGCGCGGGCCCGCGCGGCCGCGCCCGACGCACGCGTCTGGGCAGTGGTCAAGGCCGACGCGTATGGCCACGGCATCGAACGCTGCTTTGCCGGGCTGCGCGGCGCCGACGGCTTTGCGCTGCTCGATCTGGCCGAGGCCGAACGCCTGCGCGGGCTGGACTGGCGCGGCCCGCTGCTGCTGCTCGAAGGCGCCTTCGAAGCCCGCGACCTCGAAGCCTGCTCGCGTCTGAACTTGTGGCACGTGGTGCATTGCAGCCAGCAGATCGACTGGCTGGCGGCGCACAAGACGCACGCCCCGCACCGGGTCTTCCTGAAGATGAACAGCGGCATGAACCGGCTCGGCTTCACTGCTGCCGCCTACCGCGGCGCCTGGGCGCGGCTCAACGCGCTGCCGCAGGTCGACGAGATCTCGCTGATGACGCATTTCTCGGACGCCGACGGCGCGCGCGGCATTGCCGGGCAGATGGCGTTGTTCGAGACCACGACGCACGACTTGCCGGGCGAGCGGTGCCTGTCCAACAGCGCCGCCATGCTGCGCCACACCGGCCTGCGCAACGACTGGGTGCGCGCCGGCATCCTGAGCTACGGCAGCGCGCCCGACTTTCCGCAGCACGGCATCGCCGACTGGGGCCTGCGCCCGGCGATGACGCTGCGCTCGCGGCTGATCGCCGTGCAGGATCTGCAGCCCGGCGACACGGTGGGCTACGGCAGCAGCTACGCCGCCGCCGGCGCGCAGCGCATCGGCATCGTCGCCTGCGGCTACGCCGACGGCTACCCGCGCCACGCCGGCACCGGCACGCCGGTGCTCGTCGACGGGGCACGCTGCACGAGCGTCGGCCGGGTGTCGATGGACATGCTGGCCGTCGACCTGACGCCGGCGCCGCAGGCCGCGACGGGCAGCGAGGTCACGCTGTGGGGTCACGGCCCGGGCGGCGCGCTGCTGCCGATCGACGAGGTCGCGCATGCCGCCGGAACCATCGGCTATGAGCTGATGTGCGCGCTGGCGCGACGCGTGCCGGTGCGCGTCGACGGCTGAAGGCCCCGCGATGACCCGCCGCCTGCCCCAGGTCGACCCGGCCGAGGTCGAGTTCACCGCCGTGCGGGCGCAGGGCGCCGGCGGGCAGAACGTCAACAAGGTGTCGAGCGCGGCGCACCTGCGCTTCGACATCGCCGCGTCGAGCCTGCCCGACGACGTCAAGGCGCGGCTGCTGGCACTCGCCGACCAGCGCCTGACCGACGCCGGCGTGCTGGTGATCAAGGCGCAGACGCACCGCAGCCTGCCGCGCAACCAGGCCGACGCCTTGGCCCGCCTGCAGGTGCTGGTCGACGACGCGGCAACGCCGCCGCTGGACCGCCGGCCGACCAAGCCGACCCGCGCGTCCAAGCGCCGCCGACTGGAAGGCAAGGCGCGGCGCGGCGAGATCAAGGCCGGCCGACGCAGCATCGGCGAGTGAGCCGTTCCCCCGCGGCCCAACGAGCCGGGTCGTTCGCCACCGGCCCGTCGTCGCCCGGATTTGTCGACTGTGTCCCCCAGCGCACCGAACTTTGCATCGCTGCGGCCTATGGTCGTTGCTGACCGATCGGCCTGGCGGGTACATCGTGGTTCGCGTTGCGGCCCGACCCACCGCCCCACCATCCTTGCTGGAGACTTGAACATGAACCGTTCCATCCTTGCGGCCACCCTGCTGGCCGCGCTCGGCCTGGCAGCCTGCGACAGACAGCCCACCGTCGTCAACGTGCCGACCCCGGTGGCCGTTCCCGGCCCGGCCGGCGCCACCGGCCCGACGGGTTCCACCGGCAACACCGGGCGTCCGGGCGACAGCAGCGTGATCGTCGTGCGCCCGGCGTCCGCGCCGACCAACTGACGCCGGCGCTTCAGCCCGCCGCAGCGTCGACCTCGCGCAGGAAGGCGCACAGCCCGGCCATGTAGACGGCCTGGTCGTCGTACATCGGCCCCCTGCCGTGCTGCGCCGCGCGCCGCTGCTGGTGGTCATGGGCTGGCTTGGTGGGGTGGGAACGCGCGGCGACTGAAGCACCCCGGCGCGCCACGCGACGCCTGGCGAGCGACATTGCCGACAATGCGGCGATGGCCAAGACGATGTACACCTGCCGCGACTGCGGCGGTACCAGCCCCAAGTGGCTCGGCCAATGCCCGCATTGCAAGGCCTGGAACACGCTCGACGAGACCGTGGCCGAGGTTGCCGGGCCGGGCAAGAACCGCTTCCAGGCGCTGGGCAAGGCGCTCAACGCGCCGCAGGCGGTGGCCACGCTCAGCGAGATCGAGGCCAGCGATGTCGAACGCACGCCGACCGGCCAGGATGAACTCGACCGCGTGCTCGGTGGTGGCATCGTCGCCGGCGGCGTGGTGCTGATCGGCGGCGACCCGGGCATCGGCAAAAGCACGCTGCTGCTGCAGGCGCTGGACTCGATGTCGGGCTCGCTCAAGGTGCTCTACGTCACCGGTGAAGAGAGCGGCGCGCAGGTGGCGCTGCGCGCGCGACGCCTCGGCCTGGCGGGGACCCGGGTGCGCGTGCTGGCCGAAATCCAGCTCGAACGCATCGTCGCGACGCTGGAAGCGGAGAGCCCGGCGTTCTGCGTCATCGATTCGATCCAGACCGTCTACTCCGACCAGCTCAGCTCGGCCCCCGGTTCGGTGGCCCAGGTGCGCGAATGCGCCGCCCAGCTGACGCGCCTGGCCAAGACCAGCGGCATCGCGGTGGTGCTGGTCGGCCATGTGACCAAGGAAGGCGCGCTGGCCGGGCCGCGTGTGCTCGAACACATCGTCGACACGGTGCTGTATTTCGAGGGCGACACGCACAGCAGCTTCCGCCTGGTGCGGGCGATCAAGAACCGCTTCGGCGCGGTCAACGAGATCGGCGTCTTCGCGATGACCGAGCGCGGGCTGAAGGGCGTCAGCAACCCGAGCGCGATCTTCCTGTCGACGCATGGCGAGCCGGTGCCGGGCTCGTGCGTGATGGTCACGCTCGAAGGCACGCGGCCGCTGCTGGTGGAGCTGCAGGCGCTGGTCGACAGCGGCGGGCCGAGTCCGCGGCGCCTGAGCGTCGGCCTGGACCGCGACCGCCTGGCGATGCTGCTGGCGGTGCTGCACCGCCATGCCGGCGTGGCCTGCATGGACCAGGACGTGTTCGTCAATGCCGTCGGCGGCGTGCGCATCGCCGAGCCGGCGGCCGACCTGGCGGTGCTGCTGGCCATCCAGAGCAGCCTGCGCGGCCGGCCGCTGCCGCGCGGCTTCTTCGCCTTCGGCGAGGTCGGCCTGGCCGGCGAAGTGCGGCCGGCGCCGCGCGGCCAGGAACGCCTGAAGGAAGCCGCCAAGCTGGGCTTCAGCGTCGCGCTGGTGCCCAAGGCGAACGCGCCGCGCAAGCCCGTCGAAGGCCTGACCGTGCACCCCGTCGAGCGCATCGAAGAGGCCATCGAGATCGTCCGCGGCCTGGCCTGATCGCCGCCGCACGCAGCGGCAGTGGTTCACACGCTCAAGCCAGCAGTCGCTCACGCAGGGCGCTGGCCAGCCCGTAGGCCAGGCGGCGGCTTTCATTGCCCAGCCGGTAGGCATAGGCCGGCAGCCGCCGGGTCCAGTGGAACTTGCGCGTCACGCCAGGCGGGCTGACGATGGTCGAAGCGATCTGCTCGTCGTGGCTGCACGGCTGCGGCGTGACCAGCCGGACCTTCAGGCCGAAGCGCCAGCCCTGGTCGAAGACATGGTCGTAGGGCAGGCGCATCGGCAGCAGGCCACCGCTGTCACCTTCACCTTCACCGTCATCTCGGTCACCGCGCAGGTAGGCCGCGGCGGCGCGCCGGTTGACGAGATACGCGCTCGACCCGGTGCAACGGCTGAGCATCACCGCCAGCTGATGTCCCGGGGCGATTTCGAGCACCGGCACCGGCGTTCCCGAATGCACCGCCGACAGCTTGACCATGTCCCAGCGCGCCGGATGGGCCAGCAGCCCGTGCAGCACGGCCGGAAGGCTGCGCAGCAGCAGCACGTCGTCTTCCAGCACCAGCGCGGCCGTCGCGTCGCTGTCCAGAAAGCGGCGCAGGACCTCGACATGCGACAGGTAACATCCCAGCTCGCCCAGCACCGGGGTCATGCCGTGGCGGCGCTGGTAGGCGGTGTCGTCGAGCGCCGCGCGCTGTGCGGCGGACAGCGCCCCGGCATCGACCGCCGGCAGGCGCTGCCACGCCAGACCCAGCCCGTCGAGCTGGCCGCGGATGCGCGCCAGCCGTTCGGGCGCCCGGTCCAGATTGATCACCCATGTCGCCAAACCGTCCATCGTCCCGATTTTCAACGAAGGCCCGCGCATGAACGCCGCTCTTGTCGGCTGGGGCCTGGCCGTCGTCGCCGTTGTCGTCGGCTGGCGCGTGTACGGCGGGCCGGGGGTGCTGCTGGCTTTGTCGATGATCGTGTTCTGGCTGCTGCTGCAGTTCAGCCGCGCGGTGCGTGCGATGCGCGACGCCACCGGGCGGCCGATCGGCGCGGTCGACAACGCGGTGATGCTGCATGCCCGGCTGCACGCCGGGATGCGCCTGGTCGACATGATCAAGCTGACGCGCAGCCTGGGCCGCAAGCTGGCCGACGAACCCGAGACCTACGTCTGGGCCGACGCCGGTGGCGACGCGGTGCATGTCGAGCTGCAAGGCGGCCGGCTGGCCCGCTGGCGGCTGGAGCGCGGCGCCTAAAATCGTCGCACGACCGGGCCGGTTCGGCCCTCACCAGGAGTATTCATGTCGATGTCCGACCGCGACGGCAAGATCTGGATGGACGGCCAGCTGGTCGAGTGGCGCGACGCCAAGATCCATGTGCTGAGCCACACCCTGCACTACGGCTGCGGCGCCTTCGAGGGCGTCCGCGCCTACGACACGGCGCAAGGCACGGCGATCTTCCGCCTGCAAGAACACACCGAACGCCTGTTCAACAGCGCCAAGATCCTGCGCATGAAGATCCCCTTCACGCCGCAACAGGTGATGGACGCGCAGCGCGAGGTGGTGCGGGTCAACAAGCTGGCCAGCTGCTACCTGCGGCCGCTGACCTGGATCGGCGACCAGAAGCTCGGCGTCAGCCCGAAGGGCAACACCATCCACCTGATGGTCGCCGCCTGGCCGTGGGGGGCTTACCTGGGCGAAGAAGGCCTGAAGCGCGGCATCCGCGTGAAGACCAGCAGCTACACGCGCCACCACGTCAACATCACGATGACGCAGGCCAAGGCGGTCAGCAACTACACCAACAGCATCCTGGCCAACATGGAAGCCACCGACGAGGGCTACGACGAGGCGTTGCTGCTCGACGCCTCGGGCTTCGTCAGCGAAGGCGCCGGCGAGAACCTGTTCGTCATCAAGAAGGGCGTGGTCTACACGCCGGACCTGTCGGCCGGGGCGCTCAACGGCATCACCCGCGACACCATCTTCGCGATCTGCCAGGACCTGGGGCTCAAG
>JANMAP010000396.1:0-3889 GCA_031359905.1 Burkholderiales bacterium | reverse complement strand
GGTCGCGATGATCTTTGCCCCCGTGGCGCCCAGCGCTGCCGATCTGGCCACCCATGTGACCGACGCGCTGCGTCCGGGTCTTCGCGACCTGCGTGGTCGCCTGGCGGCCGTGGCCTGGGAACAGGCCGCGATCGCCGCGGCCCTGAAGCAGACACTCGCCGCCTGCGGGCTGAAGATGCCGCAACTGGCCCCGGCGGTGCGTTTGCTGGTCTGCGGCCGGCCGCAGACGCCCAGCATCGACGCCCTGCGGGCGCGGGTCCCGCGCGACACGGTGCTCGCCCGTTTGCAGCGCGATTAACGCCTGCGATATACTCGCGGGCTCGCTTGAACAGCGCCTTGCCCGCAGCCGAAGAAGTTGGCGGCGACGGGGAGTAACCGGATTCAAGAGGATCCAACAGGGTCCACAGAATCGAACGGATACGGGGGTATAGCTCAGCTGGGAGAGCGCTTGCATGGCATGCAAGAGGTCAGCGGTTCGATCCCGCTTACCTCCACCAAACAAGCGCTGTTCAAGGATGATGAAGGTTCTCAGTCCCCTTCGTCTAGAGGCCTAGGACACGACCCTTTCACGGTTGTAACAGGGGTTCGAATCCCCTAGGGGACGCCAAGTGCGCCGCGCTTGGGACCGTCAGGTCCGAAGCGGCATGGAGTGGTAGTTCAGTTGGTTAGAATACCGGCCTGTCACGCCGGGGGTCGCGGGTTCGAGTCCCGTCCACTCCGCCAACACGCAGCAACAACGGGCCTCTCGGGCCCGTTTTCCTTTCCAGACCGCCATTTCTGTGCATCCGCCTGCGCGGCGGTTGGGCACAGACTCATGCGGCGCGCGCTGGCATGGGCGCCGTGCTCGAGCCTGTCGCGCGCAGGCCCAGCAGCAAGCCGGCGGTGACGCAGACCAGCCCGCCGATGGCCGGCCCGGTCATCGCTTCGTCGAGCAGCAGCATCGCCGACAGCGCCGCCAGCCCGGGCACCAGCGCGGTGATCATCGTCGTGCGCACCGGGCCAAAGGTGGTGATGACCTGCGTGAAGGCCCAGCCGGCAACGAGCATCGACAGGCCGCCCTGGAACACCGCCTGGAAAGCGATTTCGCGCCACGGCGCCGCGGCCAGGCCGCTGCGAACCAGGGCGCTGCTGGCCGCCAGCGCGAAGGCCGGAACGTAGCTGATCAGGCAGCCGAGGGCGATGGCCAGCGTGGCGTCGACGGCGCCGATGCGCCAGCGCCGGCAGAGCACGCCGTACAGCGCCCAGCAGGCACTGCCGGCCAGGAACAGCAGGTCACCTTTCCAGACATCGCCACCGTCGAAGGCATGCCGCAGGCTGTTGCCGCCGACCAGAACGTCGCCGACCACGATCATCGCCAGGCCGGCCCAGCGCGGCCCGCTCAACCGGTCGCCGAGCAGCAGCACCGCGAACACCGCCGTCCACAGCGGCAGCGATCCTGGCAGCAGCACCGCGGCATGCGCCGCGGGCGCAAAGAAGAAGCCGCTGTAGGCAAAAGTGCAATAGGCCACGCCGGCCGTCGCCGCCAGCGCGGCGCCGCGGGCCAGCGCGGCCGCGCCGCCAAGCCCGTCGCGCAGCGCACGCCAGCGCCAGGCGGCGATCGGCAGCGCAACCACGCCGGAGAACACGAAGCGCAGGAAGGCGATGTCGAACGGCGTCAGCGCGTGCTGCGCGCTGGAGCGTGCGACGACGATGAACGACGTCCAGATCGCCAGCACCGCCACCGCGCACGCGCCACCGATCCAGACTGCACGCCGCGAAAGCGGTGGAGCTGGCATGCGCCTCAGTTTATGCGGGGCCCGCGGCGCCCCGGGCGTTGGCGGTGATTGCCGACAGGCCAGCGGCATCCGCGCCCGCCGCGCTAACCTCGCGCCCTCGACGAACCCAGAACCCGCAGGAGACCGCCATGCCACACACCGTGACCTTCAACCGCCCCGACGGCCAGCCCGTCAACGGCTACCTGGCCGAACCGGCCCAGCCCGCTGGCAAGCCGGGGCTGGTGGTGATCCAGGAATGGTGGGGCCTCAACGACCAGATCCGCGGCGTCGCCGACCGCTTCGCGCAGGCCGGCTACCGCGCGCTGGTACCCGACCTGTACCGTGGCAAGAGCACGCTGCAGGCCGAAGAAGCGCACCACCTGATGGACAACCTGAACTTCGGCGACGCGGCCGGGCAGGACGTGCGCGGCGCGCTGCAGTATCTGAAGGCCAGCGGCAGCGCCAAGGCCGGCGTCACCGGCTTCTGCATGGGCGGGGCGCTGACGCTGCTGGCGGCGGTCTTTGCGCCCGAGGCCGATGCCGCGGTCACCTGGTACGGCTATCCGCCGCTGGAATTCGTCGACGCCAGCAAGATCCAGGCGCCGCTGATGGGCCACTGGGCGCTGCACGACGCCTTCTTCGCGATTGCCGGGGTCGATGCATTGGAGAACAAGTTGATGGCCGCCGGCACGCCGCACGAGTTTCACCGCTACGACGCGCAGCACGCCTTCTTCAACGAGACGCAGGTCGGCGCGGGCAAGTTGTTGCCGGTGCTCGAATACCAGGCCGACGCCGCGCGGCTGGCCTGGCAGCGCACGCTGGCCTTCTTCGAACAGCATCTGGGCTGACGGATGGAACAAGCGCCGGCGCGCATCCCGCGCGGCGTCTGGGTGCTCGGCTTCGTCAGCCTGCTGATGGACATCTCGTCGGAGATGATCCACAGCCTGTTGCCGCTGTTCCTGGTCGGCACCCTGGGCATCAGCGTCTTCGCGGTCGGCCTGATCGAAGGCGTCGCCGAGGCCACGGCGCAGATCACCAAGGTCTTTTCCGGCGCGCTCAGCGACTACCTCGGTCGGCGCAAGGGCCTGGCGGTGCTGGGTTACGCGCTGGGTGCCGTCAGCAAGCCGGTGTTCGCGCTGGCCAGCGGTGCCGGGGTGGTGATCGGCGCGCGCTTCGTCGACCGCATCGGCAAAGGGCTGCGCGGCGCGCCGCGCGATGCGCTGGTTGCCGACCTCACACCGCCGGCGCTGCGCGGTGCGGCGTTCGGGCTGCGCCAGTCGCTGGACACCGTCGGCGCGTTTGCTGGCCCACTGCTGGCCAGCGGGCTGATGCTGTTGTGGGCCAACGACTTCCGTGCCGTGTTCTGGGTTGCCGTGGTGCCGGGCCTGCTGTCGGTGGCCCTGCTGCAGTTCGGTCTGCACGAGCCACCCGCCACGGCGGTGCGGGCGGCGAGCAACCCGATCCAGCGCGCCGCGCTGCGCCGCCTGGGGCCAGGCTACTGGTCGGTGGTGGCCATCGGCGCGGTGTTCACGCTGGCCCGCTTCAGCGAAGCCTTCCTGGTGCTGCGCGCGCAGCAGCTGGGCGTCGCGCTGGCCCTGGTGCCGCTGGTGATGGTGGCGATGAACGTCGTCTATGCGGCAACGGCCTATCCGTTCGGCAGGCTGTCCGACCGCTACAGCCACACCCGGCTGCTGGTCGGTGGGCTGCTGGTGCTGATCGCCGCCGACCTGCTGCTGGCCCAGGCCGCGCACTGGAGCGCGCTGCTGGCCGGCGTGCTGCTGTGGGGGCTGCACATGGGGATGACGCAGGGCTTGCTGGCGGCGATGGTCGCCGCCAGCGCGCCAGCCGATCTGCGCGGCACGGCCTTCGGTGTTTTCAACCTGGCCAGCGGGGTGGCGATGCTGGTGGCCAGCGCGCTGGCCGGACTGCTGTGGGACCGCTTCGGCGCCCCCACGACCTTCGGCGCCGGGGCGGCGTTCTGCGGGCTGACGCTGGCCGGCCTGGCCTGGCGACGTTGGCGGGCCTGAAGCCGGCCATGCGCGCGCCGCACTTGCCTACACTGCGGCATCGTTCGACCGGGAGGTCCCGCATGAAGCGCTTGTTCACCGTCCTGCTGCTGGCCGCTGCGCTGCTGC
>JANMAP010000359.1:0-9856 GCA_031359905.1 Burkholderiales bacterium | reverse complement strand
GGCCCCCGACAACGAGCGCACCGACCCCATCACCTGTTCGCGCGACTGCACGAAGCCGTGGAAGTTTTCGAGCAGGCCGCGCAGCTGGCTGTCGCATTGCTCGAGCACCGCAGCGCGGCGCTCGTGGCCGGTGCCATCGGCACTGGCGGGCGTCTCGATCACGCTGTCGAGCTGCTGCAGGATCTGCCCGAAGCCGCCCAGCAGTTGTTCGGTGGCCTCGCGCATCTGGGTCTGCGCGGTGCCGAGATGGGCTGTCCAGGTGCGCGCCGCATCGTCCAGGCGCTGCAGCAGTTCCGCGGTCACGGCCGCAGGCGATCCCGGCGCCGGCACGACGTCGCCGGCAGTGGCGGCGGTGCGCTGGCGCTGCCATGCGCTGCGCCAGGCGGGCAACGCCGGCACGGCCAACGCCAGCCCGAGGGCGCCCAGTGCGGCCCAGGCCAGGAGCGGCTGGCCCAGCGCCAACGCGGCGGCCAGTGTCGCCCAGCAAAGCCAGGCGAGAACGCCCGCCCAGGCGGCGGGCCGACGCGTGGAAGGCGGGGACGGTGCGAACCGGGCGGAAGCCGGATCAGGCTCTCTGATCACGAAGGGTCCTTGGAACTCTGCGCCGTGCTGTGGTGGGCACAGCCCCTGCTTGTCGACTCTTTGTCCATGGCAGATCCGATAACTGCTCTGTCGAGGTTTTGACAAATTGAGTATCGGTATCCGGCTTGCCGACTGAAGCCCTGATGTGCCGGGGATTCGCCCGTCTGAACTGCGCCATGGCCCGAACCGCGCTTCAACCCTGCACGATGACGGCGTCGGCGGCATTGACGCGACGCGGCGCGCTGGCCTGCGCCGGGTGGATCCGCACCCCGCCTGTCGGCGGCGGGTGGACGCGGGTCGGCGAAGTTGGCGGTTGGTGACGGCTGCCGGCGGCTGTGGGCGACTACCGCGGCCGGTGCATGCGAAAGCGCGATTCCGGCGCGATCGCGAAGTAATCGGCAGGCCCGCCGCCGCGCAGCACGGGCTGGGCGGCGGCGGTGTCGTAGATGCCGTCCTTGAGCAGCGCGCGGTCGATGTGCACCGCCACGACCTCGCCCAGCGTGAGCCAGGTCGGCACGGCATGGCCGTCGGCGCCCTGCAGCTGCACGATCTGCGTCACCCGGCATTCGAAAGCCACCGGGCTTTCGGCCACCCGCGGTGGCGCGACCAGCCGCGACGGAGCCGTGGTCAGCCCGGCGAGGACGAACTAGTCGACGTCGGGCGGCACGCTGGCGCAGGTCTGGTTCATGGCCTCGGCCAGCGGCCGGGTCGTCAGGTTCCAGACGAATTCGCCGGTCTCGCGAACGTTGGCCAGCGTGTCCTTGGCGCCGATGCTGGCAAAGCCGACGATCGGCGGCACGTAGTTGAAGGCGTTGAAGAAACTGTACGGCGCCAGGTTCAGCACGCCGGCCGCGCTGCGCGTGGCGATCCAGCCGATCGGCCGCGGGCCGACGATGGCATTGAAGGGGTCGTGCGGCAGGCCGTGGCCGGCACGCGGTTCGTAGAAGTGCAGGTCATCAGACACCGGTGCTCCTTGTCGATTCGGCTTCGCGGGCCCGATCAGATGCCCGCTGCGGGCGGAGCGCTTTCCAGGAAGTCGCAGGCCAGGTGGGCCAGTGCGCGCACGCCGGGCAGCAGGCAGGCTTCGTCGACGAAGAACCGCGGCGAGTGGTTCGGCGCGGCCTGGTCGGGATGCTGGCCTTCGGGCACCACGCCGACAAAGAAGAACAGCCCCGGCACCAGGCGCTGGAAGAACGCGAAGTCTTCCGATCCGGTGACCTTGTCAGCCAGTTCCAGCCGCCCCGGCCCGGCCACGCGCTGCAGTGTCGGCAGCATCGCCGCGGTGAGTGCCGGGTCGTTGACGGTCACCGGGTAGTTCTTGGTGATGCACACGGTGCAGGTGGCGCGCGAGCCCTTGGCGACCGATTCGGCGAGCGTGGTCACGCGTTCGTGGATGTCGTCGCGCATGGCCTCGTCGAACGTGCGGATGGTGCCACGCATTTCGACGCTGTCGGGGATGATGTTCTCGCGCACCCCGCCCTTGATCGCGCCGATGGTCACCACCGCCGGTTCCTTGGCCAGGTTGACGCCGCGGCTGACGACTGTCTGCAGGCCGAGCACGACCTGCGCCGCGGTGACGATGGGGTCGACCCCCAGCCACGGCGCCGCGCCGTGCGTCTGCCGGCCGTGCACGGTGATCTTCAGCTTGTCCGAACTGGCCATCGTCGGCCCCGGCCGGTAGGCCAGCACGCCGACCGGCGCGCGCGACGTGACGTGCAGGCCGAAGATGGCCTGCGGGGTCGGGTTCTGCAGCGCGCCTTCGGCGATCATCATCTTGGCGCCGCCGTCCTCGCCTTCGGGCGGCATCTCCTCGGCCGGCTGGAAGATGAACTTGACGCTGCCGCGCAGCTGGCCGCGCAAGCCGGCGAGGATGGTCGCCACGGCCATCAGGATCGCGGTGTGGCAATCGTGGCCGCAGGCGTGCATCACGCCGACGCTTTCGTCGTTCCAGCTCGCGCGCTGCTTCGACGCGAACGGCAGGTCGACCTGCTCGGCCACCGGCAGTGCGTCCATGTCGGCGCGCAGGGCCACCACCGGGCCGGGCAGCGCGCCCTTCAGCAGGCCGACCACACCGGTGTGGGCCACGCCGGTGCGCACCTCGTCCAGGCCGAGCGTTCGCAGGTGCTCGGCGACGATGCCGGCGGTGCGGAATTCGCGGTTGCCGAGTTCGGGGTGCTGGTGGAAGTCGCGCCGCCAGGCGATCAGCTGGGCTTCGATGGCCGGTGCGGCCTGGTCGATCAGTTCGGCCAGGCAGCTGGCGGTGACGGGGCGGTCGAGCATCGGGGGGTTGTCCTTGTCGGGCGTGGCATCAGGCGGCGCCGCAGGGCGCCGGGCTCCGGGCTCCGCGGCGATTAAAGCAGGTCGCGGGCGGGTCTGGCCGCGTGCACTGCGGCGGGGCAATGCAGCGTCCGATGTGCACCGCGATCCGCCCTCCGGCCGTGCGCAATGCACCATCGTTCGCCCAGTCGCCGCGCAGTGGCCCGACGATTGCTTTGTGCGCTGCGAGACAGACTCGCGGCCAGCTGGGTCGCATGCTCAACGGTTCGATCAACAGCCGGCCATGGGCCAGGACAAGGGTACGACCATGCAGATTCGCGTCGGTTTCGAGATGGCTTATCAGCTCCCGGCGCCGACGCCGATGATCCTGGCCCTCAGCATCCACTATTCACGCGCTTCGGACCTGGTGCGTCCGGACAATCTCGTCACCCGTCCGTCGGTGCCGGCCTCCGCCTACCGCGACCTGTTTGGCAACTGGTGCACGCGGCTGGTCGCGCCGCCGGGCGACTTCCTGCTGACGACGGATGCGCTGGTACGTGACGACGGCCAGTTCGACATCATCAGCCCGCACGCCGAGCAGGTGGCGGTCGAGCATCTTCCCGAATCGACGCTGCTGTACCTGCTGGGCAGCCGCTACTGCGAGACCGACCAGTTGTCGGACATCGCCTGGCAGCAGTTCGGCAGCGGCCCGACGGGCTGGGCCCGCGTCCAGGCGATCTGCGACTTCGTGCACCACCGCATCACCTTCGGCTACGGCCACGCGCGGCGCACCCGCACGGCGCTGGAAGCCTACAACGAAGGCCAGGGTGTGTGCCGGGACTACGCGCATCTGGCCATCGCGCTGTGCCGCTGCCTGAACATTCCGGCCCGCTACTGCACAGGCTACCTCGGTGACATGGGCACCCCGCCGCCGTACGGGCCGATGGACTTCGCGGCCTGGTTCGAGGTCTGGCTTGGCGACCGCTGGCACACCTTCGATGCGCGCAACAACACCCCGCGCATCGGCCGCGTGCTGATCGCCCGCGGCCGCGACGCCTGCGACGTGGCGCTGGCCAGCACCTTCGGGCCGAACACGCTGCAGCGCTTCAAGGTCTGGACCGACGAGGTCGGGCCGTGAGCCGATGACCTACTGCGTCGGCGTCAAGCTCGAAGCCGGCCTGATCCTGGCCAGCGATTCACGGACCCACGCCGGCGTCGACAACTACGCCACGTTCTGCAAGATGACGGTGTTCGAACGCGCCGGCGACCGCGTGCTGGTCTTGCTGAGTTCGGGCGGCCTGGCAGCCACGCAGACGGTGATCAGCCTGCTGCGCCAGCGCGCTGCCGGCGAGCCCCCGCATCTGTGGAGCGTGGACTCGATGTTCGACGTCGCCAACCTGGTGTCCGACGCGATGCGCGACATCGGCCGCCGCGACGGCCCGTTCCTCGAAGCCGGCGGGCTGAGCTTCAACGCGTCGTTCATCCTCGGCGGGCAGATCGCCGGCGAGCCGATGCGCCTGTTCCGCCTGTATGCCGAAGGCAACTTCATCGAAGCCGGCAGCGACACCCGCTTCCTGCAGACCGGCGAAGCCAAGTACGGCAAGCCCATCCTCGACCTGGCGATGACCGCCGACGTGACGCTGGAAGACGCCACCAAGTGCGTGCTGGTGTCGTTCGACTCGACGATGATCAGCAACCTGTCGGTGGGCATGCCGATCGACCTGCTGTGCTATGCCCGCGACAGCCTGCGGGTGACGATGCAGCGCCGCTTCGACATGGGCGACCCCTACTTCGAGGCACTCACGCAGCAATGGCTGGAAGGCACGCGCCGCGTCTTCCACGAACTGCCGCCGCTCGAGTGGTGAGCCGCGCGGCGTCGCGCGCGACCCCGGCCCGCGGGCCATGCCAGCGTCACGTCTTGCGCTTCGGCAGCGCGGTGTGGGTCTGGCGGACCAGCCGCGCGCATTCGCTCTTCTCGCCCGGCCCGGCTTCGAACAGCGGGATCAGCGCCAGCAGCGGGTTGACCAGCCCGAGCAGCACGGCGCCGGCCCCGCGCGCCGCGATGCTGCCGGTGTCCAGCGCAACGGCTGGCTGCGTGAAGCTGCCCTTGACATAAATCGGACCGCGCAGGGCCACCAGGCTGCTGATCTTGGTCTTCGGCACGATGGTCAGGTCGAGCATCTCGCGCGACAGGTCGACACTGCCGCTGCCGACCAGCGTGTTGACGGCGGTGTCGACGAGCAGCGCCTGCGCCTGCATCACGCCCTGGCGGACGCTGAAGTCGGCCACCGCGCAGTTCAGCGCCACGGTCTGGTCGCCGGTCAGTTGCAGCTGCAGGATTTCCAGCAGGTGCAGGCCGACCTGCTCCATCAGCAGCCGGCTGATTTGCCCGTTCTGCGCCACCAGCGTCACGCGCCCGTTGGCGCTGCCCAGCAAGCGCCCCACCGACGCGCCCTGGCCGGCGAGGTTCAGGTCGCCGTCCAGCCGCCCGATGCTGGCCTTGGCCAGGTCGAGCGTCGTCAGCAGGCGGGCCATCTGCAGGCCGCGCAACTGCATCTGCAGTTGGCCGCGCAGCGGGGTGGCATGGCTGTCGAGCAGCACCTGGCCCCGCAACTGGCCGCCGGCCAGGCCGAAGTTCAGCGGATCCAGGCGCAGCCGGGCGTCGTTCAGGCGAATCCGCGTGTCCAGGTCGGCCAGCGGCAGACCTTCGGCGCGCACCAGGCTTTGCGCCTTCAGCGTGACGTCGGCGTCGAGGCTGGCCAGCCGCGCCGTGTCGAACGGCTCGTCGGGCAGCAGCCGCCGGCGGGCCGGCGCCGGGCTGCTGGCTGCCGTCGCCACCGGGTGCGCCCCGACCGCCGGCGCCAGGTCGGCCAGGGCCAGCCGCTGCGCGCGGAGCGCACCGGTCAGCTGCGGGCGCGCACCGGCCAGGTCGACCTGCAGGCTGCCCGCAAGATCGCTGCGGCCGACGCGGGCCGTGAAGTCTTCGTAGCGCCAGGTCTTGCCGCTGCGCACCAGGCGGCCGGCACTGACGTAGTCGGGCGTCGGCGGCAGGGCGATGCCGACGATCGGGAACAGTGACGCGAGGCTGTCGCCGCGCAGCGTCATTCGCAGGTCGACGGCGGCCAGCGCGAGCAGCCCGGTGACCGTGCCTGAGGCCTGAACGCGCGTGCGGCCCAGCGTCGCGTCGACCTGCAACGGATACGGCAGGCTCTGGTCGCGCCAGGCCAGCACCGCGCCGCCGCGGCCGCTGGCCGCGAACGGCTGCCCCAGCAACTTGCCCTGGGCCTTGAAGACCACTCCCGGGCCGCCGTCGCCCTCGGCGCCGGCGCCGGCGGCCGGCCCGACCGTCGACACCGTGGCGTGCACGGCGCTGCGGCCCACGCTGTCGATGTAGTCGACTTCGCCCTGATCGAGCTGCAGGCGGCTGATCGGGATGCGCCGTTCTTCGTCGGTCTGCTGCAGGTCGAGCAGCCAGGTCTTGCGTCCGCCGCTGGCTTGTTCGAGCGCGACATGCGGCCGCGTCAGGATCAGGTCGGCCACGGCGAGGCGGCCGTGCAGCAGTTGAGGCAGGTCGATGCCGGCCTCGACCGCGTCGGCGGTCAGCATCTGCGGCGTCTGGGCCCAGGCCGGATTGGCGAAGCTGACACGCTCGGCACGCACCATCGGCACCGGCCAGGCCCAGCGCAGACGCAGATCGCCGGCCAGACGCAATTCCCGACCCGTCTGGCGCAAGGCGTAGTCCTGTAGCGGGACGCGAACCCAGTTCCAGCCGAACAGGGCGCCCCACAACACCACCAGCAGCGGAATCGCCAGCAGGGCAGACAGGATGGCCAGCGGCCAACGGAGCACACGGAACCTCATCGGGGCAGACGGTCTGTTCAACGCAGGCACGGGCCCCGCTTTTAACACTGGCGACGCCGCCAGGTCTGTTCCCTACCGGACCATCCGCCCACCGCGCGCCCAGGCAGCCGCGGACCGCTGATGGGGCGCCGCCGTCCCGCTCAGCCCACGACGAGGCCCAGGTTGTAATCGATGCCGGTGCTGGCCAGGCCGACCAGGTCGACGTGCAGCAGGTTCAGCTCGTGATCGGCTGCCAGCACGCCCAGGCTGGCTGGCGTGTAGGTCTGGTTGTTCAACAGGCCGACGAAGTAGGCCTGCGCGGCGGCCGACGGCGCCACGCCGACCACGTTGCCGTAGAGCAGATCGACGACCTGCGTCGGCGTGGGCGCCGGGCCGAGCCGGGCATCGAGGGCCCGCTGGACCAGCGCCTCGTAGCCCAGGCCCGTATCGAGCAAAGCCAGGCCCAGCCCCAGGTAATCGGGGTGCGCAGCGGGCGCGGCCGGGCCGAAGACCGCGCTCAGGACTTTCACGGCCTGGCCGGCATGGCCGTCGAGGTCGAGTGCCAGCAGGCCGTCGGCAAAGCGCAGGCGCTCGACCTGCCGCAAAGCATGCAGGTTGCCGGTGCCGGGCTCGCTGACGCTGAAGCCGTCCGCGGTCGGGTGCACGGCGTAGGCGCTGCGCGGCTGGGCGAAGAGCAGGCTGTCGACGCCACCGAGCCCGTTGACCAGCACCTGCCCGTTGCCGGCAACGAAGACATCGTCGCGGCTGCTGCCGGTCAACGTGTTCACCACGCTGGCGGTTCGGAAGGCCAGGTCGCGCACACCGGCGAATGGATGGCCAGCCGCGTCGCGCAGGCTGTCCGCGGCAATGTCCAAGCGGTAGTCGGTGCCCGCCGCCAGATCGCTGCCCGGGTTCAGGGTCAGCACCGCGCCGTCCAGCCCGAGTCGGGCGCTGCTGCCGGTGTCGTAGCGGGCCACCAGCGCACCAGTGGCCGTCTTGACGATCAGGCTGCCGCCTGCGAACTGCACCGGCTCGCTGAAGACGAATACCAGCGGGCCAGCAGGCAGCGCCGCCGGGTTGAAGGCGGCCAGGGTCGGCGCGCGCGTGTCGATGGCCTGCCCGGGCGCTGCCGCGGCCGGATTCGGGTTGCCGGACAGATCCGTTACCGCGCCAGCCAGCAGACCCAGCATCAACAGGCCTTCGGTCTGCGCGGCTGGGGCGACGACCACCTCGTAGCTCGCGCCCGACCCGCTGAACTCCAGCAGCCTGCCGTTGCCGACCGCGAAGTCGCCTGCGCTCAGGCCGGTGACCGGTTCGCTGAAGCGCAGCCGGTAGTGGATGTTGCCGCTGGCCGTGCCCGTGGCGTCGCCTTCAAAGCTGGCGACCGGGGGCTGCGTGTCGCCGAAGTGCTGGGCCAGCTCGATGGTGTCGCTGCGGTTGGCGAAGGACAGGAACTCGATGTTGTAAAGCTTCACGTGCAGGCCACCGCTGGCCCCGGAAACGGTGTCGACCTGCACCGAGCCATCGCCGTTGCGGGCGATCGTGAAGCTCGATCGCGGCGCGGTGCCGAAGTAGACCGTGTCGATGCCGGCCAGGCCGTCGATCGTCAGCACATAGCCCGGATGCAAGGTCCAGCTGTCGTTGCCTGGCGTGCCGAAGTAGGTTTCCATGAGGGGTCGCCGCGGGGCGCGTGTCGATGGATCGGCTCTTCAGTCGGCTGAGGACCGGCTTTCTCTCACCACGCGGCGCGAGACGCCGACAGGAAAGGGCTGCAGCCCCGGCAAAGAAAAAGGCCGACGCGGAAGGCGTCGGCCTGTTGACCCGAAGACAGGTCCTGAGGCGGCGTCGGCGGACGCCGGCGGTCAACCGTTCGAGGCGTCGAACAGCAGCGGCCAGCAGGTCGTCTCGTCGATCGCCGGCCGCGGCGCCGGGCCCGGCGCGGCCACCGGCTCGGCCAGCTTGGGATCGAGCGCCTTCGTGCTGTAGTCCAGCAGGGCCTGCAGATGGGCGCGCTGCACGCGGTCCGACGCGGTGCGCGACTTGGCGGCGAACAGCGCCTTCAGATCGTTGAGCTCGGCGCGCACGACGGCCTTGGCGTCGTCGGTGGCCGGGCCCGCGGCGTTCAGCCGTTCGCTGAGCACCTCGAGATAGCCGCGTTGCAGGTTGCGCCGGGGCGGGCTGATGCGCGCACCGCTTTGGAGTTCGCCGAACACCCCGCTGCGCAGGTCGGTGAGCAGTTCGTCCAGCCGGTAGGCCTTGTCGGCAAGGATGGCCTCCTGCGCTTGCAGCCGACCGCTGCGCGACCGGTCGAGCAGATTGCGCAGGATCCGCCGCTGACTGTTGAGCAGCAGCGCCCCGGGTTCGGACGGCCGTAGCCTTTCGGTGATCGATGGGTCGAGCAGCCACTGCGGCGTGGCCAGTGCCTGGTCGGCGATGAACTTGACGGCGCGCGCCTGGCGCTCGCGCGGCAAGGGGGTGAAGGTCGCGCCGGCCTGGTCGCTGTGCTTGTTCTGCACCTCGTAGCCGCCGACGATGGCCGCCACATGGCCCATCTCGAGCGACCACTGGCCCCACGTGGCACGGTACAGGTCTTCCAGCGTCTTGTCGTCGCGGCCGTCCTTGCGCGTCATGCCGGGCAGCAGCTTGACGATGCGCTGCAGGTTCTTCACGCCCAGGCCGGTGGCCAGCACGGCGTCGGCGTCGCCGACGGCTTCGGTGTTTTCGCCGAAGTCGCCGCCCTCGGCCTTGGGCGAACTGAAGCGCAGCCAGGGCTTGTCGTCCTGCTCGCGGGCCCAGCTGTTGAGCACGGCGCGCTCGTCTTCGGGGGTCTTCGCCGACGGGATCGGCGTGTAGCCCCACTTGGTGGCGAAGATGTCGTAGGGCCCGATCTTCGGCAGCAGCAGCGCCGGGTCGACCTTGTCCTCGGGCTGGACCACGTAGTTCATGCGGCTGTAGTCCATCAACGTGGCGACATGGCCCATCTCCTTGAGCCACTTGGCATCGCGGATCTTGGCCACCGGATACAGCGAGCTCGACTTCATGTTGTGCGGAAAGCCCAGCGAATGGCCGACCTCGTGCGTCACCACATAGGCCACCAGGTCGCCCATCAGGTCGTCGGGCAGCGGCAGTTTCTGGGCGCGCGGGTCGAGCGGGGAGACCTGCGTGAAATACCAGGTCT
>JANMAP010000337.1:0-2027 GCA_031359905.1 Burkholderiales bacterium | reverse complement strand
CGCCCGAGTTGCCCGCGTTGCCAGCGGGCTCAGCTTCATCCGTTAGCGTCGGGCGGCAGCTGCCCGGCCAGCAGCGCCAATACGCTGGCTCCCGCCAAGGGCTTGGTGAGGTAGCCAGCGACGATCGGAATGGACAGCGCGCGCGCCCGGTCCTCCTGCAGGTCCGACGAGGACAGCATCACCACCCTGGGCCAGTCTGCCTGCGGCAGCGCGGCGCAGAGCCGGCTGGCGAAGCCGAAGCCATCGACCCCGGGCATGTTGATGTCCAGCAGCACCAGGTCGGGCTTGATCGATGCCGAGGTCAGCGCCTGCAGCGCGGGCAGGGGGTCGTCGAACACAACCAGCTGGCCGTTGAATCCGGCTGCTCGCAGCACGATGTCGTGGAACACGTTATCGGGCTCGCTGTCATCCACGAGCATCACCGAGCGCGGCGGCGTCATGCCGCCTCCGACCCCGCCTCGCGCGCGGGTCGCGGCCACTCGACCACGATGCACGCGCCGTCGCCGTCCGCGTTCGCCTGTGCGCTGATGCAGCCGCCATGCAGCTCGGCGATGCGCCGGCACAACGCCAGCCCCAGCCCGCTGTGGGTCCCTTCGGACTCGGCAGGGGCGTGCAGGCGGCGAAAGAGGTCGAACACGCCTTCGCGTGAGGCCTTCGGGATGCCGATGCCGTTGTCGCTCACGCACAGACGCCAGTGCGTGCCCCCGTCTTCGGCATGGATTCGCACCCGCGGGCCAACGCCCGGGCGCGCGAAGCGCAACGCGTTGTCCAGCAGGTGGCGCAGCATCAGGCGCGCCAGGATCGGGTCGCCTTCGACGACCGGCAGGGGCTGGGCGTCGACCTGCGCACCGCGGTGCTGGATCAGGCCCGCCAGCTCGGCCAGCACATCGCGCAGGGCCTCGTCCAGCACCACCTCGCGGCGCTCGCCCCGTTCTGTTTCCACCGAGACGAAGCGCGTCAGGTCGTCCAGCATGTCCTTGAGCCGGCGTGCGCCGCGCCGCACGTAACCCAGATAGGCCGAAAGAGGTTCGGCACCCTGGGCGGCGGATTCGGCGAGGCCGCTGAAGTTCAGCACGGCATTGAGCGGCTCGCGCAGGTCATGCGAGAGGATGTGCAGCACGCGTTCTTGCTGCAGCGTGCGCCGCTCCAGCCGTTCGACCCGCTCGCCCAGACGGGCCAGCATGTCGGCAAAGGGCTGCACGTCGCGTGTGCGCAGCACCACGCCGTCGATGCGGCCGCTGCTGCCGCGCGCCGGCTCCAGGTGGATCAGCACGTTGCGCACACCGCGTCCCGGGAAGGGCACATCACGCTCGACGTCGATCACCTCGCCGGCCAGCGCGCGCAGCAGCAAAGGCTTGAACTGGCGGTCGAACAGCCGCGCGCCCACCACCTGGCGCATCTTGTGGCCCACCACCTGATCGCGCTGGCGCGCCCAGTAGGTGAGGTGGGTGTCGTTGACGAAACGGTAGATGAAGTCGTGGTCGACGTAGGACGCCAGTTCGGCGCCCGATGCGGCAATCGCCATCGTGCGTTCCGCCTCGCGCAGTGCGCGCCGCGTCAGGTTGCGTGCGCGGACTCGCGAACGCCGGTCGAGGTGGCCGAACTCCAGCAGCCGCGCCACCTGGTCGCTTAGGGCCCGCAACGCGGCGGCCTGCCAGGGCATGATCTGGTGCGGCTGGCAGTCGATCACGCACACCGTGCCCAGGGCATGGCCGTCCGAGGTAACCACAGGGGCGCCGGCGTAGAAGCGGATGTGGGGCGCGCCGGTGACCAGCGGGTTGTCGGCAAAGCGCGCGTCGCGGTGGGTGTCGGGAACCAGCATCACGCGCTCGGGGTAGCCGATGGCGTGACCGCAGAAGGACTCCCGGCGGCCGGTCTCGGCCACGTCCAATCCGGTGCGGGCCTTGAACCACTGGCGATCTCGGTCGACCAGGGTCACGAGCGCGGTCGGCGTGACGCAGATCTGCGCGGCCAAGGCCACGATGTCGTCGAAGCTGCGCTCCGGTGCTGTGTCGAGCAGCCCCGTG
>JANMAP010000332.1:0-4812 GCA_031359905.1 Burkholderiales bacterium | reverse complement strand
CGCGCCCCTGCACCGCTGCCTCCAGCGCATGGCGCAACGGCGGCAAGCCGTGCACGAGGATGCCGCCGCCGACCAGAAACATCGCCGCCGTGCCGGCCACCGACAGCAGCTTCATCAGCCACGGGGCGGCGCGCAATAGGCCATGGCCCACCGCCTGTGCCATCGCGGCGGGCCGGCGCGACAGCCACAGGCCAAGGTCGTCAATCTTGACGATGCCGGCGACCAAGCCATAGACAGCCACCGTGATCAACAGGGCGACGCCGCTGAGGACAAGCACCTGCGTGGTCATGGCCGCGGTGGCCACCGTGCCGAGGGTGATGGCGATGATCTCCGCCGAGAGGATGAAATCGGTGCGCACCGCGCCGCGAATCTTGTCGCGCTCGAAAGCCACCAGATCGATCGCCGGGTTGGCCAACGCCTGTTCGAGTTCGACCACGCGCAGCCTGTCTTCGGCCGGGGAATGCAGGAAGCGGTGGGCCAGCTTCTCGAAGCCTTCGTAGCACAGGAACGCGCCGCCGACCATCAACAGCGGCGTCACCAGCCACGGCGCGAAGGCACTGATGGCCAGCGCCGACGGGACCAGGATCGCCTTGTTCAGCAGTGAGCCACGGGCCACCGCCCAGACCACCGGCAGCTCGCGGTCGGCCCGGACGCCGCTGACCTGCTGAGCGTTGAGCGCCAGATCGTCGCCCAGGACGCCGGCGGTCTTGCGCGCAGCAACCTTGGTGAGCAACGCAACGTCGTCGAGGACGCTGGCGATGTCGTCGATGAGGCTGATCAGGCTGGCAGCAGGCATGCCGCTGATTCTGCGGCATGGCCCGCCGGCAACCGGACAGCCGCTGAGGCCGGTACCGCCCGCGCCGCCCCGCGGATGACCAACGGCGTGGCGAAGTCGCGCCCGAGCAGCGCCCGCGCGTAGAGGTAATTGCCGCGCGCGCGATCGCTGAGCCGGTCCATCGCCACCACGCCCGTGGCGTCGCACGGGAAGGTCAGTGCGCGGCCCGGGTCGAACAGCGACTGGAAGCGCAGTTCGTACTCGATTTCGATCTCGATCTCGATCGTGCTGGCGGCGGGAAGTGCGATGCGCGAGGTCGCGGGCAGGAGCGGGTGGCAATTGGTCATGATGGTCACCTGACAAGAAGCGTGAGCCTGATCCAACCGTAAGCTCGGCGGTGCGGCAGCGCAGCGGGCGGATCGGCCATCGCCCTGTCGGCAGACGGCGGCAACGGGCGTCGGACGGCGCCCGACAGGCTGCTGCGTCAGCGCGCATCGGGCGCGCCAAACGCGCCCGGCGCCATTGCTGGTTTGCGATGATTGCCGGCCATGCGCGAACACTTCCTGCTCGATCCGGACATCGTCTTCCTCAATCACGGTTCGTTCGGAGCATGCCCGCGGGCGGTCTTCGACCGCTATCAGGACTGGCAGCGCGAACTCGAACGCAACCCGGTCGAGTTTCTGAGCCGACGTTCGGGTGCGCTGCTGGCGCAGGCGCGGCGCGTGCTCGCCGACCACCTCGGCGCGCAGGCCGACGATCTGGCCTTCGTCGCCAACGCCACGACGGGTGTCAACATCGTCGCCCGCTCGTTGGTGCTGCAGCCCGGGGACGAGGTGCTGGCCGCCACCGACCAGGAATACGGCGCCTGCGACGCCATCTGGCGCCAGGCCTGCACGGCGCAGCGCGCGCACTACCGGCACGTGCCGCTGCCGCTGCCCTTCGACAGCGGCGCCTGGGTCGACCGCGTGATGGCCGCGACCAGCCAGCGCACGCGGCTGATCTTCAGCAGCCACGTCACGTCGACGACGGCGCTGATCCTTCCGGTGGCCGCGCTGTGCGCTGCGGCGCGCAGGCGCGACATCGCCACGCTGATCGATGGCGCCCATGCGCCGGGCCAGCTGCCGCTGGCGCTGTCCGCCATCGGCGCCGACTACTACACCGGCAACGCCCACAAGTGGTTGTGCGCGCCCAAGGGCGCGGCCTTCCTGCATGCGCGGCGCGAACTCCACGACGGCCTGCAAGCCCCGCTGGTCAGCTGGGGCCGCGTCGCCGACGAGCACGACGCGGCAACTGCCGCCGCCACGGCCCAGGGCCAGCCTGCACTGCCGGCCCGTGGCTTCGACGCCTACACCGGCAGCACGCCGCTGCAGCGCCGCCTGCAGTGGCAGGGCACGCGCGACATCGCCGCCTATTTGTCGGTGCCGGCGGCGATCGACTTCCAGCAGCGCCATGGCTGGCCGCAGTGGCAGGCGCGCTGCCATGCGCTGGCCTGCGCGACCCGCGAACGGGTGACCCGCCGCAACGGCCTGGCGGCGATCGCCACCGACCAGGACCATGCCCAGATGGTGCCGATCCCGGTGCGCTGCACCGACGCCGACGCCCTGCGCCGGCAACTCTTCGATCAGCACCGGATCGAGGTGCCGGTCACCGAGCATCGCGGCCAGGCTTTCGTCCGCCTGTCCGTCCAGGCCTACAACAGCCAGGCCGATCTGGACGCGCTGGTCGCCGCGCTCGACGGACTGGGTGTCTAAAGCGCTGACATCGTCAGAACGCCCGGCGGCGCCGCTCTCGTGGACTGGCGAACGGCGAACGGCGGCGACAGGCGAGAGGCGCCAGGGCTTGCAGGCTTGTATATTGCCCCGGCCCCCTTCACAGATCCGCCGACGCGGACACCCCGGAGACGAACACCATGAACCAACGGCGCCTGGCCACCATTTCGATCGTCGCGGCCGCTCTGCTGGCCGCCTGCGGCGGCGGCAGCGACAGCCCGCCGCCGGACAAGATCGCGTACACCAAGGTGGTGTCCTTCGGCGACAGCCTGAGTGACGTCGGCAGCTATGCCGTCAGCGGCATTGCCGCCATCGGCGGGGGCAAGTACACCGTCAATGGCCCGGGCGTGCAGATCTGGGTCGAACGCCTGGCCGCCAGCCTCAAGCTGCCGGCGCCCTGTGCGGCGCAGACCGGTCTGAACGCCAATCAGGCGCTGGTCGGATTTCCGCCGGCGCCGGTGGTCAACAAGCCGGGCTGCTTCGACTATGCCCAAGGCGGGTCGCGCGTCACCGATCCGATCGGCGTGGGTAACGCGGCGACGCTGGCCGCCGGGCAGAGTTCGGGCGCGTTGGGTCAGCTGACCGTCCCCGTCAGGACGCAGATCGCCAACCATCTGGCGGCCAGCGGTGGCAGCTTCTCGGGCACTGAGCTGGTCACGGTGCTGGCCGGCGCCAACGATCTGTTCGTGCAACTCGGCATCGTCAGCGCCAGCGTCGCCGCCGGCGGCAATTCGACGCTGGCCGGGCAGACGGCGAACGAGGCCATGGGCCGCGCCGGCACGGAACTGGCCGGCTACATCAAGACCCAGATCGTCTCCAAGGGCGCCAAGCGGGTCGTGGTGGTGACGGTGCCCGACGTCAGCAAGTCGCCGTTCGGCCGCGCGCAGGCGGCCAGCACGCGCGACCTGATCGAGCTGATGTCATTTGTCTTCAACCAGAAGCTGCTGGAGGGCCTGGCCGACACGCCCGAAGTGTTGGTGGTCGATCTGTACCAGCTGTTCCGCGCCTGGGTCGCCGACCCCGGCGCCTATGGCTTTTCCAATATCGCGGGCCCGGCCTGCAACCCGGCGGTGGCGGTGCTGGGATCGCTCGGCTGCAGCGCGGGCACGGTGGTCCCCGGCGACATCAGCAAGTACCTCTTCGCCGACCCGGTGCACCCGACGCCGTACGGCCACGAGTTGTTTGCTAGGGCGGTGATCGACGCGCTGAGCGCGGCAGGCTGGCAGTGAGGCCTGGCCGGCCCGGCCCGGCCCTCAGCGCGGTTTGCGCCGGGCCGAAGGCTTGACCGTTGCGGGCAGTTTTGCGCCGCTGTCCCGCGGCGGCAGGCCGGTGTGCTGGGTCAGCAGCCGGCCTGGTGTGGCGGTCGAGGTGCGCTGCCCGCCGGGCGTGGAATTCTTGCGCCGCGTGCTGGTGTAGCTGCCGTCGACCGCCGGCTGGAAGCTCGGGATCAGGTGGTGCTTGCCGTTGCCGATCAAATCGGCGCGGCCCATCGTTTTCAGCGCCTCTCGCAACAGCGGCCAGTTGTTCGGGTCGTGCCAGCGCAGGAAGGCCTTGTGCAGCCGGCGCCGGCGGTCGCCGCGAACGATGTCGACGCGTTCGGCGCGCGTGGGGTCGCGGCTGATGCCCTTCAGCGGGTTCAGGTTGCTGTGGTACATCGCCGTGGCCGTGGCCATCGGTGACGGGTAGAAGGTCTGCACCTGGTCGGCCTTGAAGCCGTTCTTCTTCAGCCACAGCGCCAGGTTCATCATGTCTTCGTCGCTGGTGCCCGGGTGGGCGGCGATGAAGTACGGAATCAGGTACTGCTTCTTGCCGGCCTCGGCGCTGAACTTGTCGAACAGCTGCTTGAAGCGGTCGTAGCTGCCGATGCCCGGTTTCATCATCTTCGACAGCGGCCCGCCTTCGGTATGCTCGGGGGCGATCTTCAGATAACCGCCGACATGGTGGGTGACGAGTTCCTTGATGTACTCCGGGCTCTTCACCGCCAGGTCGTAGCGCAGGCCCGAGCCGATGAGGATCTTCTTCACGCCGCGCAGCGCGCGCGCCCGGCGGTACATGTGGATCAGCGGGCCGTGGTCGGTGTTCAGGTTCGGGCAGATGCCGGGGTAGACGCAGCTCGGCTTGCGGCACGCGGCTTCGATGGCCGGGCTCTTGCAGCCGATGCGGTACATGTTGGCGGTCGGGCCGCCGAGGTCGCTGATCACTCCAGTGAAGCCTTTGACCTTGTCGCGGATCTCCTCGATCTCGCGGATCACCGAGTCTTCGCTGCGG
>JANMAP010000304.1:0-3630 GCA_031359905.1 Burkholderiales bacterium | reverse complement strand
GCGTGCCGGCCGCGCGGTGACGCTGCAGGCTGGCCCACAGCGACATCACGATGCCCGGGGTGCAGAAGCCGCACTGCGAGCCGTGGCAGTCGACCATCGCCTGCTGCACCGGGTGCAGCCCGCCCTGCGCATCCGCCAGGTCCTCGACCGTGAAGAGGGCGCGGCCGTCCAGCGTCGGCAGGAACTGGATGCAGGCGTTGACCGGCTTGAGCTGCAGCGCGCCGTCGGCATCGAGCTCGCCGAGCACCACCGTGCAGGCGCCGCAGTCGCCTTCGTTGCAGCCTTCCTTGGTGCCGCTGCAGCGCTGGTCGTCGCGCAGCCAGTCGAGCACGCTGCGGCTGGACGGCGGCGCCGCGATTTCGACGATCGCGCCGCGGTGGAAGAAGCGAATCGGACGGATGGCCATGGAACGCAGCTCGGGGCAGGGAATGACGCGGATTCTGCGGCGGACTCGGTCGGGACGTCGTTCGCTCGCCGTGCCGGTACCGTGGACTTGCCGTCCTGTTTGACGCGCGTTCGCAGTGAGGACGCGCTCAGGACGCGGCCAGGACACGCGGTGAACAGGCTGTGGACCCGCCCGGCGTGGCAGATACGATGCGCCCCACGTCGCCGCCATCATCGCCGCATCCCATGAGCCTTGCACCGTCATCGACATCCCGGCGCTTGCACCCTGATTGCGCCCCGCTGGCCACGCCTTGAACACCGCGCTGCGCGCCGACCTGCTGGACTTCAGCGCCGCCCCGCGCTGGGGCGACACGGGCCTGCACGGCGTGCGCTGGCGCCCCGACCATTGGCTGCTGGTCACCGACGGCCGCATCGTCGATGCGCTGCCCGGCGATCAGCCGCCCGGCGACGACTGGCAGCGCGTCGACCGGCGCGGCCGGCTGCTGATGCCGGGCTTCATCGACACCCACGTCCACAGCCCGCAGCTCGACGTCATCGCCAGCCCGGCGGCCGGCCTGCTCGACTGGCTGCAGACCTACACCTTCCCCGCCGAGCAGCGCTTCGCCGACCCCGCCGTGGCCGCCGACGGCGCGGCGCGCTTCCTCGACGCGCTGCTGGCCCACGGCACGACGGCGGCGGTGGTCTTCCCGACGGTGCACAAGGTCTCGGCCGAGGCCTTGTTCGCTGCCGCCGCGGCACGCGGCATGCGCCTGGTCGCCGGCAAGGTGCTGATGGACCGCCACGCCCCCGACGGCCTGCGCGACGACGTGGCGGGTGCCGAGCGCGACTGCGAAGAGCTGATCGCACGCTGGCATGGCCAGGGCCGCAACGCCTACGCGGTGACGGTGCGCTTCGCGGCGACCAGCACGCCGGACCAGTTGTCGATGGCCGGCGATCTGTGTCGCCGCCACCCCGGCGTGTACATGCAGACGCATGTCGCCGAGAACACCGCCGAAGTGCGCTGGATCGCCGAGCTGTTCCCCGCGGCGCGCAGCTACCTCGACGTCTACCGCCAGCACGGCCTGCTGCACGAACGCGCGGTGCTGGCGCACGGCATCTGGCTCGACGCCCCCGACAGGGCGTTGCTGCGCGAAACCGGTGCGCAGATCGCCCATTGCCCGACCAGCAACCTGTTCCTCGGCAGCGGGCTGTTCGACTGGCAGGCGGCCGTCGACAGCGGGCACCGCGTCAGCCTGGCCAGCGACGTCGGCGGCGGCACCAGCCTGAGCATGGTCCGCACGATCGCCGAGGCCTACAAGGTGCAGGCCCTGCGCGGCACGCGGCTGACCGCCTGGAGCGCGCTGCATGCGGCCACCCGCGGCGCGGCGCAGGCGCTGCAGCTCGACGGCGAGATCGGCCATCTCGACCCCGGCGCAATGGCCGACCTGGCGCTGTGGGACTGGGCCCAGGGCGCGGTGGCCACGCACCGCGACGCGGTGGCGCGCGGCGCGGTGCCGGGGCTGGCCGCGCAGGACCTGCACGCCCGCGTCTTCGCCTGGCTGATGCTGGCCGACGAACGCAACCTGGTGGCCACCTGCGTCGCCGGGCGCTGGGTGCCGGCCGCCGGCCGGACCTTCGACGCGGCGTGCGGGGCACGACGATGAAGACTGGTATGAATATTGCGCGCAGTTCCCCGGGACGCGTGCCCCCGGGCATGGCCCGTCGATCGATTCCCACACTCCAACCAGAGGAAGCCCATGCCTGTTGCCAACATCGCCGCCGCGGCTGTTCGCGCCCCGTCTGTTTGCGCCCCGTCTGTTTGCGCCCAGTCTGTTCTCGTCCGGCCATGCCGGCACCGGCATGCCGCGCTGTTGCTGGCCGCCTGCGTTGCACTGCCGGCCACGGCCACGGCAGCCGACTTCAGCGACACCGCGCTGGGCTATCGAACCGGCAGCAAGTACCGCGAGCCCTTCAACGACGCCGACATCGGCAAGAACATCTTCAACCTGGCGCACGTCAGCGGCTACAAGTACGGCACCAACTTCTTCAACGTCGACTACCTGGTGTCCGACAGCAAAGACCCGGCCGGTGCCGGCTCGGGCAACGGCGCCTACGAGGTCTACATCCTCTACCGCCACACGCTCGACCTGGAAAAGGTCACCGGCACCTCGTTCAAGGCCGGCCCGCTGCGCGGCCTGGGCCTGACCGGCGGCTTCGACGTGAATGCCAAGACCGACGCCGGCTACAACTCCAAGAAGCGCATGGTGGTGCTCGGGCCGACGCTGTTCGTCGACGTGCCGGGCTTCCTCAACGTCAGCCTCTTGGCGCTGTGGGAAAGCAACGCGCCGTACGACACCTTCACGAAGACCAGCACGCCGCGCTACAGCTACAAGACGCACCCGATGCTGACGGCGGCCTGGGGCATTCCGCTGGGCAAGGACAGCGGCTTCTCCTTCGAGGGCTTCGCCAACTTCATCGCCAGCAAGGGCCGGAACGAGTTCGGCGCGCAGACCGCCGCCGAGACCAACATCGACGCGCAGATCATGTACGACCTGGGCGGCGTGCTCGGCGCGCCGGGCAAGTTCAAGCTCGGCGTCGAGTACCAGTACTGGAAGAACAAGTTCGGCAACGACCACAACGGCCCGGCCGGCAGTGGCGCCTTCGCCAAGACGCCGATGATCCGCGCCGAGTACCACTTCTGACCCCCGCCCGCCGCGCGCCAGCCAGGCGCAGCGCGGCCCCGCGCTGAAGCGTCCCGCCCATGCTGCGCCTGGAACTCACCGGCATCACCAAGCAGTACCCCGCGGTGCGCGCCAACGACGGCGTCGACCTGCGCGTCGCGCCGGGCCAGATCCACGCCGTGCTCGGCGAGAACGGTGCCGGAAAGAGCACGTTGATGAAGATCGTCTACGGCGCGGTGCAACCCGACGCCGGCACGATCCGCTTCAACGGCCAGGCGGTGCAGATCGCCAGCCCGGCGCAGGCCCGCGCGCTGGGCATCAGCATGGTCTACCAGCACTTTTCGCTGTTCGACACGCTGACCGCGGCGCAGAACGTCTGGCTCGGCCTGGGCAAGGACCTGGGCCTGCCGGCGGTGCGCCAACGCGTCGTCGAAGTCGCCAGGACCTACGGCCTGGATGTCGAGCCCGACCGGCCCGTCCACACCCTGAGCGTCGGCGAACGCCAGCGCGTGGAGATCGTTCGCGCGCTGCTGACCGACCCGCAGCTGCTGATCCTCGACGAGCC
>JANMAP010000329.1:0-4365 GCA_031359905.1 Burkholderiales bacterium | reverse complement strand
GCTTTGCGCCAGCACCGCGCTGCCGAAGCCCAGGGCGGCGACGCCCAGGGCCAGGATGGTGATGAGTTTCTTCATGGTGGTGGGCTCTTTTTGAAGATGGCGATGCACCACCGCGGCCGCTGCGGGCCGCGCGGTCGGTCGCCGGGACAGGCTCTTTAGAGGGCGTCCTTGCCGGTCTCGCCGGTCCGGATGCGCACCACCTGTTCGAGCGTGGTGACGAAGATCTTGCCGTCGCCGATCTTGCCGGTGCGGGCGGCGCCTTCGATGGCTTCAATGACGCGATCGACGATGGCTTCGTCGACCGCGGCCTCGATCTTCACCTTGGGCAGAAAGTCGACGACGTACTCGGCACCGCGGTACAGCTCGGTGTGTCCCTTCTGGCGACCGAAGCCCTTGACTTCGGTCACCGTGATGCCTTGAACGCCAATGCCGCTCAGGGCTTCACGCACTTCGTCAAGCTTGAACGGCTTGACGATGGCGGTCACCATCTTCATGGTCAGTTCTCCGGGTTCAGAAGTTGTACTTGACACCGAGCACGACGGTGGACTTGCCCAGTTCCTTGCCGTTCACCGGCGAGGAGTAGAACGACTTGTCGGCATCGGTGCCGATGAGGGCCGCGCTGACCACCAGCCCGCTGAAGTCCTTGGCCAGCGTCAACGCATAGTCGGTGTACGTGCCCGGGCCCGCGTAGGTGCCCTTGATCTTCTGGTAGCCGATGTGCGGGGTGAGGCTCAAGCCACTGCCGAGATCGAAGGTCGCACTGCCGTCCAGGTAGTAGCTGTTCTTGCTGTTGGCGTTGCCGAATGTGTCGCTGACCGAGTGCGAATACTTGATGGTCGCCGGGCCGAAGGTCAGCGCACCGTAGATCTCCGTGGTGTTGGCACTCGGCTTGAGCTTGTTGCTGGGGTACTGGTAGGTCAGCACGCCGACGTCGTAGGACAACGAATCCTTGACGATGTCGCCCTTGTAGCCGCCGTACAGGTCGATCTCGACGTTGGCGTCGCCGCCGAAGTCCTTGACCCACTTGATCGTCGACAGCCAGGTGCCGAGGTAGAAGCCGTTGCTGCTGAAGTCGATGCCACCCTGCAGCGCGGGCTTCAAGCGGGTCTGCGAAATGCCGCGGTAGCGGTAGTCGGTGACGGCGCCGACGTTGAATGCCAGATCGGCCATCGCGACACGGGGCACGGCGGTCACGGCAAGGGTGGCCAGCAGGGCGTAGAGAGGTGTTTTCATGGAATTTCCGTTCGGGCGGGGGTGAGGTGAGAACAAGTAACTTCCAGGTTGGGGTTTGCAGCTTCTGTGCCATCGCTGGTTGGCCGTCGCGGGCACCGGCGTGATGCGCCGGATCCCAGGACCTGTCTTTCCATGCACATTTCGGGTGCACCCAAAGGAGTTGCCCCCTTGTTGGTGCGTTGCAGCAACAGGCTGCACTCGCAGAATCGGCGGCCAGGAGAACCGCCGACATGTCGCTCGCCACCGTTGCCAGCCGCGCCCTGGATGGGCTGAACGCACCGCCCGTCCAGGTCGAGGTGCAACTGGCCAACGGCCTGCCCAGCTTCACGCTCGTCGGTCTGGCCGACACCGAGGTGAAGGAAGCGCGCGAACGGGTGCGCGCGGCGATCCAGCAGAGCGGCTTTGCCTTCCCGCACAACAAGCGGGTGACCGTCAGCCTGGCGCCCGCCGATCTGCCCAAAGAATCCGGGCGCTTCGATCTGCCGATCGCCCTCGGGCTGCTGGCGGCGGCGGGGGTGCTCGACGCCGCACGCCTGGCGAGTGCCGAGTTCGCTGGAGAACTGTCTTTGGCTGGCGAGTTGCGGCCGGTGCGCGGCGCGCTGGCACTGGCGCTGGCCTTGCGCCAGGCCGGCAGCGGCCGGGCCCTGGTGTTGCCGCTGGCCAGCGCGCGCAGCGCCGCCCTGGTGGCCGGGCTGGATGTGCGCGGCGCGTCCAACCTGGCCGAAGTCGTCGCCTGGCTGCTGCCGGGCGACGCCGCAGCGCCGCTGGCGCAGGCGCTGGCCTGGCCGCCGGCCGCGGCGGCTGCCGGGCCCGACCTGCGCGACGTGAAGGGCCAGGCGGGGGCCAAGCGGGCGCTGGAAATCGCCGCTGCAGGCGGCCACAGCCTGCTGCTCGTCGGGCCGCCGGGAACTGGCAAGTCGATGCTGGCACAGCGCCTGGCCGGGTTGCTGCCACCCCTGCCCGAAGACGAAGCGCTGGCCGCCGCTGCACTGCGCGGGCTGACGCGGGTCGACGAGAACGGCCCGGACGGTGGCGGCGTGGCTTTCGGCCAGCGCCCGCTGCGCGCGCCGCACCACAGCGCCAGCGCGGTGGCGCTGGTCGGTGGCGGCTCGCCGCCGCGACCCGGCGAGATCTCGCTGGCGCATGGCGGCGTGCTGTTCCTCGACGAAACGCCGGAATTCCCGCGCGCCGCGCTCGAAGCCCTGCGCGAGCCGCTGGAAACCGGCCGGATCACGATTTCGCGGGCCGCGCGGCAAGCCACCTTTCCGGCGCGCTTCCAGCTCGTCGCGGCGATGAACCCCTGTCCCTGCGGCTGGCTGGGGGCGCCGCTGGCGGCTGGGCGCGCGTGTCGTTGCACGCCCGACGCCGTGGCGCGCTACCAGGGGCGGTTGTCCGGTCCGCTGCTCGACCGCATCGACCTGCAGGTGGAAGTGCTGGCCGCCAGCGCCGACGAGTTGCTGGCGCTGCCGCAGGGGGAACCCAGCAGCGTCGTCGCCGCGCGGGTGGCGGCGGCGCGCCAGCGCGCCGAGCAGCGCCAGGGACACGCCAACGCGCTGCTCGACGGCGCTGCGCTCGACGTGCATTGCGCGCTCGACGCCGCCGCGGCGCTGTTCCTGCGCAGCGCTGCCGAGCGGCTGGCCTGGTCAGGCCGGCGTCTGCACCGCTGCCTGAAAGTGGCCCGCAGCATCGCCGACCTGGCAGCCAGCGACAGCATCCTCACGGCCCACCTGGCCGAAGCCATGCAACTGCAGCGCGTGCTGCCCGGTTGATGCCCTGGCGCCGCGGCCGGGGCTGGCGCTTGGCCCCGGCGCCGTCTCCAGGGCCCGCGCGGTCCCTGCGGGCGCATCAGATCGCCAGCGGGTCGACGTCCACGGCCCAGCGCAGCAGGCCCTTGTGGCGGGCCCGCAGCGCCTGCATCTGCGGCAGCCAGACCGCCAGCGTCCGCTGCAGCTGGCCGCGCGACGGCGATTCCAGCAGCATCTGCATGCGTTCGACGCCGGCCACCTTGGACACCGGCGGCGGCACCGGCGGGTAGACCGTCACGCCGTCGAAGGCCCCGGCGGCGACCGCGGCATCGCGCAGGAAGTCGCCGGCGACCTGGGCACTGCGCGCCTCGGCGCGCAGCAGCGCCAGGCTGACGAAGGGGGGCAGGCCGGCGCCCTGGCGGTCGCGCAGCTGGCTGGCAGCGAAGGCGGCGTAGTCGTGAGCGCGCAGCGCGGCGTACAGCGGCTGCGCCGGGTTCCAGGTCTGCACCCACATCTGGCTGGCGTCGGCCTGCGCTGCGTCGCGGCCGGCACGCCCGGCCGCCTGCATCAGCAGCGCGAACAGCCGCTCGGGCGCGCGGAAGTCGCTGCTGAACAGCGCCGTGTCGGGGTTGACGGCAGCGACCAGCGTGATGCGCCGGAAGTCGTGTCCCTTGGCCACCATCTGCGTGCCGACCAGCACATCGACCTCGCCGGCGTGCACGGCGGCCAGCTGGGTCTGCAGCGCACCGACCGCACGCGTGCTGTCGGCGTCGATGCGCGCCACCCGCGCGCCGGGCAACAGTGCGCCGAGCTGCTCCTGCAGCTTTTCGGTGCCGCGGCCGATCGCTGCGATGTCGAGGTTGCCGCAGTCCGGGCAGGCGCGCGGCACGCGTTCGCTCAGCCCGCAGTGGTGGCAGCGCAGCGTGCGGTCGAGCTTGTGGAAGACACGCCAGGCGCTGCAGTGCGGGCAGCCGCTCTTCCAGCCGCAGGCCGCGCAGTGCAGCACCGGCGCATAGCCGCGGCGATTGAGGAGCAGCAGGCTCTGCTCGCCGCGCGCGATGCGCTCCTCGATCGCCGCCAGCAGGGCCGGCGCCAGCACCCGCTCGCCGTCGGTCGCCCGCGGCAGGCGACCCATGTCGACGATGCGGACCTGCGGCATCGCACCGCCACCGATGCGCTGGTCCAGGGCCAGCCGGCGGTAGCGGCCTTCGAGCACCCGTTGCCAGGTTTCCAGCGACGGCGTGGCCGATCCCAGCACCACCGGCACCCCCCGCTGGTGGGCGCGCCAGACGGCCAGGTCGCGCGCCGAATAGCGCGCCCCTTCCTGCTGCTTGAACGACGGATCGTGCTCCTCGTCGACGACGATCAGCGCCAGCCGCGGCAGCGA
>JANMAP010000239.1:0-8616 GCA_031359905.1 Burkholderiales bacterium | reverse complement strand
TTGATCAAGGCCATCGGCGTCTACCCGCCGGGCGACTTCGTGCGCCTGAAGAACGGCGAGGCAGCCATCGTCGCCCAGCGCGCGGCGCCCGGGATGGCGCCGGTGGTGGTCGTGGTGCTCAACGCGCAGGGCAGGCCGGTGCCCGGCGCACCGCGGCGCAACACCGGCCAGGGCGAG
This sequence comes from Burkholderiales bacterium, assembly GCA_031359905.1. Taxonomy (GTDB): domain Bacteria; phylum Pseudomonadota; class Gammaproteobacteria; order Burkholderiales; family Burkholderiaceae_C; genus Rubrivivax. The sequence continues at coordinate 8,439 of JANMAP010000239.1, read as the reverse complement.
TTCGGGATCATCGGGCCGCTGCAGGAACGCCAGGGGTTGCCGCGGGTGCTGCCCGAGCAGGTCTACGGACTGGTGCCCTGATCAGGCGATCTTCGGCGGCGCCCCGGATCAGCCCCATGACCCCGCTGCAGGCCAAGCGCCAGCAGCGGCCTCAGGCACCCTCGCCCAGGTAGCGCCGCGACAGCGGCCGCAGGTCGGCGTCCAGGGTGTAGACCAGCGGCACGCCGTTGGGGATGTTCAGACCGACGATGTCGTCGTCGCTGATGCCGTCGAGGTACTTCACGAGCGCGCGGATGCTGTTGCCGTGGGCGGCGATCAGCAGCCGCTGGCCGCCGCGGATGGCCGGTGCGAGGCGTTCGTTCCAGCACGGCAGCACCCGCTCGACCGTGTCCTTCAGGCACTCGGTCAGCGGGATCTGCGCCGGCGACAGGCGCGCATAGCGCGGGTCGTCGCGCTGACCGCGCGGGTCGTTCGGCTCGAGCACCGGCGGCGGCGTGTCGTAGCTGCGCCGCCAGGCCAGCACCTGCGCGTCGCCGTACTCGCGCGCCATGTCGGCCTTGTTCAAGCCCTGCAGCGCCCCGTAATGGCGCTCGTTCAGACGCCAGTCGTGCAGCACCGGCAGCCAGGTGCGATCCATCGCGTCCAGGCAGTGCCACAGCGTCCAGACCGCGCGCCGGAGCACTGAGGTGTAGGTGACGTCGAAGTCGAAGCCCGCGTCCTTCAGCCACTGCCCGGCCTGTCGTGCCTGGGCCACGCCGGTGTCGGTCAGCGGCACATCCGTCCAGCCGGTGAAGCGGTTTTCGAGGTTCCAGGTGGATTCGCCGTGGCGGATCAGGACGAGTTGGCGCATGGACGAATTCTATAATCCGCGGTTTTCGCCTGCCCCCGGCCACCCCTCGTGAAATTCATTGTCGACAACTGGATCCTGATCGCCGCGGCGTTGACATCGGGGGGCCTCCTGGTTTGGCCGCTGCTGCGTGCCCAGGGCGGTGCCGGCACGGTCGGCGTCAGTGAAGCGGTGCGCCTGATCAACCGCGAGAAAGGCGTGCTGATCGATATCTCCGAGCCGGGCGAATATGCGGCCGGCCATGCAGCGGGCGCCCGCAACGTGCCACTGGCAACGCTGGCTGGCAGCAAGGACGTGCCGAGCAACAAGACCTTACCGCTGCTGCTTCTTTGCGCCAACGGCTCGCGCGCCGGCCGTGCCGCCGAGCAGTTGCGCAAGGCCGGACACGCCCAGGCCGTCGCGGTGGCCGGCGGCACGGCCGCCTGGCGCGAAGCCAATCTGCCGGTCGAGAAATCGGCTTGAACGCGGCGCGCCGGCGCTGCTGACCCTTGGCGACAGGGCTGGGCCGGGCATCACGGCCCGCGGCCTGCAAGACAAGCTTCGGCGCGAGACAATTCAGCTTGGTCATCCCCTCCCGAAGGCGAAGAGCCGCATGAAGCCCGTCAAGATGTACACCACGCAGGGGTGCCCCTTCTGCATCCGCGCCAAGGCCTTGCTCGGGCAGCGCGGTGTGCAGACCATCGAAGAAGTCCGCGTCGACCTGCATCCCGAACAGCGCCAGGCCATGGTCGGCTTGACCGGGCGCCGCACGGTGCCGCAGATCTTCATCGGCGAGACCCATGTCGGTGGTTGCGACGACCTGATCGCGCTCGACCAGCGCGGTGCGCTGCTGCCGTTGCTGGGCGTGAACTGACGCGACGGGCTGACGGGCCCCTCGGACATAATCCTGCGCTTTGGTCCGCTGCCAGCCGGCAGCGGTCTTCGACACTTTGCGGATGTTCACCATGGCCGACGACACCCCTGTTTTCCAGATCCAGCGCATGGACCTGAAGGACCTGTCGCTGGAACAGCCCAATTCGCCGCAGATCCTGCTCGAGCAGGCGCAGCCCCAGGTCGACATCAACCTGGCGATGGGCGCTGCGCCGGTGGCCGATGGCGTGTTCGAGGTCACCGTCACCGCGACCGTGACCACCAAGGTCAAGGACAAGGTGCTCTTTCTGGTCGAGGCCAAGCAGGCCGGCATCTTCGAGATCCGCAACGTGCCGGAAGAGCAGATGCAGGGCATCGTCAGCATCGTCTGTCCGCAGATGATCTATCCCTACCTGCGGGCCATCGTCTCCGATGTCTGCACGCGGGCCGGCTTCCCGCCGATCCTGCTGACCGAGGTCAACTTCCAGGCCATGTTCGAAGCCCAGCAGGCCCAGCAGGCGCAGGCCGCCGGGGCCGCCGGCAGCAACGGCTCGAGCATCATCGCCAGCGCCAACTGACCGCCGGGCCGGCCGCCGATGAAGATCGCCGTGCTCGGGGCAGGTGCCTGGGGCACGGCACTGGCCGCCGCTGCGGCAACCAGCCACGACACGCTGCTGTGGGCGCGCGATGCCGAACAGGCACAGGCCATCGCGCAGACGCGGCGCAACCTGCGCTATCTCGGTGATGTCGAACTTCCCGCCGCGCTGCGGCTGACCAGCGATCGCCGGCAGGCCGTGGCGCATGGGGCAGCCGGCCTGCTGGTCATCGCCACGCCGATGGCCGGGCTGCGCGAACAACTCAGCGGTCTGCCTGCCGCGCAGCCGCTGCTCTGGTTGTGCAAGGGACTCGAAAGCGGCAGCGGGTGGCTCGGCCACGAGATTGCCCGCGCGCTGCGCCCGGGAACCCCCTGCGGCGTGCTGTCCGGGCCAAGCTTCGCCGTCGAGGTTGCCTGCGGCAAGCCCACGGCGCTGGTGGCAGCCAGCGAATCGGCTGCGCTGTGCAGCGACGCCGTCGCCGCTTTCCACAGCGACAGCCTGCGCGTCTACACCTCGACCGACCTGGTCGGCGTCGAGGTCGGCGGGGCGGTGAAGAACGTGCTGGCCATCGCCACCGGCATCGCCGACGGCTTGCCCGTGCCGGGGCTGAACGCGCGGGCCGCGCTGATCACCCGCGGTCTGGCCGAGATGACCCGTCTGGGCCTGGCACTGGGCGCCCAGACCGAGACCTTCATGGGCCTGTCCGGGCTCGGCGACCTGGTGCTGACCGCCACCGGTGAGCTGTCGCGCAACCGTCGCGTCGGTTTGTTGCTGGCTGCCGGACAGCGCCTGCCTGACATCCTGGCCGAACTGGGCCATGTCGCCGAGGGCGTGCACAGCGCTGGCGTGGTGCTGCGGCGAGCGCAGGCCCTGGGCGTCGAGATGCCGATCACCGCCGCGGTGGTCGACGTGCTCGAAGGCCGCTGTCGGCCCGACCAGGCACTGGCGCGGCTGATGGCGCGCCCGACGCGGCCCGAGCCGGTTTGAACCGCGTGCCGCGTCGCTGCGGCGACCAGGCTCAGACCCCGCCGGCGTATCTGAATTGGCGCCAGGCGTCGAACACCGCCACCGCCACCGCGTTGCTCAGGTTCAGGCTGCGCTGACCGGGCCGCATCGGCAGGCGCAGCCGCTGCGCTGGCGCGAAGCTGTCGCGCAGATCGGGCGGCAGGCCGGCGGTCTCGCTGCCGAAGACCAGCCAGTCCCCGGCCTGCCAACGTTGACCGGCCAGCGGCGTTGCGCCGCGTGTCGTGAAGGCGAAGCAGCGTTGCGGATCGGGCCGCTCGGCCTGCAGCAGCGCCGCCCAGCTGGCATGGCAGCGCACTGGGGCGTATTCGTGGTAATCCAGCCCGGCGCGGCGCAGCTGTTTGTCGTCCATCGCGAAGCCCAGCGGCTCGACCAAATGCAGGCTGCAGCCGGTGTTGGCGGCGAGGCGGATGACGTTGCCAGTGTTCGGCGGGATCTCGGGGGCGACGAGCACGATGTGCAGCATCGGCGGCGGTGCAGCGAGGGCTGCGGTCATGGCGTCGGGGTCCGCGCAACGACCCAGACCTCGACGGCCGCCGCCCCGCTGCGCAGCAGTGCGGCGGCGGCCTCGCGGGCTGTCGCGCCGGTCGTCATCACATCGTCGACCAACGCCACACGCCGGCCCTGCAGTCGTGCGCGGCGGCGCGGGTCGACCATGAACGCCGCGCGCAGGTTGCGCTGGCGTTCGGCCCGGCCGAGTTCAGCCTGCGGCGCGGTGTCCAGCGGGCGCTGCAGCAGATCGGCATCGGCCGGCAGGCCGCGCCCCGCCGCCACCCGCCGGGCGAGTTCCCAGGACTGGTTGTAGCCGCGCGCGGCCAGCCGCACCGGCGCCAGCGGCACCGGCAGAACCAGCTCGGCGTGCGGCTGGCCAGGGTCTTCTGCCGCGTCTGCGGCCTGCAAGGCGTGCAGCAGCGCGCCGGCCAACGCGCCGGCCAGTTCCGCCTGGCCGTGGAATTTGAAGGCGCCGATCAGTCGGTCCCAGGGAAATGCGTAGTCGGCGACGCAGACGCAGCGAACGAACAATGGCGGGTCGCGCAGACATTCGCCGCAGGCCGCCGCTGGCGCGCCCAGGCGCAGCGCGCAGCGGGCACAGCGCGGTTCTGGCGCAGCAAAGCGCGTCAGGCAGGTGTCGCACAGTCGCCCAGTGGACCAGCGCCGGCAAACCTCGCACAGACTGGGCAGACGGATCAGAGGGTTCAGACGACGCAGACCGGCCAGACCGGTCAGATTGGCCAGGGGGACCAGGCGTTGCTGTGGCATCGACTCAATATACTGTTCGCATGGCCCCGACCGACACCGAGCGCAGCGCCCTGCGCCCCGTCGACGCGGCGGCCCTGGCCCGTCAGGCGCGACGCCTGAGCCGCCTGCCGCAGGCCCCGTGGCTGCATGCCGAGACGGCACGGCGGATGGCCGAGCGGCTGCCGGTGATCAAGCTGCAGCCTGCGCGCATCATCGACTGGGACGCGCACCGCGGCGCCAGCCGCGATCTGCTGCTGCAGACCTATCCCCGCGCGCAATGGCTGGGGATCGAGCCCGATGCGGCCCGGCGCGACGCGACCCGAGCGCGAGCACGCCGACCCTGGTGGTCGCCGCGCAGCTGGGTCGGCGCTGGCCCCGAAGTCGTGGCCAGTGACGCGCTCGGCGAGCAGCAGGGCGAGCTGCTGTGGGCGAACATGGGGCTGCACGCCGTCATCGATCCGCAGGCGCTGATGCGGCGCTGGCATCGGGCGCTGTCGGTCGACGGCTTCCTGATGTTCTCGACGCTCGGCCCGGGGTCGCTGCCGGAGCTGCGCGCGCTGTACGGCAGGGCCGGCTGGCCGCCACCGCTGGCCCCGTTCGTCGACATGCACGACCTCGGCGACATGCTGGTGGAGGCGGGCTTCGCCGATCCGGTGATGGACCAGGAAATGTTGACGCTGACCTGGGCTTCGGCGAGCGCCTTGCTGGCCGAGCTGCGCGAGCTCGGCGGCAATGCCGACCCGCGGCGCTTCGCCGGCCTGCGCACGCCGCGCTGGCAGGCGCAGTTGCGCCAGCGTCTGGCCGAGCGCGCCGACGCGACCGGGCGCATTGCACTGAGCTTCGAGCTGGTCTATGGCCATGCCTTCCGGGCAGCGCCCCGCCCGCCGGTGGCGGCCGAGACCGTGGTTTCGTTGGCCGACATGCGGGCGATGGTGCGCGCGGGTCGCCCAGTGCCCTGAGGGGACGTCATCGCTGGGCTAGAATTTGTGCAGTGCGATGGTGATGACAAGGGCGCGGCATCCTCGCGCTCAGGGCCTGCCGGCCTGCGCCATCTTCCTGCCCCTCCAGCAGCCCTGCATCGCGATGACCGCCACCTCGTTTCCCAGCCGCTGGCCGCTGCCGCCGGCCGCCGCTGCCGGCAGCCGCTGGCTGTTCGGTCGCGAGTTGCGCGACCTGGCCCGCCCAGGGGCGCCGACCGTGCTGCAGTGGTTGATCAAGCGCAATTGTTCGGTCACGCCGCGCCAGCTTGGCGGCGTGTACCTGTCGCTGTGTGGTGTGTCCCTGACCATCGCCGGCTTCTTTCTCTGGCAAGGCGCGCCATGGGTGATGGCCTTTGCCGGGCTGGAGCTTGTGCTGGTGGGCGTTGCGTTGCTCGTCTTCGCGCGCCACGCCGGGGACCGCGAAACGCTGACCCTCGATGACCGGTCGCTGCAGGTCGAGCAATGTTTCGGCAGCCGCACCGAGCGGACCGAATTCACCGCCGAGTGGCTGACGGTCGAGCCGGCCGCTGGGCAGGGGTCGCTGGTCCAGCTGTCCGGTGAAGGCCACACCGTGCGTGTCGGCCGATTCCTGCGTCCCGAACTGCGCGCCGCCTTCGCCCGCGAACTGCGCCTGGCACTCCGCCGCCGGCCCAGCGCCGAGCCGACCGAACCGAACTGAAACGACCCATGACGATGACGATGACGACACCTTCCCACCGCGGCTGCGCGGATCTGGTCCGCACCGCGCTGGGCCTGATGGCCTTGCTGGCCGCCGGCTGGGCGCGGGCGGTCAACGATCTGCCGGGAGGCCCGGCGGTCCGCCAGATCGACTTGCACCCGCCGATCACCAAGATCGCCGAGCAGCAGCACCTGCTGCACTACATCGTGTTGACGATCTGCGTGGTGATCTTCATCGGCGTCTTCGGCGTGATGTTCTATTCCATCCTCAAGCACCGCAAGTCGCTGGGCGCCAAGCCGGCCAACTTTCACGAGAGCGTGGGCGTGGAGATCGCCTGGACCGTGGTGCCGCTGCTGATCGTCATCGGCATGGGCGGTCTGGCCACGCGCACCGTGGTGGCGATGAAGGACACCAGCAACGCCGACCTGACCATCAAGGCCACCGGCCACCAATGGAAATGGGGTTACGACTACCTGAAGGGCGAGGGCGAAGGCATCAAGTTCTACCAGACCCTGGATGTGGCCCATCGCGTGATGTCAGACAGCGGCAAGCCGTCGGGTGACGACTATCTGCTGAAGGTCGACAACCCGCTGGTCGTCCCGGTCGACCGCAAGGTGCGCATCATCACCACCGCCAACGACGTCATCCACGCCTGGATGGTGCCCAGCCTGGGCGTGAAGCAGGACGCCATTCCCGGCTTCGTTCGCGATACGTGGTTCCGTGCCGAGAAGACCGGCGATTTCCATGGCCAGTGCGCGGAGTTGTGCGGCAAGGAACACGCCTACATGCCGATTCACGTGCGCGTGGTCAGCCAGGCCGATTACGCCAAGTGGGTCGACGGCAAGACCAAGGAACTGGCTGCCGCCGCCGACGACCCGGGCAAGCAATGGAAGCTCGACGAGATGATCGCCCGCGGCGAGAAGGTCTACGCGACCAACTGCGCTGCCTGCCACCGGGCTGACGGCAAGGGCGCCGGCCCGATCAAGGCGCTGGACGGTGCGGCCGTGGTGCTGGACACCGACCACGCCAAACAGATCGCGGTGCTGCTCAATGGTCAGAACAATGGCGCGATGCCGGCATGGAAGAGCCTGTCCGACACCGAGATCGCTGCCGTGATCACCTACACCAAAAACAACTGGGGCAACAAGACCGGCCAGCTCGTGCAGCCCGCCGAAGTCGTTGCCGCCCGCAAGTAATCAAGCGTCGAGAAGCGAAGGAATCCTCATGAGCGCAGTTCTGGACCCGCACGGACATCCGCACGGCCCGATCGGGCACGCCGACGACCACAGCCACGACCACGGACATCCGCACGGCTGGCGTCGCTGGCTGTTCGCCACCAATCACAAGGACATCGGCACGATGTACCTGCTGTTCAGCTTTGCGATGCTGATGGTCGGCGGCGTGCTGGCCTTGTGCATTCGCGCCGAGCTGTTCCAGCCGGGCCTGCAGTTCTTCAACCCCGAACTCTTCAACCAGTTCACCACGATGCACGGCTTGATCATGGTCTTCGGGGCCATCATGCCGGCCTTCGTGGGCTTCGCGAACTGGATGATCCCGCTGCAGATCGGCGCCGCGGACATGGCCTTCGCGCGCATGAACAACCTCAGCTTCTGGCTGCTGATTCCCGCCGCCGCCATGCTGGTCGGTTCCTTCTTCATGCCCGGCGGTGCGCCGGCCGCTGGCTGGACGCTCTACGCGCCGCTGACGTTGCAGATGGGCCCGAGCATGGACGCCGGCATCTTCGCGATGCACATCATGGGCGCCAGCTCGATCATGGGCTCGATCAACATCATCGTGACGATCCTGAACATGCGCGCGCCGGGCATGACGCTGATGAAGATGCCCCTGTTCTGCTGGACCTGGCTGATCACCGCCTATCTGCTGATCGCGGTGATGCCGGTGCTCGCCGGCGCCATTACGATGACGCTGACCGACCGCCACTTCGGCACCAGTTTCTTCAACCCCGCCGGCGGCGGTGACCCGGTGATGTACCAGCACATCTTCTGGTTCTTCGGCCACCCCGAGGTCTACATCATGATCCTGCCGGCCTTCGGCATCGTCAGCGCGATCATCCCGACCTTCGCCCGCAAGCGCCTGTTCGGCTACACCTCGATGGTGTACGCCACCGCGTCGATCGCGATCCTGAGCTTCATCGTGTGGGCGCACCACATGTTCACGCAGGGCATGCCGGTCACCGGCCAGCTGTTCTTCATGTATGCAACGATG
>JANMAP010000224.1:0-10109 GCA_031359905.1 Burkholderiales bacterium | reverse complement strand
GCGGCGAGGGCAGCTTCCTGGCGGCCGTCGCCGAGCAGGCGCCCGCGCTGCGACTGATGCTCTTCGACTTGCCGGCGGTGGCCGAGCGCGCCCGCCTGCGCCTGGCCGCGGCCGGGCTGGCCGGGCGCGCCAGCACGCACGGCGGCGATTTTTTCCGCGACGAACTGCCGCGCGGGGCCGACCTCGTGTCGCTGGTGCGGGTGGCCTTCGACCACCCCGACGAGCGCGTGCTGTGTCTGCTCCAGGCCGTGCGCCGGGCGCTGCCCGATGACGGCGCGGTGCTGCTGGCCGAGCCGTTGTCGCGGGTGGCCGGCGTCGAAGCGATGGGCGACGCCTACTTCGGCTTCTACCTGCTGGCGATGGGCCGTGGCCGGCCGCGGTCGGCGGCTGATCTGTCGGCGTTGCTCGAACAGGCCGGCTTTGCGCCAGCGCGCGTCATCCCGACCCACCAGCCCTTGCAGACCGGGCTGTTGCTGGCCCGCTGCCGCCCCGCGTAAACCCTGTGCAGCCAAACTGTCTATTTCTATTGACACAACAAGTTGTCAGTCTAAGATGACAACTCGATGTGTACATCAAGCCGACCTCCGAACAGCCTGCCTGGCGCCGTTGCAACGCAGCTGAACAGGAGCCTCGCATGAAGACCATGGCCATCGTGCTCGAACAACCCGAGCACATCGCTTTCAGCCGCCTCGAGCTGACGCCGCCCGGCGACGAGGACATCGTTGTCGACATCGAATTCAGCGGCATCAGCACCGGCACCGAGAAGCTGCTGTGGAACGGCCGCATGCCGACGTTCCCGGGCATGGGCTATCCGCTGGTGCCCGGATACGAATCGGTCGGCCGCGTCGTCGCCGCCGGTGCCCACGCCAGGCACGCCATCGGCGATCGCGTCTTCGTTCCCGGGGCCCGCTGTTATGGCGAAGTCCGCGGCTTGTTCGGCGGCGCCGCATCGAAGATCGTGGTCGCCGATTCGCGTGTCGTGCCGGTGGCCGAACAACTCGGCCGCGAAGCGGTGCTGCTGGCCCTGGCGGCCACGGCGTACCACGCGGTGGCGGTCGGCGGCAAACGCATGCCCATCACCCCGCCCGAGCTGATCGTCGGCCATGGCGTGCTCGGCCGCCTGCTGGCCCGCATGACGGTGGCCGCCGGCCTGCCCGCGCCGACCGTCTGGGAAACCAACGCCGCACGCGCCACCGGCGCTGCCGGCTACAGCGTTGTCCACCCCGACGAAGACACGCGCCGCGACTACCGCGCGATCTACGACGTCAGCGGCGACGCGCAGATCCTCGACCGACTGGTGATGCGCCTGGCGCCCGGCGGCGAGGTCGTGCTCGCCGGCTTCTACACCGAGCCGCTGAACTTCATGTTCGCCCCGGCCTTCATGCGCGAGGCGACCTTTCGCTGCGCCGCCGAGTGGCAGCGCCCCGACCTGCTGGCGGTGAAGGAACTGGCCGAGACCGGGCGCCTGTCGCTCGACGGCCTGATCACGCACCACGGCGAACCCTTGCATGCCGACGCCGCCTACCGCACCGCGTTCGGCGATCCCGACTGTCTGAAGATGGTCCTCGACTGGAGAAGCTGCCAATGAACGCCACTGAAGTCTCGAAAGGCGCGCCGGTCATCTTCATGCGCGACAGTTCGCTCGCGCGCGGAGCCGTCCCTGCGGACGCTTGCGCGGCTAGCGAACGGCCGGACCCGTCCAGCGGGTACGGCCCACGCCTGAAGGCCGAAGCGGCGATCGAGCCCGACGCGGTCTCGACCTCGCCTGCGACCAAGACGACTCAGATCATCGCCATCTACGGCAAGGGCGGCATCGGCAAGAGCTTCACGCTGGCCAACCTCAGCTACATGATGGCCCAGCAGGGCAAGAAGGTCCTGCTGATCGGCTGCGACCCGAAGAGCGACACCACCAGCCTGCTGTTCGGCGGCAAGGCCTGCCCGACGATCATCGAAACCAGCAGCAGGAAGAAGCTGGCCGGTGAAGCGGTGGCCATCGGTGACGTCTGCTTCAAGCGCGACGGCGTCTACGCGATGGAACTCGGCGGGCCGGAAGTGGGCCGGGGTTGTGGTGGCCGCGGGATCATCCACGGCTTCGAGACGCTCGAAAAGCTCGGCTTCCACGACTGGGGCTTCGACTTCGTGCTGCTCGACTTTCTCGGCGACGTGGTCTGCGGCGGCTTCGGCCTGCCGATCGCCCGCGACATGTGCCAGAAGGTCATCGTCGTTGCCAGCAACGACCTGCAGAGCCTGTACGTCGCCAACAACGTCTGCAGCGCGGTCGAGTACTTCCGCAAGCTCGGCGGCAACGTCGGCGTCGCCGGCGTGGTGATCAACAAGGACGACGGCACGGGCGAGGCCCAGGCCTTCGCCGAGAAGGCCGGCATCCCGGTGCTGGCGGCGATCCCGGCGCACGAAGACATCCGCCGCAAGAGCGCGAGCTACGAAATCATCGGCAGGCCTGGAACGCAGTGGGCCTCGCTGTTCGAAGAGCTCGCCACCAACGTCGCCGAAGCGCCGCCGGTGCGACCGAAGCCGCAGACGCAGGACCAGCTGCTCGGGCTGTTCTCGGCCGAGGTGACCGGCCGCGACTTCAAGATGGAACCGGCGACGCTGTTCGACATGGTCGGCAAGACCGAAGTCGTCAGGCCGACGCTGGAAGTCGTCTACGACGCGGCGTGAAGATGGCCCCCCCCCGTAGCGACTTCGTCGCTCCCCCAGGACCCGCAGGGGACTTTGCAGTCCCCGGGGGCGCACCCAGCGGCCCGGCAGAGCCGGATCCGCGGCTGCCGCTTGACGGCGTCGCCGCTGCTGTCGCAGCGGGCGACGGTCTTGGGTGCCACTCGGGGCGGGACGCCAAGCTGGCGGCCGCGCAGAGCGCGGGCAAGAGCGAGGTGCTGCAGCAGTACGCCCGCGACTACCCGCTGCCCGAAGGCGCCGGCCCGCACGACCAGCCGCAGAGCATGTGCCCGGCGTTCGGTTCGCTGCGCGTCGGGCTGCGCATGCGGCGCACGCACACCATCCTGTCGGGCTCGGCGTGCTGTGTTTACGGGCTGACGTTCACCTCGCATTTCTACGGCGCGCGGCGCAGCGTCGGCTATGTGCCGTTCAACAGCGAAAGCCTGGTCACCGGCAAGCTGTTCGAGGACATCCGCGAGGCCGTCTTCAAGCAGGCCGACCCGGCGCTGTACGACAGCATCGTGATCATCAACCTGTGCGTGCCCACGGCCAGCGGCGTGCCGCTGCAGCTGCTGCCCAAGGACATCAACGGCGTGCGCATCATCGGCATCGACGTGCCGGGCTTCGGTGTGCCGACGCACGCCGAGGCCAAGGACGTGCTGGCCGGGGCGATGCTCAAGTACGCCCGCAACGAGGCCGAGGCCGGCCCGGTGACGGCGCCGCGCGCGGGTGTGTCGGGCAAGCCGACGATCGCGTTGCTCGGCGAGATGTTCCCGGCCGACCCGGTCGGCATCGGCATGCTGCTCGATCCGCTGGGCCTGGCCGCCGGGCCGGTGGTGCCGACGCGCGAATGGCGCGAGCTGTATGCGGCGCTGGACTGCGCCGCGGTGGCCGCGATCCATCCCTTTTATACCGCCAGCGTGCGCGAGTTCGTCACCGCCGGGCGGCCCGTGGTGGCCTCGGCGCCGGTCGGACATGACGGCACCGAAGCCTGGCTGCAGGCCGTCGGCCAGGCTGCCAACGTGCCGCAGGCACTGATCGATGCCTCGAAGAACAAGTGGCTGCCGGTGATCAAGGGCGCGCTGGCGCGCACGCCGATCAAGGGCCGCGTGACCGTCAGCGGCTACGAAGGCAGCGAACTGCTGGTCGCGCGCCTGTTGATCGAGAGCGGCGCCGACGTGCCGTATGTGGGCAGCGCGTGTCCGAAGACACCGTGGTCGGCGCCCGATCTGGAATGGCTGCAGGCCCGCGGCGTGCAGGTGCAATACCGCGCATCGCTCGAGCAGGACATCGCCGCGGTGCGCGAGTACCGCCCCGACCTGGCCATCGGCACCACGCCGGTGGTGCAGGCCGCCAAGCAGGCGGCGATCCCGGCGCTGTACTTCACCAACCTGATCTCGGCGCGGCCGCTGATGGGCGTGATGGGCGCCGGCTCGCTGGCGCAGGTCGTCAACGCGGCGATCGCCAACAAAGCGCGCTTCGACCAGATGCGCGAGTTTTTCGGCGACGTCGGCGGTGGCGACAAGGCCGGGGTGTGGGAAGGCAAGCCGGTGGAGCGCCCCGAGTTCCGTGCCGAGACCAAGCGCCAGGTCATCAAGCTGCTGAAGAAGCGGCAGGCGGAGCAGATGATATGAGCCCCCCCCGCAGCGACTTCGTCGCTTCCCTCCCAGGGGGGCGGCGCCAGCGGCCCGACAGAGCCGGGTCCGCGGCGCCTGCGGGGTCGCGCTGGTCGGCTGTTGCGGGACGGCCGTCATGAATTACGTCATCGACCACGACCGTGCTGGTGGCTACTGGGGTGCGGTCTACGTCTTCACGGCGATCAAGGGCCTGCAGGTGATCATCGACGGCCCGGTGGGCTGCGAAAACCTGCCGGTGACCAGCGTGCTGCATTACACCGATGCGCTGCCGCCGCACGAACTGCCGATCGTCGTGACTGGTCTGGCCGAAGAGCAGCTCGGTCGCGAAGGCACCGAAGGGGCGATGAAGCGCGCCCATGCCGCGCTCGACCCCGACCTGCCCAGCGTGGTGGTGACGGGCTCGATCGCCGAGATGATCGGCGGCGGCGTGACGCCCGAAGGCACGACGATCCAGCGCTTCCTGCCGCGGACCATCGACGAAGACCAGTGGCAATGCGCGAACCGCGCGATGTTCTGGCTGTGGACCGAATACGGCCTGCGCAAGGTGCCGCAACGCACGCCCTTTGCCGAGCGCCAGGTGAGTCCGAACGGTGAAAAAGAACGGCCGCGCGTCAACATCATCGGTCCGAGCTACGGCGTCTTCAACGGGCCCAGCGACCTGGCCGAGATCCGCCGCCTGGTGCAGGGCATCGGCGCGGAAGTGAACATGGTGTTCCCGCTCGGCAGCCACCTGGCCGACGTGTCGCGGCTGGTCGAAGCCGACGTCAACATCTGCATGTACCGCGAGTTCGGCCGGATGCTGTGCGAAGCCCTCGAGCGGCCGTACCTGCAGGCACCGATCGGCCTGCACAGCACCACCGCGTTCCTGCGCCAGCTCGGCCAACTGCTGCATCTCGACCCCGAGCCGTTCATCGAGCGCGAGAAGCACACCACCATCAAGCCGGTGTGGGACCTGTGGCGCAGCGTCACGCAGGACTTCTTCGGCACCGCCAGCTTCGCTGTCGTCGCCGGCGAGACCTACGCCCGCGGCATCCGCCACTTCCTCGAAGACGAGCTCGGCCTGCCGTGCAATTTCGCAGTCTCGCGCACCGCCGGGAGCAAGACCGACAACGAAAGCATCCGCCGGCTGGTGCACGACAAGCCGCCGCTGGTGATGTTCGGCAGCGTCAACGAACGCATGTACCTGGCCGAGAAGGCCGCCGGTGGTGGCGGCCACGGCCCCAAGCCGACGTACATCCCGGCGTCGTTCCCCGGGGCGATCATCCGCCGCCACACCGGCACGCCGTTCATGGGCTATGCCGGCGCGACGTACATCGTGCAGGAGTTCTGCAACGCGTTGTTCGACGCGCTGTTCCACATCCTGCCGCTGGGCAGCGAACTGGACCAGGTCGACGCGACACCCGCGCGCCACGGCGATTCGCGGCCCTGGGACGACGCCGCGCAGCAGTTGCTCAACGAGCACGTGCAGGCGCAGCCGGTGCTGGTGCAGATCTCGGCTGCCAAGCAGCTGCGCGACCGCGTCGAACGCGAAGCCCGGCAAGCCGGCGAAGCGCGCGTCACCGTCGACCGCGTGCTGCGCGCGCTGGGCCAGAAGGAGCCGGCATGAACGCCGGCGGCTGGCCCCTTGTATCTGCTGCCGGGACACCCCGGCGGCTCCCGCGATCTGCCGGTGCGCATGCGCGCCGGCGACCGATGTCACGGCACTCCGCCGAGGCTACCCATGGTGCGCGGGTTTTGTGCGCACGCGGCCGCCTGGCCGGTTTGGAGGATTTATCCCATGGCTGAAAGAAAGGGCTCGATCTCGGGCCTCACTGACGACGAAGCCCAGGAGTTCCACACGTATTACATGCAGGGGTTCGTGGGTTTCACGGCAATTGCCGTCGTTGCGCACATTCTCGTCTGGGTGTGGCGTCCCTGGCTCTAATGGCCTGAACAGCACCCGTCACGAGGGAAACGCAATGTCTCAATTCGAATCGGTCATGCCCAAAGTCCCGACGATCGGTGAATCCAGGAGTTACTGGTTCATCTTCACGCTGGGGTTTGCGGTGTTTCTGTCAATTGCCCTGATCGGTCAATTGCTCGGATGGCATTGGCGAACCTGGTTGCCGGGCGCCGAAGGTGTGAAGTCAATGTTTGGCGGCGTCAAGGCAGCGGTTTATACCTTCATGTCGCACCTTACCTAGGAGCTTGGAATCATGTGGAGAATTTGGCGTTTGTACGACCCCCTGCGCGCAATGGTCGTGCAGGGAGTGTTCCTGTTTGCGCTGGCAGCGATGATTCATCTCATCTTGCTCAGCACCAACAAGTTCAACTGGTTGGACGGTCCGAGGAAGGCCACCGTGGCGTCGCAAAACGCCCCGTTGCCGGTTTCGGTGGCGTCCGCGATGCAGAAGTAGGCATTGCATCCCCGTCGTTGACGGAGAACGAGGGGGGCCCGAGCCGGGCCGGCCTCGTTCGAGTACAGAACAAAACTCACCACGCAGCGTCGGTCGACGCTTCGGGGTCGAAGGATTCAAGATGGCCATGCTGAGCTTCGAGAGGAAATACCGCGTTCGCGGTGGCACCCTGGTCGGAGGCGATCTGTTCGATTTCTGGATGGGCCCGTTCTACGTGGGCTTCTTCGGCATGACGACGATGTTCTTCTCGTTCCTGGGCACGGCCCTGATTCTGTGGGGCGCCTCGCAAGGCGGGACCTGGAATCTCTGGCAGATCAGCATCGCCCCGCCCGACTTGTCGTACGGCCTGCGCATCGCGCCGCTGCTCGAAGGCGGCCTGTGGCAGATCATCACCGTCTGCGCGATCGGTGCCTTCGTGTCCTGGGCACTGCGCGAGGTCGAGATCTGCCGCAAGCTGGGCATGGGCTACCACGTGCCGGTGGCCTTCAGCTTCGCCATCGGCGCCTACGTCACGCTGGTCGTCATCCGCCCGGTGCTGCTCGGCGCCTGGGGACATGGCTTTCCGTACGGCATCTTCAGCCACCTGGACTGGGTCTCGAACGTCGGCTACCAGTACCTGCACTTCCACTACAACCCGGCGCACATGATCGCCATCAGCTTCTTCTTCACGACGACGCTGGCGCTGTCGCTGCACGGAGCGCTGATCCTGTCGAGCACCAACCCGGCCAAGGGCGAGGTGGTCAAGGCGCCGGAGTACGAGGACACCTTCTTCCGCGACACCATCGGCTATTCGGTCGGCACGCTGGGCATCCACCGGCTGGGCCTGTTCCTGGCGCTGGCCGCGGTGTTCTTCAGCGCCGTCTGCATCGTCATCAGCGGCCCCTTCTGGACCAAGAGCTGGCCCGAGTGGTGGGGCTGGTGGCTGAACATGCCGATCTGGTCGCAGTGGCCCCTGAAGTGAAGACGCGGAGCGCATCATGGAATACCTGAACCTCTTCACGACCGTCCAGGCCACCGGGCCGGCCGACCTGGGTGTGCCGCTCGGGCCGAAGAACAGCCCGCGCAGTTTCCAGCAACCGTTCATCGTGCACCTGGCCGGCCGGCTGGGCAACGCGCAGATCGGGCCGATCTATCTCGGCGGTCTGGGTCTGGCGTCGCTGATCTGCGGCATGCTGGCCTTCAACATCATCGGCTTCAACATGCTGGCCCAGGTCAACTGGGACCCGATCCAGTTCGTGCGCCAGCTGTTCTGGCTGTCGCTCGATCCGCCGGCGCCGGCCTTCGGGCTGAGCCTGCCGCCGATGAACGAAGGCGGCTGGTGGCTGTTCGCCGGCGGGCTGCTGACGGTGTCCATCCTGCTGTGGTGGACACGCATGTACACCCGCGCCCGCGCGCTCGGCATGGGCACGCACGTCGCCTGGGCCTTTGCCGCGGCGATCTGGCTGTTCCTGGTGCTCGGCTTCTTCCGGCCGATCCTGATGGGCAGTTGGAGCGAAGCCGTGCCCTTCGGCATCTTCCCGCACCTGGACTGGACGGCGGCCTTCTCGCTGCGCTACGGCAACCTGTTCTACAACCCGTTCCACGCGCTTTCCATCGCCTTCCTCTACGGCTCGGCGCTGCTCTTCGCGATGCACGGCGCGACGATCCTGGCGGTCAGCCGCTACGGCGGCGAACGCGAGATCGAACAGATCACCGACCGCGGCACGGCCAGCGAGCGCGCGGCGCTGTTCTGGCGCTGGACGATGGGCTTCAACGCGACGATGGAGTCCATCCACCGCTGGGCCTGGTGGTTCGCGGTGCTTTGCCCGCTGGTCGGCGGCATCGGCATCCTGCTGACCGGCACCGTCGTCGACAACTGGTACCTGTGGGCCGTCAAGCACGGCGTGGCACCGATGTATCCGGCCGTCTATCCCAGCGTGGTCGACCCCGCCACCCTGATCCAGGGAGTCAAGTGATGAGCAGCCTGATGAACAAGCCCTGGTGGCGCACGCTGGCCCTGGTCGGTAGCGCCGTCGTGCTGCTGGCCGGCTGCGAACGCCCGCCGATGGACGCGGTGCAGCGCGGCTACCGCGGCAACGGCATGGAAGTGGTCTACAACCCGCGCACGGTGGCCGAGCAGATCCCGGCCAACCAGCCGCCGCCGGCGCCGCCGCCGGTCGGCTCCGACGACGGCCCGAAGGCCAAGGACGTCTACCAGAACGTCAAGGTGCTGGGCGACCTCAGCGTGGCCAACTTCAACCGCCACATGGCGTCGATCACGCAGTGGGTGGCGCCCAAGGAAGGCTGCAACTACTGCCACAACCCGCAGAACTTCGCCGACGACAGCAAGTACACCAAGGTGGTGGCGCGGCGCATGATCCAGATGAACCAGCACGTCAACGCGGACTGGAAGGCGCACGTCGGCGCCACCGGCGTGACCTGCTACACCTGCCACCGCGGCAACCCGGTACCCAGCAACATCTGGTTCGCACCGCTGGCGCAGGACAAGAAGGCCAACTTCATCGGCAACCTCAACGGGCAGAACACGCCGTCGCCGGTGGTCGCCAATTCGTCGCTGCCGAACGATCCGTTCAGCGCGTACCTGAAGAACGGCTTGCCGATCCGCGTCAACGGCCCCACCGCGCTGCCCACCGGCAACCGCGCCAGCATCCAGCAGGCCGAGCACACCTTCGGCCTGATGGTCCACTTCAGCAAGTCGCTGGGCGTCAACTGCACCTACTGCCACAACACGCGGTCGATGGGCGACTGGAACGGCGTGCCGCCGACGCTGGGCACCGCCTGGCATGGCATCCGCATGGTGCGCGGCCTGAACAACGACTACCTCGAAGGGCTGACGTCGACCTTTCCGGCGCAGCGCCTCGGGCCGACCGGCGATGTCGCCAAGGTCAACTGCGCGACCTGCCACCAGGGCGCCTACAAGCCGGTCTACGGCGCGCAGATGGCCAAGGACTTCCCCGAACTGCTGACGCTGGCCGCCCTCGGGCCCGGCACCGCACCGCTGGCCGCTGCGGCCGCTGCGGCCGGTGCGGCGTCCGCGCCCGTTGCCGCGGCGCCGGTCAAGTAGTCGGGGTGGCCGCGGCGACGTACCGGCCGCCGGTCGGGTCGGCCGCAACGCGAACGCCCGACCAGCGAACAGCGGCGTGCGCGGCACGAAAGGACTTCGGTGAACCTGCGCACTGCCCGAGCCGCTGACGCGCTGGCGCCGGTGGCGGCCGTTGCCGGCGGCCGCGTATCGGCCGCGGCGGCCGCGGCGGCCGCGGCGGCCGCGGGAGCCCCGGTCACTGCGCTGGGGACCGAGGGGGCCCAGATGCTGCTCGCCGCCCTCGCGCCAGCGGCGCGCTGGTGGGGCTGGTGCCGCATCGAGCTCGGCGCCCAGTCGCTGCGCGGCGTGCCGGGCCTG
>JANMAP010000319.1:0-2236 GCA_031359905.1 Burkholderiales bacterium | reverse complement strand
CACCGCGCTGAAAATGGCCCTGGCCTACCACCGCGTGTGCGGCGAAGGTTCGCGCACCCGGCTGATCGGCCGCGAGCGCGGCTACCACGGCGTCAACTTCGGCGGCATCTCGGTCGGCGGCATGGTCGCCAACCGCAAGATGTTCGGCACCCTGCTCGGCGGCGTCGACCACGTCCGCCACACCCACGACCCGGCCAGGAACGCCTTCAGCCGCGGCCAGCCGGCGCATGGGGCGGAGCTGGCGGAGGATCTCGAGCGCCTGGTGGCCCTGCACGACGCGTCGACGATCGCGGCGGTGATCGTCGAGCCGGTGGCCGGCAGCACCGGCGTGCTGGTGCCGCCGCAAGGCTACCTGCAGCGCCTGCGCGAGATCTGCGACAAGCACGGCATCCTGCTGATCTTCGACGAAGTCATCAGCGGTTTCGGGCGCACAGGCCACCCCTTCGCAGCGCAGACCTTCGGCGTCACGCCCGATCTGATGACGCTGGCCAAGGGCGTGACCAACGGCTGCGTGCCGATGGGCGCGGTCGTCGCCCGGCAGGCGATCCACGATGTCTTCATGACCGGCCCGGAGCACCTGATCGAGTTCTTCCACGGCTACACGTACTCGGCGCATCCGTTGGCCTGCGCCGCAGGCATCGCCACGTTGGACACCTACGCCGACGACGGCCTGCTGACGCCCTCGGCCGAGCTGCAGCAGCACTTTGCCGACGCCGTGCATTCGCTGCGCGACGAGCCCAACGTGATCGATGTGCGCAACATCGGTCTGGTCGGCGGGGTCGAGATGGCGCCGCTGCCGGGCGAGCCGACCAAGCGTGCGTTCAACGTCTTTCTCGACTGCTACGACCAGGGCCTGCTGATCCGCACCACTGGCGACACGGTGGCGATGTCGCCACCGCTGATCATCAACCGCGCGCAGATCGACCAGATGGTCGAGATGGTGCGCGGCGCGATCCGCCGCGCCGCCTGAACCGCCCGAACCGCCTGCTGAACCGCGGGCTGGCGCCGCATCCGGCGACGCTTGCGATGGCCGCTGCCGGCACGGCCTCGGCCGAGGCCCGGGCGCGCGATATGCTTGGCTGCACACCATGAGCTCACTGCCCCTCGTCATCGTCGCCAGTTGCAACCGCCGCCTGGGCGAACATCCGCACCACATCGTTGGCCGCAAGTACGTCGACGCGGTGCGTCTGGCGGGCGCGCTGCCACTCATCGCGCCGCCGGTGGCGCTGGCGGAGATCGATGGCCTGCTCGGCCTGGCCGATGGCGTCCTGTTGACCGGGTCGCCGTCGAACGTGCATCCCGTGCACTTCGGCGAGGACGTTCACGACCCGACGCTTCCGCTCGACCCCGACCGCGACGCCTGGACCTTGCCGCTGATCCGCCGTGCGCTGGAGCGTGGCGTTCCGCTGCTGGGCATTTGCCGCGGCACGCAGGAAGTCAACGTGGCGCTCGGCGGCAGCCTGCACCAGGCAGTACAGGAACAGCCGGGACTGAACGAGCACCGCGGCGCGGGTGGTCGCGCTGCGGCCAAGGCAGCTGAAAAATACGCCCCGGCGCATCCGGTCGATGTGGTGCCGGGCGGGCTGCTCGAATCGATCGTCGGCTGCGCCCGCTTCGAGGTCAATTCGGTGCACGGCCAGGGCGTCAACCGGCTGGCGCCGGGATTGCGCGTCGAGGCTGTGGCGCCGGATGGTCTGGTCGAAGCCTTCAGCCAGCCCAGCGCGCCCGGCTTCAACCTGTGCGTGCAATGGCACCCCGAATGGCAGGCCGCCGACAACCCGGTGTCGATGCGGCTGTTCGGCGCATTCGGTGGCGCCGTGCGCGCCTACCGCGACCGCGTGCGAGGCCCCCTGCCCCACGCTGCTGCGCAATCCTGACCGGCCCTGCCCGTCCCGCTCGATGCCGCAGCGGTGGAGCGGCAGAGCACAGCGGCAGCGAGCACAGGCAGCGAGCACAAGCAGCGACGACAGGCAGCGACGACAGACAGCGAGCACAGGTGCCCCATGTTGGCCAGAAACCAGTTCACGTTCAGCGACCTCGAGCAATGGCTCGACTTGAACCGCGTCACCGAGATCGAGTGCCTGGTGCCCGACCTCACCGGCGTGGCCCGCGGCAAGATCCTGCCGCGGCAGAAGTTCACCGAAGACCGCGGCATGCGCCTGCCCGAGGCCGTCGTGGCGATGGGCGTGACCGGCGAGTTCCCGGAGGAAGGGCCGTACTACGACGTCATCAAGCC
>JANMAP010000116.1:0-1739 GCA_031359905.1 Burkholderiales bacterium | reverse complement strand
AGCAGCGGATTGGCGCTGGCGAGCAGCTCGCGCAGGCCGGTGCCGAAGAACAGCGACAGGAAGGGCAGGTGCAGCAGGTACACCGAGTAGGACGCGTCGCCCAGCACGACGGTGAGCTTGCCGGCGCGCAGAATGCCCGTCGCCTCCAGCGTCACGAAGAAGCACAGCAGGAAGAAGGCCGACGCGCCGAAGGTGCGGATGCGGAGTAACTCATTGGTCGCCTGGGAGCGGACCCCGAGCCAGAGCAGCACCAGCGTTGCCAGCGCGTAAAGCGGCAGCAGCGGCCGGCGCGCCAGTGTGTCCCTGTGCAGGTAGAACAGCGCGCCAGCCAGGAATTCGAGGATCGAAGGCGTGGTGAGGAAAGACAGCAGCGTCCCCTCGCTGTAGGGAACAAAAGTGCACCAGACGCCCAGCAGCCCCAGCGCGGTCCAGAGCCCCGCACGCAGCGATCGGCCGAGGAACAACCAGCCCGCGGCGATCGCCAGGTAGAAATACAGTTCGTACGACAGCGACCAGGAAATTGGCAAGGCCAGCCGGTGCAGGTCGACGCTGGTCAGCGTCGCCGAGCGCAGCAGGTCGACATTCGCAAAACCCGCGGGATCGTAGCTCGCCATGATCGCCAGGCCGAACGCCATGCAGGGCAGGTACCAGCCGTAGATGCGCAGAAAGCGCCGGCCGAGAAAGTCGCGGACGTTGTGCGGCAGCGGCGGGCGGCCTTCGATGACATGCATCATGATGAAGCCGCTGATCGCGAAGAAGATGTCGACGCCGATGAAGCCGTAGGGCATCACGGCCTTCAGCACGCTGTTGCCGCCGCCCATCGCCAGGTAATTCAGTTGGTAGTGATGCAGCAGCACCAGCACCGCACCCCATGCCCTGAGCAGCTGGATGTTCCGGAACATGCGCGCCCCGTTCAGCCCGCGGCGCGCTGCTGCAGGATCTCGAAGGCCGGCAGCGTCTTGCCCTCCAGCACTTCGAGGAAAGCACCGCCGCCGGTGGAGATGTAGCCGACCTGCTGCTCGATGCCGTACTTGGCGATCGCGGCCAGTGTGTCGCCGCCGCCGGCGATGCTGAAGGCCGGCGACGCGGCGATGGCGCGCGCGATGGCCTCGGTGCCGTGAGCGAAGGCATCGAACTCGAACACGCCGACCGGGCCGTTCCACACGATCGTGCCGGCGGCCTTGAGCTGATCGGCCAGCCGCACGGCGGTGTCCGGTCCGATGTCCAGGATCAGGTCGTCGTCGGCGACCTCGCGCGCCTGCTTCGTCGTCGCGACCGCGTCAGCGGCAAAGCTCTTGGCCGTGACGACGTCGGTGGGGATCGGCACCTCGGCCCCGCGCGCCTTCAGGGCGGCGATCACGGCGCGGGCATCGGCCAGCAGCGCCGGCTCGGCCAGCGACTTGCCGATCGGCAGCCCCGCGGCCAGCATGAACGTGTTGGCGATGCCGCCACCGACGATCAGCTGGTCGACCTTGGACGCCAGCGCCTGCAGGATCGACAGCTTGGTCGACACCTTGGAGCCGGCGACGATCGCCACCAGGGGCCGCCTGGGATCGGCCAGCGCCTTGGTAATGGCGTCGATCTCGGCCGCCAGCAGCGGGCCGGCGCAGGCGACCGGCGCGAACTGCGCGATGCCGTAGGTGGAGGCCTCGGCCCGGTGCGCCGTGCCGAAGGCGTCGTGGACGAAGACGTCGCACAGCGCCGCCAGCTTGCGCGCCAGCGCCGGGTCGTTGTTCTTC
>JANMAP010000016.1:0-2900 GCA_031359905.1 Burkholderiales bacterium | reverse complement strand
CCTCGCGGTCAGCAGCCGTCGACGCAACG
This sequence comes from Burkholderiales bacterium, assembly GCA_031359905.1. Taxonomy (GTDB): domain Bacteria; phylum Pseudomonadota; class Gammaproteobacteria; order Burkholderiales; family Burkholderiaceae_C; genus Rubrivivax. Next base: position 2,871 of record JANMAP010000016.1, on the reverse strand, counting down.
GCATCGGCCAACATTCGCTCAACGATGAACAGTCTGCTGGCTGGTTTCATGGCTGCTCGGCAGTTGCGCAGAATCTTCATCCCCTGCTCGTCAGCCCAGTTGTGCAAGACGCTCTTGAGCACGTACACGTCAGCGTCACCTGGAACCTCTTCGAAGAAGTCTCCTTCGACAACCTCGATGCGGTCAGTCAGGTCGTGACTTGCGAGATAGGCCGGGGCATCGGCCGCCGCATGCGGCAGGTCAAACAGAGTGCCACGCAACCGCGCGTTCGACCTGAGCGCATGCACGAGCAATTCACCGTGCCCACCGCCGACATCCACCATTCGGCCCGCATGGGTCAAGTCCACTGACGCTGCGAACGACTGCGCAACCCAGTAGGAGATCGAGGTCATGGCTGCATTGAAGCTCTTGGCGCGCTCGGCATCGTTGCCAAGATGTTGAAAGCCGACGGTCCCCTGGCGAAGCTGGCGCAGGCTCTTGCCGTGAACCACCGATTCCGAGAGGTCCCGCCAAAGCTCCGCGGTCGGGCCGGCCCAGAAGCGAGCCCATGGCTGCAGGGAGCCCGGCGCACCGTCGATCAGCAAACCGCCCATCGAAGTCAGGCCGAAGTGCTGATCTGGTTCGGCAGCACACAAGTCCAGTGTCACCAAGGCTTGCAACAGCCTGGCCAGTGGATCGGGCTGCACGCCCAGCCGGTTGGCCAGCGTCCGCGCGTCCGCGGGCCCTTGCCCGAGCGCATCGAACACGCCCAATTCGATGGCCGCCTTGATGGCCAGAGTGGTCCAGTTGCCGTGAATCAGCTCTTGCAGTCGTTCGACTTGCGGGACCGGGATGTTTGAGTTCATCAGTGCCTGCCGGTTCACTCTGCCTTGATGCCTGCGTCTCGAACCAGCTTGCCCCACTTGGCGTGTTCGGCGCGAATCACCGCGGCGAATACATCCGGTGGCTCTGCACCCGGTTCGGCGCCGTTCGCCGCAAACCACTCCCGCCCCTCGGGGCTGTTGAGTATCTTGGCAACTTCTGCATAGAGACGGTCGAGAACCGGGCGAGGCACGCCTGCTGGCACCGCCAGGCCCACCCAGCCGGTGAATTCGTAGCCTGGCACACCGGCCTCGGCCACCGTGGGCACGTCCGGCAGGAACGACAGCCGTCGAGCACCGGTGACCGCAAGGGCTCGAATCCGACCGGACTTCACATGGGGAAGCTGGCTTGTCACGCCTTCGATCGACATCGTGATGTGGCCGGCGATCAGGTCCGAGACTGTTTGCCCGCCGCCGTGATACGGCACGTGTGTGATGTCGATGCCCGCCATGCGCTTGAACAATTCGCCCGCGAGGTGTGGCGGCGTGCCGATTCCGTTCGAACCGAAGCTGAGCCGGCCGGGCTGGGCCTTCGCAAGTTGGATCAGTTCCCCGACGGTCCGCGCGGGCACATCGGCACTGACGGCCAGCAGCAGTGGGCCGTATCCGACGCGGGTCACCGGCGTGAAGTCGACCAGCGGGTCGTATCCGAGTCTGGCATACAGGTGCGGGTTGACGGTCATGACGCCCGGGTGAACCGCGACCAGCGTGTGGCCATCGGCTGGGCTGTGCGCCGCGTACGCCATGCCGATGTTTCCTCCGGCACCGGGTTTGTTTTCGACGACGACGGGCTGGCCCAGCGCCGGGCTGAGGCGCTCGGCGAGCCAGCGTGCTCGGGTGTCGAAGACGCCGCCTGTCCCGCCGGGAACGATCAAGCGGATCGCGTGACTGGGCCAGGGCGCTGTCTGCGCATTCGAGGCGGGCGGAAAGATCGCTGAGACGCATATCAGCAGGGCAACAATGATGGGCTTCATGATGTCGGGTTGTTGGAAGACACGCCATCAATGTATGCAGGGAAGGCACGCAGTGGAATACTCGGCGCGGCTCAACTCCATGCAACTTTCAGTTCAACCCCGGACTGGACGCAAGACCTCATGGACAAACTTCGTTCGCTCCAATATCTGATCGTTGCGGCCGAGACCGGGAGTTTTTCGGCGGTGGCGCGACGGCTGCAGGTCAGCGTCACCGCGGTGGCCAAGATGATCACGGCACTCGAGCGCGCCATCGGTGTCAAGCTTGTCGAGCGCTCAGCCAAGGGCTTGGCATTGACGGCGATTGGAACCGCGTACGTCCAGACCTGTATTCCCCTGTTGCGCGAGCTGGCAGAGGCCGACGAGCAGGCCGCAGCGAGCTCGGTGCGAACGCCCGGAACCGTCGTGGCCGCTGTCCAACATGTGATCGCGCGCGCATGCATCACGCCCGCATTGCCACGGTTTCATGCGCGGCATCCCGAGATCGACCTCGACATTCGAGACTTCAATCGCAGCGAGGACTTCGACAGCGGTGGCGTGGATGTGTTCCTTGCGATGGGCTGGCCTCGGGTCAACGACATGGTGCATCGGCAGATCGGCGCGGCGCGCTTCATCGTCGCGGCGTCGCCTGCTTACTGGGCGGCGAGCGGCATGCCCCAGCGACCCGAGGAACTCGAACGCCACACCTGTTTTCCGATCAGGGCGCTCGACGGAACGATCATGGACCTCTGGGCGTTCGAACGGGGTGGCGAACGTGTCTCCATCGGCGTGCGCAGTTGGGTAGTGTCGAGCAACGGGCATCGCGACGTGGCCATGGACCTTGCCATTGCGGGAGCGGGCGTGATCAGAATGTTGGACTGGACCAGCCAGCCGGAGATTGCGGCCGGCTTGCTGGTCCCTGCGCTGACGGACTGGCAATCGCCTGAAGCGTCACCCGTCAATTTGCTGTTCAGGCCGAGCGTTCGGAGGACGCCTCGCGTTCGCAAGTTCATCGACTTCGCGACCGAAGTGCTGCAGAACCTGACCACGGCGCCGGGGGT
>JANMAP010000546.1:0-1628 GCA_031359905.1 Burkholderiales bacterium | reverse complement strand
TCGAGCAGCACCTGGCCGGCGCTGGCCGCGTAGATGCCGGTGACGACATTGAAGAAGGTGGTCTTGCCCGATCCGTTGGGGCCGAGCAGGCCGAGGATCTCGTGCTCGTGCACCGTGAGATCGAGCGCGTCCAGCGCGGTGACGCCACCGAAGCGCATCGTCAGGCCCTGCGCCTGCAGCAGCGGCAGCGGCACCGGCGTCACGGCGGCTGCCGCGGCCGTCGCCGGCGTCATGGCCCCGCTCCCCCGGCGCGGCCCGGGAAGTAGCGCCGCACGGTGCGCGGCAGCAGCCCGTCGGGGCGGTACAGCAGGATGAAGATCACCAGCACCGCATAGAGCAGGAAGCGGTATTCCTGGATGAACTGGAACTTCTCCGGCAGGATCAGCACGATGGTCGCCGCCGGCAGCAGGCCCCACGGGTTGCCGATGCCGCCGAGGATGACGATGGACACCAGGATCAGCGAATCGCCGAAGGTGAAATTGTTCGGCGCGACGTAGCTGGTCATCATTCCGTACACCGCGCCGGCCAGCCCGGCCAGGAAGTTGCCGAACGTGAAGGCCAGCACCTTGCCGCGCACGATGCTCACGCCGAAGGTCGCGGCGGCGACCTCGTCGGTGCGGATCATGTCCATCGCCAGCCCGAGCCACGAGCGTTCCAGCCGGCGCACGGCGACGAAGGCGACGACGCACAGCAGCAACGCCAGCAACGCATAGTTGACGTAGAACGACAGCTCGACGCCGCCGATCTCGATGCCGTCGCCCAGCTTCCAGCCGAACAGGTTCAGCCCCGGGATGCGCAGGCCCTGCGGCCCGCCGAGCGCGTCGTTCACTTCCAGGAAGTTGCGGAACAGGATGCCGAAGGCGATGGTCACCAGGGCCGCGTAATGCCCGCGCGTGCGCAGCACCGGCCAGATCAACAGCGACCCCAATCCGGCTGCCACCGCACCACCGGCCAGCAGCACCAGCGCATGCGGCACGGCGGTGTGCGTGGCCAGTGTCGCGGCGGTGTAGCTGCCGATGCCGAAGAACGCAGCGCCGGCGAAGTTGACGACGCCGGCATAGCCGAACTGCACGTTCAGGCCGAGGCCGACCACGGTGTACAGCAGCACGGTGGCCAGCAGCAGCAACGCGAAATGCACGTCGTGGAAGGCGACGATGAGGGTCAGCGCGCCGATGACGCAGCCCACGCCCAGCGTGCGCGGCGAGTCCTGGGCGGCCGTTGCCAGCGGTTCGGCGATGCCGAGCTTGCGCAGCGCGTAAAGGGCCGCCGGGACGGCCAGCAGGAGTGCACCGACGGCGAGCTGGCTTTCGGCGTGCAGCAGGGCCCAGAGGTAAACGAAGGCCACGGCCAGGGCGGCTTGGAGCAGTCGGTTGTTGCCCTTGCTCGGCGTCATGGATGGGACACTGCTGCGGTGGTCTTCAATACGCGCTTGCTGGCGCGGCAAAGGTGGGCCCGGGCAGGCTGTGGCGCGAGGGTTCGGCGGTCGTCGCTGCGCGCCGACTGCCCTGCGGTGCTCGTGCCCTTGGCCGCGTCGGGTAACTCGCGGCGTTCGCTGCACTCACTCTGCTCAGACACCCCCGACGAGTCAGTCAACGATGCGCGCTGCGCGCGCTGGCCAAGGGCCCTGC
>JANMAP010000450.1:0-2039 GCA_031359905.1 Burkholderiales bacterium | reverse complement strand
CTCGGCTACATCGACCATCGAACGCGCCACGGACGGGCTGTTGCTATCGGTCGCCAGTCGGAACGTCGATTCGGTGAATGCGACCCGCGACGTGTCGCCGCGGAACCGGTATTCGGTGCGGCCCATCGTCACCTCGCCGATGGTCACCGGCGCGCGCTTGATCAGGTAACGATCCATCAGTGCGCTTTCGAGTCGGGCGACCCGGGCGGCACGGTCGGCCTGGGCGTCGATCTTCGCGATAGCTTTTGCGTCCGCGACTTCAGGCGGCCCCGGTGCTTTGGGTAGGGACACGACGTTGGTGGCCTGAGGCACCTCGTCACGGGGCGGTGTGGCCTCCAAGGGCCGTTCGGGCGCCGCTGAGCGCTGGGGGCCACGCCGCCACTCACCTTCGACCTTCTGGACCGTCGTCCGCTGGCCCTCGGCATCCACCGCGACGAAGCGGCTGCTGCCCAGTTGATCGGCCTTTGCCACGATCTCGGACCAGGAATTGGCCCGGTAGGTGACGTCGGCGAAGGGATCGCGCAGTTCGTAGCGCTCACCCGGCACATCGACCGGCGTCTGGAAAAGTTCCTTCGCGAGGGTCGCGCGCTTGGCGTGCTCGACCGTGCCGCCTTGGCTCGGAGTCGCAACCTTGGCTTCGACCGGGCGTGAGGGGTAAGCTGGTGGGTTGTCGGTGTCCATGGTTTCCTCGCGGTGGGTTAGTTCAGGGGAGTCAGGGCGGTCAGGGCGTGGCTGCTGCCGAGGAACTCACGGCAGCCGGCAGTGCCCGGTACACCTCGATCTCGACGCGCCGGTTCATGGCTTTGCCGGACGCGCTAGAGTTATCGGCAGCATGGTCGCCGGCCGGCTGGTACGTGGCCCGTATGCGGGCCGGATCGACACCGGCTCCGACCAGGTAGTCACGCACGGCATGGGCACGATCGCGGGCGAGGCGACTCTCGGCGGGAGCATCGGTGCTGCCGTCCGTTCGGCCTCGTAAAAGCACCAGCGGCGCGGCGCGGGCATCCGCGAGCAGCGCCGAAGCGGTGTCGGAGGGTAGATCCACGCGCGTGCTTCCGAACTTGAAGTGGACCGTGAAAACCCGGTTCGGCTGGGGGGCCTGCAGGGCCGCCAGAGCCTGCTGGCGTGCCGCCAGCCGCTCCAGGGTGGCGGCTGTGGACTCGGCAATCCGCCCCGACTCGGTGGCCGCGATGCGCGTGTTGTGCAGGTCGTTCCTGCAGACCTGCAATTCGACGGCCATCGCCGAGTTCACCGGACGCTTGGCGGATTCATCGACGGTGGGAGGCTTGGGCGGTGAACTGCATGCGCTCAGCAGCAAGAGCCAGGGAATCAGGGGTAGGGCGCGCATGTGAATGTCTCCCGTAAGGATCAGGGTAAGGCTGCCCGCTCCGGCTCCGAGGCATCAGCGATTAACACGCCTTCATCGTCGCTCGCCGGTTCAATTGAGCCGCCCACGCCATCTGCCGGGGGCCCCGCCCTGCCTAAAAAGTCGAGCAGGCCGTCTGCCAGCTGGTCCGGTGGCCCTTCGTAGCTGTCGGGCAGCAGGGTGACGTCGTGGGCCAGCACGTCCAGGCTCAGGCTTTCGCCTGCTGCCAGTTCATCGTTGGCATAGCGCCAGCGCTGCTGCACCCGCGCCAGGTGGAGGTCCATGTCCATCTGCGGCACCGCTGGCGCGGGCCGCAATCGCGCGGTGAAGACCTTGTCGCGGTGGTAGCGGATCTTCTGGGCGAGGATCGGCTTGCAGTTCTCGAAGATCACCACCAGGCGTTCGCTGCCCAGTTCCTTGAACTCCTGCGGCAGCAGCAGCGCGCGGCGCTGCTCGCTCTCGTTGCGGCTGACCGTGCTGTGGCCGTGTTGGCTGAAGGAGCGGCTGCGTCCGCGCGAGGTGGCGCGTTCGGTGAAATGACCGAGCATCGCGCTGTACTCGTCGGCATCGCGCTGCTCGCGCGGCGCAAAGAGGATTTGCAGCCCGTGGTTGGTGGCGAAGGTGCGGGCCTCCTTGTCGCCGTAGACGGCGTCGAGCTGCGACATGGCCTGCA
>JANMAP010000435.1:0-9403 GCA_031359905.1 Burkholderiales bacterium | reverse complement strand
GACGACGACGCTGCGCGCGGAGAGCAACCTGCTGGCCGGCGAGCGCGGCGAGGTGACCAAGGGGTCGATCGAGCTGCGCGGCGAGCGCATCGAAAAGCTCAGCACCAGCGACATGGTCAACCGCGGCGTGATCCAGGTGATGGAAGGGCGGCACTGCTTCGCCCACCTGAGCATCGAGGACAACCTGATGACGGGGGCCTACACGCGCAAGGACGGCAAGGCGGCGGTGGCGCAGACGCTGGAAAAGGTCTATGCCTATTTCCCGCGGCTGAAGACACGCCGCGGCAGCCAGGCCGCCTACACCAGCGGCGGCGAGCAACAGATGTGCGCCATCGGCCGCGCGCTGATGGCCAACCCGAAGATGGTGCTGCTCGACGAGCCGAGCATGGGCCTGGCGCCGCAGATCGTCGAAGAGGTGTTCGAGATCGTCAAAGACCTGAACCAGAAGGAAGGCGTGACGTTTCTGCTGGCCGAGCAAAATACGCACATGGCGCTGCGCTACGCCGACCACGGCTACATCCTCGAAAGCGGCCGCATCGTGATGGAAGGTGCGGCCAAAGACCTGCGCGAGAACGAGGACGTCAAGGAGTTCTACCTGGGCATGGGCGGTGCTTCCGATGGCAACCCGCGCAAGAGCTTCAAGGACGCGAAGAGCTACAAGCGGCGCAAGCGGTGGCTGTCATGATCCCCCCCGTAGCGGCTGCGCCGCTTCCCCCCCTGGGGGACCGACCCAGCGGACCGGCAGAGCCGGTTCCGCGGCTCGTGCTTGATGGGCCGCCGCAGCGATGAGCGACGAGGCTGTCGGGTTCGCGGCGCCGGCATTCGACGCCCATGCCGCGCTGACGCAGTTGCAACGCAGCTTGCGCGATCTGAAACTCGCCGCCCGCGGCCATGCCTTCGAGTTGCGTGGCAAGCGCGTCGTCGAACTCGAGCTGACCGGGGGCGCGATCCTGGCGCGTGTCGCGCGCCGGCTGGCGCTGTCGCCGGAGTGGGATGGGTCGACCATCGACAGCGCCGCCGCGCAGCGTAAGCTGGTCGACGACATCAAGAAGAGGCTCGAGCGCTGGGAGCGCGACGAGTGAAGCCGCAAGCCGGTCTTGTCGAACCATGAACGCCGAACACTTCGACGCCCTGGAGATTCGCGACCCCGCCGCGCGCGAAGCCGCCCTGTTGGCGGCACTGCCGATCCAGGTGCAGGCGGCGATGGCTGTCCCGGCGCTCGCGCGGCGGCTGGCAGGCGTCGACGCAGCGTCGATCGACAGCCGCGCCGCGCTGGCCGGCCTGCCGGTGACGCGCAAGCACGAGTTGCTCGCCGAGCAGCAGGCGGCGCGCCGCGACCCGGACAACCGCGATCCCTTGGCCGGTTTTTCGGCCATCGGCTGGCGGGCGCAGGGTGCCGTGCGGCCGGCACGGCGGGTCTTCCAGAGCCCGGGGCCGATCTACGAACCCGAGGGCTTTGCCGCCGACTACTGGCGCGTCGCGCGCGCGCTGTTCGCCGCTGGATTGCGCGCTGGCGATCTGATCCACAACAGCTTCAGCTACCACCTGACACCGGCCGGATCGATGATGGAAACGGGCGCCCACGCCCTCGGCTGCACGGTCTTTCCGGGCGGCGTCGGCAACACCGAATTGCAGCTGCAGGCGATGGCCGAGTTGCGGCCCGACGCCTACGTCGGCACGCCAGGCTTCCTGCGCATCGTGCTCGAGAAAGCAGTCGACAGCGGCCTGGCACTGCCCAGCCTGCGCAAGGCGCTGGTCAGCGGCGAAGCCTTCCCGCCCAGCCTGCGCGACTGGTTCGCGGGCCTCGGCGTGACGGCCTACCAGGCTTACGCCACCGCCGACGTCGGCCTGATCGCCTACGAAACCAGCGCGCGCGACGGGCTGGTGCTCGACGAGAGCGTGATCCTCGAGATCGTCCGCCCGGGCACGGGCGATCCGCTGCCCGAAGGCGAGGTCGGCGAAGTGGTGGTCAGCGTGCTGAACCCCGATTACCCGCTGCTGCGCTTCGGCACTGGCGACCTCAGCGCCGTGCTGCCCGGGCGCTGCCCAAGCGGGCGCAGCAACACGCGCATCCGCGGCTGGCTGGGCCGCGCCGACCAGACGGCCAAGGTGCGCGGCATGTTCGTCCACCCCAGCCAGGTCGCCGAGGTCCAGCGCCGCCATCCCGAGATCGCCCGCGCGCGGCTGGTGGTCGAGGGCGAGATGGCCAACGACCGCATGACCCTGCACGTCGAGGTCGCCGGCGCCGGAGACGGCCTGGCCGACGCGGTGGCACGCAGCCTGCGCGACCTGACCAAGCTGCGCGGCGAAGTGCATCTGTGCGCGCCGGGCAGCCTGCCGAACGACGGCAAGCTGGTCGAAGACGTCCGACGCTACGCCTGAGCCAGACGCTCCGGGGCATGCCCTGCGGGCGGATGTGGCTAAGTAGTTCCCAGGGCCGGTGGCGCGTGGTCTGCCTCTAGCATCCGAGAACCTGTTGTCATCTGACTGCGCTCGCCGTCATTGCCCGGAGATCTCCATGAAAAAGCTCGCCCTTGCCATCGCCACAGTGTCGGCTGCATTCGCCGCGGCCGCGGCTTACCCGGAAAAGCCGGTCACCATCGTCGTGCCATTTGCGGCTGGCGGCCCGACCGACAAGGTCGCGCGTGACCTGGGCGAGGTGCTGCGCAAGGGCTTGAACAACCAGACCGTGTTGATCGAGAACGTCGGCGGCGCCGGCGGCACGCTGGCCTCGGCCAAGGTCGCGAGGTCCAACCCCGACGGCTACACGCTGCTGCTGCACCACATCGGCATGGCCACCTCGCCGGCGCTGTACCGCACCCTGCCCTACAAGACGCTCGAGGACTTCGAATACCTGGGCATGATCAACGAGGTGCCGATGACATTGATCGGCCGTTCCAATCTGCCGGCCAACAACTTCGCCGAACTGCGCACATGGCTGAACGCCAACAAGGGCAAGATCAATCTGGCCAACGCCGGTTTGGGCGCGGCATCGCATCTGTGCGGGCTGCTGTTCCAGCAGTCGATGGGCGTCGACATGACCACGGTGCCGTACAAAGGCACCGCCCCGGCGATGACCGACCTGCTCGGCGGCCAGGTCGATCTGATGTGCGACCAGACCACCAACACCACGTCGCAGATCGAGAGCGGCAAGGTCAAGGCCTTCGGTGTGACGAGTTCCAAGCCGCTGTCGATACCGGCGCTGGCCAAGCTGCCGACTCTTGAATCCGAAGGCCTGAAGGGCTTCAACGTCACCATCTGGCACGGCCTGTACGCGCCAAAGGGAACGCCCAAGCCGGTGATCGACCAGATCAACGCAGCGCTGCGCCAGGCCCTGAAGGACCCCGAATTCATCAAGCGCGAGGCAGCGTTGGGGGCCGTCGTGGTGAGCGACGCCCGCGTGGGCCCGGCCGAGCACAAGAAGTTCGTCGAATCCGAAATCGCCAAGTGGGGCCCGATCATCAAAGCCGCCGGCCAATATGCCGACTGAGGACGTCGATCCGTCCCTGCGGACGGGTCGTCGCCTCAGGAGGGACGCGAGCTCTGCGAGCGTGCGGCCTGCAAGGCGACTGAGGACGTCGATCCGTCCCTGCGGACGAGTCGTCGCCTCAGGAGGGACGCGGGCTCCGCGAGCGTGCGGCCTGCAAGGCGACTGAGGGTCGAGCCGTCCCCCGGGACGGCTCGGGCGACCTGGGCGGGCAACATCCTCAGCCCGTCAGCGTGACGCGCGTGAACTTGCGCTTGCCGACCTGCACGACGAAAGTGCCGGCGCCGAGCTTCAGTCCCTTGTCCTCGATCGTGCTGCCGTCGACCCGCACCCCGCCCTGCTCGATCAGACGCATGGCCTCGCTGGTCGAGGGCACCAGGCCGGCCTGCTTGAGCAGCGCGCCGATGGCCAGGGGCGCCTGGCCCAGCGTGATCGCGGGGATCTGCTCGGGCACACCGCCGGCAGCGCGGTGCTGGAAATCGGCCTCGGCGGCATCGGCCGCGCGGGTGCTGTGGAAGCGGGCGGTGATCTCCCGGGCCAGCAGGACCTTGGCGTCCTTCGGGTTGCGGCCGCCCTCGACCTCGCGCTTCAGCGCCGCGATCTCGGCTTCGGGGCGCATCGACAGCAGGGTGTACCACCGCCACATCAGCGTGTCGCTGATCGACAGCACCTTGGCGAACATCAGGTTCGCCGGCTCGGTGATGCCGATGTAGTTGCCTTTGCTCTTGGACATCTTTTCGACACCGTCGGTGCCTTCGAGCAGCGGCATGGTCAGGATGCACTGCGGCTCCTGGCCGTATTCCTGCTGCAGATGGCGGCCCATCAGCAGGTTGAACTTCTGGTCGGTGCCGCCGAGCTCGAGATCGGCCTTCAGCGCCACCGAGTCGTAACCCTGCATCAGCGGGTACAGGAACTCGTGCACCGAGATCGGCGCGTTGCCGGCAAAGCGCCTGGCGAAGTCGTCGCGCTCCATCATCCGCGCCACGGTGTAGCGGGCGGCCAGCTCGATCATGCCGCGTGCGCCGAGCGGGTCGCTCCATTCGCTGTTGTAGCGGACCTCGGCGCGAGAGATGTCCAGCACCAGGCCGATCTGTTCGAAGTAGGTCCGCGCGTTGGCCTCGATCTGTTCGCGCGTCAGCGGCGGGCGTGTGCTGTTGCGCCCGGACGGGTCGCCGATCATCGACGTGAAATCGCCGATCAGCGGGATCACGGTGTGGCCCAGGTCCTGCAGCTGCCGCATCTTGCTGAAGACCACGGTGTGGCCCAGGTGCAGGTCGGGCGCGGTCGGGTCGAGGCCGAACTTGATGCGCAGCGGCTGTCCGGTGGCCGCCGAGCGGGCCAGCTTCCTCAGCCAATCGGCGGCCGGCAACAACTCTTCGCAGCCGCGCTGCGAAACCGCCAGAGCATCGCGGACCGCGTCGGTGATCGGGTGGGCGGCGGGGTGCGCAGCGGTGGCATCTGCAGGGACGGGCGCGGACATGTGACAGTGTTTTTCCGTGTGCCGGAGCGTGAACAATCGACGGCGAGCGGTCGCTATACTCGCCACTCCCCCCAAACGCGGGGTCATGGCCCCGGTCGCTTGCCGGCGCGGGCCGCGATTCTAGTAGAGCGATTTTCTTCCGATCCACGCTTCTGCCGAGGATCGGGTCACCACCCGGACACACGCACGTGCCGGGCCCGGGCACCCGGGCTGCAGCGCGCGCCATTCATCACACCTCGTGGCATTCGAACAGCAGACTGACGCGGCGCTTCAGCGCGCCCTGGATTTCGCACACCGCCATCGGCAGAGCCTGGTCACCGCCGTGCTGCTCGGTTTGACCGGCTTCACGCTGACGGCAGTGGCCATCGCGCCGCTGGCCCCCGATGCCAGCCTGCTGCCGCAGCGCGTGGTCGCCGAAAGTGTCGCCCCGCCCGACGACCTTCAGACCCAGTTGCAGGCGCTGGCGGCACAAGAGTTCGCGCTCACCCGCAACGACCTGACGCGGCGCACGGACAGCCCGACCAGCCTGTTGGCCCGTCTGGGCGTGGCCGATTCGTCAGCGGTCGCCTTCCTGCGCCAGGATGCGACTGCGCGGCTGTTGCTGGCCGGGCGTGCCGGCAAGATGGTCCAGGCCCAGACGAGCGATGACGGCCGCCTGATCAGCCTGGTGGCCCGCTACCCGGCGGAGCGCGCCGAGCAGGCGCAGACGCACTTCACGCGAATGACCATCGAGCGCGTGGACGGCCGCTGGCTGACGCGGTTGGACAGCGTGCCGCTGGGTAGCCGGCTGCGGCTGGCCAGCGGAGCGATCCGCAACACGCTGTTCGCGGCCACCGACGAAGCCGGGATCCCCGAGGCCGTCGCGTCGCAGATCGCCGAGATCTTTTCGACCGACATCGATTTCCATCGCGAACTGCGTAAGGGCGACACCTTCAGCATCGTCTACGAATCGCAGACCGCCGATGGCGAACCGGTGCCCTGGAGCGACGGCGCAGGGCGCATCGTGGCCGCCGAATTCGTCAACGCTGGGCGGCCATCGCACGCGGTCTGGTTCACCCAGCCCGACGGGCGGGGCGCCTATTTCGGGCTTGACGGCCAGAGCCGCAAGCGCAGCTTCCTGGCCAGCCCGATGGAGTTCTCGCGCGTCACTTCGGGCTTCGCCGAGCGTCTCCACCCCATCCTGCGCGACTGGCGCCAGCACCTCGGCGTCGACTACAGCGCGCCGATGGGCACGCCGGTGCGATCGGTTGGCGACGGTGTGGTTGACTTCGCTGGCTGGCGCAACGGCTACGGCAATGTCGTGCAGGTGCAGCACGGCAAGGACCGGAGCACCCTGTATGCCCACCTGAGCAGCATCGACGTCAAGCTCGGCCAGCGCGTCGAACAGGGCGCACGTGTCGGGGCCGTCGGCATGACGGGCTGGAGCACCGGGCCCCACCTGCACTTCGAATTCCGCGTGGCTGGCCAGCACCATGACCCGCTGGCCATCGCCAAGGCCGCCGAGACCATCAACGTGGACGCTCGTGCCCGGCCGCAGTTCCAAGAGCTGGTGCGCAACGTGCAGGTCAAGCTCGATCTCGCCGAGACGCTGATCGGTCAACGCGTCAGCGTCGACTAGCCAGTCGCCGGTCGGCGTGGCCTGGTTCATCGGGCTGATGTCGGGCACCTCGCTGGACGGGGTCGATGCGTTGCTGGCCGAATCGACGCACGACCTGGCGCCGTTGTGCCCGCAAGCGTCACTGGTCCATCTGCCCTTCGCTCCGGCGTTGCGCGACGACCTGCTGGCGCTGAACCGGCCCGGCCCCGACGAGATGCATCGGGCGGCGCTGGCCGCCAACGCCATCGCACGGCTGTACGCCCAGGCAGTCGCACAACTGTTGCGCGAACACGGCGGCCTGCGGGCCAGCGACATCGTCGCGCTCGGCGCGCATGGCCAGACGGTGCGCCACCGCCCGCGCGAGTTCGATGGGGTGGGCTATACCTGCCAGCTGCTCAACGGCGCCTTGCTGGCGGAGCTCAGCGGCATCGATGTGGTCTGCGACTTCCGTCGCCGCGACCTCGCTGCGGGTGGTGAAGGCGCGCCGCTGGCGCCCGGCTTCCATGCGGCGAGCTTTGCCCGCGACAACACCGACGTGGCGGTGCTCAATCTCGGGGGGATCGCCAACCTGAGCCTGCTGCCAGCCCGCGGACCGGTGCGCGGCTTCGACTGCGGGCCGGGCAACGTGCTCCTCGACCTCTGGTGTCAGCGACATCTGGGACAGGCCTTCGACGATAGCGGGGCCTGGGCCGCCGGCGGCACGTTGATGTCCGACCTGCTCGGGCAGGCACTGGCGGATCCCTTCTTCGCCCGCCAGCCGCCGAAGAGCACCGGCCGCGACCTGTTCAATGCCGAGTGGCTGGCCAGGCTGTTGGCCGCGCGGCCCTCGCCGTCGGCCCAGAACGTGATGAACACACTGGCCGAGTTGACCGCGCGCGCCGCTGCCGACGCGCTGCTGCAAGCGGCGCCGCGCACGACGCAACTGCTGGTCTGCGGTGGCGGAGCGCACAACCGCCACCTGCTTGCGCGCCTGGCGGCCTTGCTGGGCCCGGCCGTGTCGGTCGCCAGCACGGCCAGCCGCGGGGTCGACCCGGGCCATGTCGAGTGCCTGGCCTTTGCCTGGCTGGCCCGCGAGTTCATCGCCCGACGGCCGGGCAACTTGCCGGCGGTGACGGGGGCCCGCGGGTCACGGGTGCTGGGCGCGCTGTATCCGGCGGCCTGAATCGACAAGGGCCCCGCATGCCAGCTCACCGGAAATGACAGGGCAGGCAGCGCTGACCTGGACCACAAGGGCCGGCAGTGCCGGAGTGGAATGAAAAGGGCCGGCAGTGCCGGAGTGGAATGAAAAGGGCCGGCAGTGCCGGAGGGGAATGAAAAGGGCCGGCAGTGCCGGCCCTGGGAATGCGATCAAGTCGAGCGCGCGCCGCCCCGCGGCGGCTGCTTGCCGTCAGACCGTGAACGACGATCCGCAGCCGCAAGTGGTCGTGGCGTTCGGGTTCTTGATCACGAACTGCGCGCCCTGCAGGTCTTCCTTGTAGTCGATCTCGGCGCCACCCAGGTACTGCAGGCTCATCGCGTCGATCAGCAGCGTGACGCCGTTCTTGGCCATCTGCGTGTCGTCGTCGTTGACCACCTCGTCGAAGGTGAAGCCGTACTGGAAACCGGAGCAGCCTCCACCCTGCACGAACACGCGCAACTTCAGCTCGGGGTTGCCTTCCTCGTCGACGAGTTGCTTGACCTTGTCGGCGGCACTGTCGGTGAAGACCAGCGGCGGCGGCATGTCGTCGACGGCCGGGGCCAGGGGTTCGGCAAGGGCGTTCATGTGTTCTCCTGCGGCGGTGACCGGACGGGACCGCCTGATGCACTCAGAGCTTGGAGGATACCGCGGTCAGCACTGCCACGGCCCGGCACCCTGGTGATAGCCCCAGTTGCGTTGTGACCGCGACACCCGCCGCAGACGCAAAAAGGCCCCGCCGGCGCGCCGGCGAGGCCTTCGGCAGCACCCGGGGTGCGGGTGTGCAGAATGCGCAGCGATCAGCGCTTGCTGAACTGCTTCCGGCGGCGAGCCCCGTGCAGGCCGACCTTCTTGCGCTCCACCTCGCGAGCGTCGCGGGTCACGAACCCGGCGCGGCTGAGTTCGGGCTTCAGCGCCATGTCGTAGTCGATCAGCGCACGCGTGATGCCGTGGCGCACCGCGCCGGCCTGGCCGGATTCACCGCCGCCGTGCACATTGATCTTGATGTCGAAAGCGCCATCGTTGGCCGTCAGCAGCAGCGGCTGCTTGACGATCATGATCGATGTCTGGCGACCGAAATAGTCATCGACGGTCTTGCCGTTGATGAGGATCTGGCCATTGCCCTTCTTGATGAACACGCGTGCCACGCTCGACTTGCGGCGGCCGGTGCCGTAATTCCATTGTCCGATCATCGCGGCGTCCTCAGATCTCGAGCTGCTTGGGCTGCTGGGCGGTGTGCGGGTGCGTGGCACCGGCGTACACCTTCAGCTTCTTGATCATCGCGTAACCCAGCGGGCCCTTGGGCAGCATGCCCTTGACGGCCTTCTCGATCGCGCGGCCGGGGTGTCGGGCCTGCATGTCCTTGAACGACGTCGCGTAGATGCCGCCCGGGTAGCCCGAATGCCGGTAGTAGATCTTGTCCGTGGCCTTGGCCCCGGTGACGCGGATCTTCTCGGCGTTGACGATGACGATGAAATCACCGGTGTCGACGTGAGGCGTGTAAATGGCCTTGTGCTTGCCGCGCAATCGGAGTGCCACTTCGCTGGCAACACGTCCGAGCACCTTGTCGGTGGCGTCAATCACAAACCACTCGTGCGTCACTTCGGCCGGCTTGGCGCTGAAGGTCTTCATGAGGGTCTTTCAAAATGCGCCGCAGCAGGCTGG
>JANMAP010000399.1:0-3319 GCA_031359905.1 Burkholderiales bacterium | reverse complement strand
GAGCACTGGGTGCAGGGCCGCAAGGACTGAGACGATCCGCCGGGCCCCGCTGGCCCGGCCCGCAACGGGGTGGCCGACGCAGTCTGTAGGAATTGCGCCTGACGGAGTCGGCCACCCCGTTGCCGGCCGCGCGCGCAAACTACCGGTCCCGCGATCGACTTTCAAAACAGCGCACCCGGCCCGCCAGGAGACGAATCAGATGAATGCCCCCGCGGAAGCTGCACTGATCAAGCAGCACCTGATCGACCCCGAGATCTGCATCCGCTGCAACACCTGCGAAGCCACCTGCCCGGTCGACGCCATCACCCACGACGACCGCAACTACGTCGTCGACGCCAGCAAGTGCAACCTGTGCCTGGCCTGCGTGCCGCCGTGCCCGACCGGGTCGATCGACAACTGGCGCAGCATGCCGCGCGTCCGCGCCTACAGCGTGACCGAGCAGCTCGGTTGGGACGAGTTGCCCGCCGAGTTGCCGCCCGAGCAGCTGGCCGCAGCGGGCGGTGCATCGCAATCGTCGGAAGCCCTGGGCGACGTCGATGTCGCGCCACCGGCCACGGCCGACACCACCGGCGAATCCCCGTTCGACAGCGCGCAGTTCGGCGCCACGCTGCCGCCGTGGTCGGCAGCGCATGCCTACACCAACCTGTACGGCCCGCGCGCGGCCGAGCCTTTCGTCACGGCCAGCGTCGTCGGCAACGTGCGGGTCACCGAGGTCGGCACCGATTACGACACGCACCACGTGATGCTCGACTTCGGCGCGATGCCGTTTCCGGTGCTCGAAGGCCAGTCGATCGGCGTGCTGCCGCCTGGCAGCGATGCCCACGGCCGGCCGCACCACGCGCGCCAGTACAGCGTCGCCAGCCCGCGCAACGGCGAACGGCCGGGGTACAACAACGTCTCGCTGACGGTCAAGCGCGTGCTCGAAGACCACCACGGCCGGCCCGTGCGCGGCGTGGCCAGCAACTACGTCTGCAACCTGCAGGTCGGCGACAAGGTGCAGGTCATCGGGCCGTTCGGCAGCAGCTTCCTGATGCCCAACCACCCGAAGAGCCATGTGGTGATGATCTGCACCGGCACCGGCAGCGCGCCGATGCGGGCGATGACCGAATGGCGCCGCCGGCTGCGCAGTTCGGGCAAGTTCGAAGGCGGCAAGCTGATGTTGTTCTTCGGCGCGCGCACCCGCGAGGAACTGCCGTATTTCGGCCCGCTGCAAGGCCTGCCCAAGGACTTCATCGACATCAACCTGGCCTTCAGCCGCACGCCGGGCCAGCCCAAGCGCTACGTGCAGGATGCGATGCGCGAACGGGCCGCCGACCTGGCCCCGTTGCTCGCCGACCCCAACGCGTACTTCTACGTCTGCGGGTTGAAGGCGATGGAGGAAGGCGTCGTGCTGGCACTGCGCGATGTCGCGCAACAGGCCGGGCTGGCCTGGGACACGATCGGCCCGCAGCTCAGGCAGCTCGGCCGGCTTCATCTGGAAACCTACTGACGTGGACGCACTGCGGATCAGCACCCGCCGCCCCGGCGTGGCCCAGGTGACGATGGCCCGGCCGGCGGTCTTCAACGCCTTCGACGAAGCGATGATCGGCGAGCTCGACGCGGCCTTCGCGCAGCTGGCCGACGACCCCGCGGTGCGCGTGATCGTGCTGGCCGGCGATGGCAGGCATTTCAGCGCCGGCGCCGACCTGCAGTGGATGCAGCGCGCCAGCACGGCCACGCTGGACTGGAACGTCGCCGACGCGCGGCGCTTTGCCGGCATGCTGGCGCGCATCGCCGCCTGCCCGCAGCCGACCGTCGCCCGCGTGCAGGGCGCCGCGCTGGGCGGTGGCGTGGGCCTGGTCTGCGCGTGCGACATGGCCATCGCCAGCGACGACGCCAGCTTCGCCGTCAGCGAAGCCCGGTTCGGCATCCTGCCGGCGGTGATCGGGCCGTATGTGATCAACGCCGTCGGCAAGCGCCAGGCCCGGCGGCTGGCACTGGCGGCCACACGCATCGCCGCGGCCGAAGCGCTGGCGCTGGGGCTGGTGCAGCGTGTGGTGGCGCCCGATCAGCTCGACGCAGCCGTTGACGCCACGCTCGACGACCTGCTGGCCGGCAGCCCGGGCGCGCAGCGCGAGATCAAGCAGCTGTTCGCGCAGCTCGATGTCGGGCCGGTCAGCGCCGAGGTGCGCGAACTCAGCGCGCAGACCATCGCCCGCGTGCGCGGCAGCGCCGAAGCGCGTGAAGGGTTTGCTGCCTTCCTGGCCAAACGGCCGCCGAACTGGACCCCACGATCATGAGCACATCGAACCTGCAAGGCGCACCGCTGCTGGTGGTCGGCGCCGGACTGATGGGCGTCGGCATCGCCCAGGTGGCGGCGCAGGCGGGCCACCGCGTGTGGCTGTTCGACAACCGCCCCGGCGCGGCGGCGGCGGCGCGTGACAAGCTGGGCGCCACGCTCGACGGCCTGGTGGCCAAGGGCCGGCTGAGCGCCGACGCCGCGCTGGCCACGCTCGGCCGCATCACGCCGGCCAGCGCGCTGGCGCAGGCTCGCGAGGTGCGCCTGGTGGTCGAGGCCATCGTCGAGAACCTGGACGCCAAGCGCGCACTGCTGCGCGATCTGGAAGCCGTGGTCGCGCCGGATTGCGTGCTGGCCAGCAACACCTCGTCGATCAGCATCACCAGCCTGGCCGCCGGGCTGATGCAGCCGGCGCGGCTGGTCGGCATGCACTTCTTCAATCCGGTGCCACTGATGAAGCTGGTCGAGGTGGTCTCGGGCCTGCACACCGACCCGGCGGTGGCCGACGGGGTCTTCGACCTCAGCCGCGCCTGGGGCAAGGTGCCGGTGCACGCCCGCAGCACCCCGGGCTTCATCGTCAACCGCATCGCCCGGCCGTACTACGCCGAGGCGCTGGCGTTGCTGCTCGAACAAGCGGCGACGCCGCAGGTGGTCGACACCTGCTTGCGCGGCGCGGGCTTCCGCATGGGGCCCTGCGAGTTGATGGACCTGATCGGCCACGACACCAACTTCGCCGTCACCCAGTCGGTGTACGACGCCAACTTCCAGGACAAGCGCTACATGCCGTCGCTGCTGCAGCGCGAGATGGTCGACGCCGGCTGGCTGGGCCGCAAGAGCGGGCGCGGCTTCTACGCCTACCCGGCCGGCGCAGTCGCGTTGCCGGTGGCCGTGCACGAGGCGCCAGCGACGGCGCGCGAGGTCACGGTGCACGGCAGCGGCGCGGTGGCCGACTTCCTGGAGCAGGTGGCCACCGGGGCTCTCGCCGGCCAGGGCTGGGGCCCGGCACGGCGCAAGGGCAGCGACTGGACCGGCGTCGAGATC
>JANMAP010000375.1:0-8266 GCA_031359905.1 Burkholderiales bacterium | reverse complement strand
CGATGGCCACCAGCGGCCGCTTCGGCTGGGCCAGGGCTTGGGTGATGGCGTCGATCTCGGCGGCCAGCAGCGGCCCGGCGCAGGCCAGCGGCGCGTACTGCGCGATGCCGTAGGTGCTGGCCTCGGCACGGTGGGCGGTGCCGAAGGCATCGTTGACGAAGACGTCGCACAGCGCCGCCATCTTGCGCGCCAGGCTCTCGTCGTTCTTCTTCTCACCCTGGTTGAGCCGGCAGTTCTCGAGCAGCACGACCTGGCCCGTGGCGACGCTGACGCCGTCGACCCAGTTCGAGACCAGCGGCACGCCGTGTTGATCGCGGCCGCCGAGGAGTTCGCCCAAGCGCAGCGCCACCGGGGCCAGCGAGTCCTCGGGCCTGAACACACCTTCGGTCGGCCGGCCCAGGTGCGAGGTGACCATCACCGCCGCGCCGGCGTCCAGGGCCATGCGGATCGCCGGCACGCTGGCGCGGATGCGGGTGTCCTCGGTGATGTGTCCGGCGTCGTCCTGCGGCACATTGAGGTCGGCGCGGATGAAGACGCGCTTGCCGGCGACGCGGCCCTGGGCGATGAGGTCGGCGAATCGAAGCACGTTCACGGGGTTCTCCAGGCGGCCAGCGGGCAGGCAGTGGATTCTAGGAAGCCGAGGGGTCCGCGCCGGTGATCGAGCGGCGGCTCACGTCAGCGCACTCGGTGCATGTCGGTTCACGTCAGCTCACCAGCCGAGCCCCAGCCGCAGCGGCAGCAGCACGGCCATCCCGGTGAGGATGGTGCCGAGGATGCCGCCGCGCCAGAAGAAGTAGGCCGCACCGGCGGCGCTGGCGTACAGCCGCGCGTCGGCCAGCGTCGTGATCAGCCGGCCCTGCGTCATCACGATCTCGGGCACCACCACCGCGGCCATCGCCGCCAGCGGCGCATAGCGCAGGCCCTGCTGCAGCCACTCGGGCACCGGGATCTCGCGTTCGGTCAGGAAAAAGAAACCCCGCGTGACGATGGTGATCAACGTCAGCCCGAGCACGGTCAGCACGCCCAGCCAGAAGTCGAGATTCATGTCGCGTCGTCGACGGGTTGGGCCGGGCGCAAGGTGGTGTGGTCGATCAGCAGCCCGATGGCCACCGCCGCGGCAATCGCGGTGACGATGTTCAGCCGCAGCGGCAACGCATAGGCCGCCACCGCAGCGCAGGCGGCCACGCCACCGGCCACCGCCGTGGGCTTGTCCTTGAGCAGCGAGCAGCCGATGCCGAGCAGCGCCAGCGTGCCGGCAAAGCCGATGCCCCAGTCCACCGGGATGCGGTCGGCCAGCAGGATGCCGGTCAACGACGGCACCTGCCAGGCGACCCAGTTGGTCGCCACGCCGCCCCAGAAGTACGGCAGCTGAGCCTCGCGCTCGAGCGCCGGGTCGGGGAAGCGGCGCATGAACAGCACGTAGTTGAGGTCGGCCGTCAGGTAGGCCAGGCGCAGCCGGTGGACGAAGGCATAGCGGCCGAAGTACGGACGCCACTGGGCGCTGAAGATCACGAAGCGCAGGTTGACGCACAGCGCGGTGGCCCAGACCACCCAGATCGGCGCGCCGGCACTCATCAGCGGCAGCACCGCCAGCTGCGCGCTGCCGGCGAAGACCAGCAGCGACATCAGCACCATCAGCGGCACGCCCAGCCCGCTGTTGCCCATCGCCACCCCGGTGATCAGGCCCCAGGCGGCGATGCCCAGCGCCGTGCCGAACATCTCGCGCGCGCCGCGGGCGACTTCGGGGTGGCGCCAGGCGGCAGGAACGGGGTCGGAAGCGGCTGTCGAACTCACTGACGGATTGTCGCCGTCCTCTGACTGACAGACCCCAGCGACGCGGTGACCGTTGCACCGCGACACAGCGGGCGCCGCGGAACCGGCTCCACCGGGCCGTCAGCGCCGCAGGCGCTCCGGGGGCTACTTCTTCTTCACACTCCCGCTCCCCGCCACCGAGCTCTTGACTTGCGCGTCGCCGCTGTAGACCACATCGCCGCTGCCGGCGATGCTGACGTTGAGCGTCTTCATCGCGTTGACCGCCGCATCACCCGACCCGGCGATCCTGACCTGCACGTCATCGGCGCGCAGGTCCGACAGGCGCACGTCGCCGCTGCCGGCGATGCTGACACCGACCTTGGCCGCCTTGCCGGCGCCGTGCACGTCACCGCTGCCCGACACGCCCACCTGCAACTCGTCGGTGCTCAGGCCGGCCAGCACGGCATTGCCCGAACCGGCGATCGACAGCTTCAGCGATGGCGTCGAGAAGGCTTCCAGCTTGATGTCGCCCGAGCCGGCGGTCGACAGCGCCGTCAGCCTGGGCGTGACCACCGTGACGCGCACGGGGCTGCGGGTGTACACCGAGGCGCCCTTCTTCCAGCGGATCTCCAGGCGCTGGCCTTCGACCACGGTCTCGATCATCGACAGCAGGTTGTCGTCGGCCTGCACCTGCACCGAGGTGACCGCGCCCTGCGTGACGTTCAGGTTCATCGCCCCGCCCAGCGCGATGGCGCTGAACTCGCCGAGGCTGCGCGTTTCGCTGGCCGCGGTGCCCGACCCGGTGGTGGTGGCGGCCTGGCCGGCCAGGGGCAGGATGCTCAGGCCCGACAGGCAGACGGCGAGCAGCAAGGAACGAAGGGTCGGCGGCATGATGAGGCGCTCCGGTGTCGAGGAACGCGCAGTGTGCAAGCGCAGCCCGAGTGGCACCACGCGCATGCGACGCAGTGCGCTTGGGAGCGATAGATCGCGGGCGGACGAGGCGGAGCGGTCGACGCGCCCGCGAGCCTTCAGGAGTCTTTCTTCTTGCCCACAGGCGGCCTGGCCGCGGTGGCCTGCGCGGGGTTGGGCTTGGCCGCGGCCTCGGTCGAGGCGTCGCTGCCGGCGGCCGGTTCGGCCCGGGCCACTTCGACGTCGGCCGGGGCCGACGCGATCTTGTTCTCGCGCATGTAGTCGTTCATCTCGCGCCAGCCGGCAAACACGGCGGCCTTGTCGGCGCGCTTGTTCTGCGCGTAGCACTGCTCGATCGAGCGCTCGGCGTGGCGGCAACCGCCACCGATGGCCTTGCCCTCGGCCTCCTTGCGCGCGGCGACGAGGCTGGCCGGCTCGATGCCGAGCTGGTCGCAGCCGGTCAATGTCATCAGGCACGCGGCGAGCACGGCGCGAGGCAGGCAGCGCAGGGACAGAGGGGCTGGGAGGCAGGACATGCTGTCCTCGATATCGGCCGCCGGACGCGCGGATTGAGCGGCTTAAGCGGCTTGGGCGGCTTCACCGCATTGACCGGCTGGCGGCGCGGATGGACCGCCTTCGGGCCCGCCGCGTCGGTCAGCCAGCGGCGATCAGCCAGCCACAACCAGCCAGCCAGCCAGCCGCGATCAGCCAGCGGCGAGTTCCGGCATCCGACGCAGAAGCTCGGCGGTCGGCAGGCGTCGGCCGCCGGCCGCCTGCAGTTCGTGGAGTTCCAGCGCCCCCTCGCCGCAGGCCATCACCAGGCGGCCCGGACCGGCGGGCAGCAACCGGCCCGGCGCACCCACCCCCGCCACGACCTGGGCGCGCCAGACCTTCAACGTCAGCCCGCCGAGCACCAGGCTGCAGCCCGGAAACGGATCGAAGGCCCGCACCCGCCGCTCGATCGCCAGCGCCGGCTGCTGCCAGTCGATCGGTGCCTCGGCCTTGTCGATCTTCGCCGCATGGCTGACACCGGCGGCGGGCTGCGGCACGCCGGGCAGCCGGGTGCCGCCGCCCGCAGCCATCGCACGCAAGGCCTGCAGCACCAGCCGGGCGCCCAGCGTGGCCAGCCGCTCGTGCAGCGTGGCGCTGGTGTCCTGCGGCGTGATTGGCAGCGCCTCGTGCAGCAGCATCGCGCCGGTGTCCAGGCCGGCGTCCATCTGCATCAGCGTGATGCCGGTGCGTTCGTCGCCGGCCTCGATGGCGCGCTGGATCGGCGCCGCACCGCGCCAGCGCGGCAGCAGCGAGGCGTGGATGTTGATGCAGCCCAGGCGCGGCAGATCCAGCGCCCAGGCCGGCAGGATCAGGCCGTAGGCGGCCACCACCAGCACGTCCGGCGCCGCGGCGCGCAAGGCCGCCGCGGCCGCCGCGGCATCCTCGTGAGACTTGCCGTCCAGGCGCAGGCTGCGCGGCTGTACCAGCGACAACGAATGAGCAAGCGCGAACTGCTTGACTGCCGAGGGCTGCAGCTTCAGTCCGCGGCCGGCAGGCCGGTCGGGCTGGGTCAGGACCAGCGGCAGCGCCCAGCCGTCGGCGTGGATCGCCTGCAGCGCCTGGCGCGCGAACTCCGGCGTGCCGGCGAAGGCGACCTTCAGCGCCGCGCCCGCCTCAGCCACCGCGCTGTTCGTCACGCGTCTTCTTCAGCATCTTGGTGCGGATGCGGTTGCGCTTGAGCGAACTCAGGTACTCGACGAAGACCTTGCCCAGCAGGTGGTCCATCTCGTGCTGCACGCAGACCGCCGACAGGCCTTCGGCTTGCATCTCGAAAGGCTGGCCGTCGCGCCCCAGGGCGTGCACGGTGACGCGGGCGTGGCGCTCGACACGGTCGAAGATCTGCGGCACCGACAGGCAGCCTTCCTCGGCGATGGCCATCTCGACGCTGGCGGTCACGATCTGCGGGTTGATCAGCACCAACGGGCGGTCGTGCTGCTCGGACGCATCCATCACGATCACCCGCTCGTGCACGTCGACCTGTGTCGCCGCCAGGCCGATGCCGTCGGCGGCATACATCGTTTCGAGCATGTCGTCGACGAGCTGGCG
This sequence comes from Burkholderiales bacterium, assembly GCA_031359905.1. Lineage (GTDB taxonomy): Bacteria > Pseudomonadota > Gammaproteobacteria > Burkholderiales > Burkholderiaceae_C > Rubrivivax. The sequence continues at coordinate 3,508 of JANMAP010000375.1, read as the reverse complement.
GATGCGCTCGTCGACCGCGGCCACGGGCTTGGCGACGGTATGCAGCCGCGGATCGGGGTAGCGCAGGATGTTCAATCGGGACATGGGTCGGTCGCGGCAAGCCGGGGCAGAAACAGCTCGCAACAGCTGTGCGGGCGAGGCAACGGGCAGGCCTGTGACAGGCTGCACGCTGCGCCACTGCGCGGCTCAGTTTCGTTGCGGCATCAAGGGTTTAGAGGCAGAATCTGTGAAAGCATATGAAGATGGTCGCAGCGCGATCGGGGGCTTTTGCAGGCTTGGTGAACGCACCGATCGCAGGCCGCGCGCGCCGCCTTCACGGCGATCCACCGAGCCCCTTATTTTGGCACCGGCCCGCGCAGGGGCCCCGCCTGGAGACCCAAGCCTTATGAGCCCAAGCGATTGTCGAGCGGCCTTTCTCAAAAGTCTGTGGGCCGCCGCCCCGGCGACCCTCCTGCTGTGCGGCGCGGCGATTGCCGCCGAGCCGGCCTTCCCGATCCTGCCGCAGCAGCGGGCCACCGCAGCGCAGGTGGCTCAAGCCGGCGTGCCGCTGGCCGACCTGGCGCCCAACGCCCCGGATTCGCACACCGTCCAGCGCGGCGACACGCTGTGGGGCATCTCCTCGCTGTTCCTGAAGACGCCCTGGCGTTGGCCGGAGCTGTGGGGCATGAACCTGGGCCAGATCCGCAACCCGCACCTGATCTACCCCGGCCAGGTGTTGGTGCTTGAAAAGAAGGACGGCCGCGCCACCCTGCGTGTCGCCCGGGCGGTGGACGGCGCGCCGGGCAGCACCGTCAGGCTGTCGCCGCGGGTGCGCAGCGAGTTGCTGGACAACGGCGCCATCGCGGCCATCCCGCTGAACCTGATCGGCCCGTTCCTCAACGAGGCCGTGGTCTTCGACAGCAACGCACTCGACAGCAGCCCGCGCATCGTCGCCACGCAGGAAGGCCGGGTGATGGTGTCGCGCGGCGAACTGGCCTACGTGCGCGGCGACCTCGGCGGCGCGCGCGACTTCCGCGTCTTTCGCGAGCTCAAGCCGCTGGTCGACCCCGGCAACGGCGAGGTGCTCGGCTTCGAAGGCCGCTATGTCGGCACCGCCGAGTACCTGCGCCAGGGTGTCGCCCCCGACAGCCCGGGTGCGCTGGTGCCGGCCACCTTCAGCGTCACCAGCACGCGGCTCGAGGCGCTCGTCGGCGACCGCTTGTCGCCGGTGCCACAGCAGGACCTGGCCGCCTACGTGCCGCACCCGCCGGCCGGCGAGGTGTCGGGCCGCGTGGTCTCGATCTACGGCGACGGCCTGCGCGCCGGGCAGAACCAGGTCGTGGCCCTCAACCGCGGCCAGCGCGACGGCCTGGAACGTGGCCATGTCCTGGCGCTGTGGCGCGCCGGCCAGGCCGCCGTCGACAAGACAGGCCCGCAGCGTGTGGCCATGCGCTTGCCCGACGAACGGCATGGCCTGCTGTTCGTCTTCCGCGTGTTCGACCGGGTGTCATATGCGCTGATCTTGAACGTGCAGGAACCGGTGCGCGCCGGCGACCGCTTCACCCAGCCCTGAACGAACGGCGCGACCCGCACAGCCGCCGCCGGACCTGGTGCTCCGTCAAGTGCCGACGCCGCAGCACCCGGTCGCGTTGAGCGACGACGAGTTCGGCGCCTGGTTCAGGCTGCTCGAAACGCCCGGCCTGGGCCGCGAGACGACCCGCCGACTGCTCGCCGCCTGCGGCTCACCCGCCGCCGTGCTGGGCGCCGCGCCGAGCACCCTGCGCGAACTGGTCGGCAAAGCCCACGCCGACAAGCTCGCCGCCCCACCGCCGGACCTGAGCGCGCGGTTGGCTGCCGCGCAGCACTGGCGGCGGGCGGCGGGCGACCACCATGTGCTGACACTCGGCGACCCGGCCTATCCCGCGCGGCTGCTCGAATCACCCGACCCGCCGCTGCTCCTGTACGTGGAGGGCCGCATCGACGCGTTGCACGCCGACAGCATCGCGGTGGTCGGCAGCCGCCACGCCAGCGCGCAGGGCCTGGACAACGCGCGCGGTCTGGCGCGGGCGCTCAGCGATCAGGGCCTGCTGGTCGTGTCGGGGCTGGCGCTGGGCATCGACGGCGCCGCGCACGAAGGCGCCCTGGCCGGCAGGGCCGGCACGCTGGCCGTGCTTGGCACCGGGCTGGATCGCATCTACCCGGCACAACACCGCGGCCTGGCCCGGCGCATCGCCGAACAGGGCGCGCTGGTCAGCGAATTTGCGCCCGGCACGCCCGGATTGCCTGAGCACTTCCCGCAGCGCAACCGCATCATCGCCGGGCTGACCTTGGGCACGCTGGTCGTCGAAGCGGCGCTGCAGTCAGGCTCGCTGATCACCGCGCGACTGGCGCTGGAGGCCGGGCGCGAGGTCTTCGCCGTGCCAGGGTCGATCCACGCCCCGCAGTCCAAGGGCTGCCATGCGCTGATCCAGCAGGGCGCCAAGCTGGTCCAGACCGCGGCCGACATCGTCGAGGAATTGCGCCCGGCGGCGGCACGGCCGGGCCCGCGGCCGGTCCAGGCGAGCGGCGCCAAGAGCGCCAGCGCCGCCGATCCGGCGGACCGCGACACGCCCGAGGATCCACTGCTCGCCGCGCTGGGCTTCGATCCGACCACCCTGGACGCGCTGATCGACCGCTCCGGCTGGCCGGCATCGGAACTGACGGTGCGGCTGCTCGAACTCGAACTGGCGGGCCGCGCGCGGCGCCTGCCCGGCGGCCTGTACCAGCGCTGCGCGTGGGGCTGATCGCCGGACCGTCACGACGCCATCACGGCCCGCCCCGAACGGCCCCGGCGCGCCCCGACGCAGCGGGGGCCCTGGGGTATAGTGAATCGATGTTCGATGTGCTCGTTTACCTTTACGAGAACTACTGGCGCCCCGACGCCTGCCCGGAGCCCCAGCAGCTGCGCCGAAAACTCTCGGCGGTCGGCTTCGACAGCGACGAGATCCAGGACGCACTGCGCTGGCTCGACGGCTTGGCCAACAGCGCCGAGGGCGTCACCGGCAAGCAAGGCAGCGGCAGCCTGCGCATCTACACCGACACCGAGCGCGACGTGCTCGGCGACGAATCGATCGGCTTCATCAGCTTCCTCGAAAGCGCCGGCGTGCTGCCGCCGCCGATGCGCGAGATGGTCATCGACCGCGCCACCGCGGTCGGCAGCGGCGCGATCGACCTCGACGACCTGAAGATCATCGTGCTGATGGTCTTCTGGAGCCTGGGCGAAGAGCCCGACGCGCTGATCCTCGACGAACTCTTCGTCGACCCCGAGGACCGCCTGATCCACTGAAGACAGGGATCGAGCAGCCAGCGCAGAACCGGCTTCGCCGGGCCGCTGCTGGCGCCCTTGAGGGGGTGAGCGGGCCTGGAGTCCAGTGGACTGCTCAACGCCAGCGAGCGCCAAGCCGCTGGCGGGGGTGGGTCAGTTCAACAGCTGGCTGGCGTCGACGTCGAGCTTGGCCAGCGCGCTGCGCGTGGCGCGCACCGTCAACGC
>JANMAP010000342.1:0-1617 GCA_031359905.1 Burkholderiales bacterium | reverse complement strand
ACCCAATCGGCGGCGTGCTGCTGGTGGTAACGCGCCTCCTTCACGGCCTTGGCGGCGATGCCGGCGACTTCCTCATCACTCGACGCCTGCAGCCGCTGCCACAGCAAGTGCAGCCAGGCCGCGAGCAGGAAGTTGCGCAGCATGGCGTCAGCGAAGTCGCCGCCCGGCGCGTGCGCGCTGGAACGGCGCATCGGCTGCTCGACGAGCGTGAGGTTGAGGAAATCGCCCTCGTCGCGCAGGAACGCCAGCCGGTCCTCGTCGAGCCCGCCACCATGCAGGGCCGCTGCATGCGACAACAGCCCGCGCGCCTGGCCCAGCAAGTCCAGCGCCATGTTGGTCAGCGCGATGTCTTCTTCGAGCACCGGTCCGTGCCCGCACCATTCGGCCAGGCGCTGGGCATGGATCAACGCGGTGTCGGCGATGCGCAGGATGTAGCGCAGCGCCGGCGTCCACGTCAGTTCGATCGACGCCACGGCGGTCATGGCGCCCCGCGTCACAGGTGATCGACTGCGCCGGGCAGCGTGTAGAAGCTCGGATGGCGATAGACCTTGTCGGCCGCCGGATCGAAGTACATGGCCTTGTCGCCGGGGTCGCTGGCGACGATGTCGCTGCTCCTGACGACCCACAGGCTGGTGCCTTCCTGGCGCCGGGTGTAGACCTCGCGCGCCAGTTGCACGGCCATCGCAGCGTCGGCGGCGTGCAGGCTGCCGCAGTGCTTGTGGTCCAGGCCCGATTTCGGGCGCACGAAGACTTCCCACAGCGGCCATTCGTTGGCCGTCTCGATCATGCCGCCTGCTCCTTCGACGCCTGGTCCTTCAGTTCCTTCAGCGCGCGCTTGCGGGCGTGGGCCAGCGCGGCGTCGCGGACCCAGGCGCCGTCGTCCCAGGCCTTGACGCGGGCGGCCAGCCGTTCCTTGTTGCACGGGCCGTGGCCATTGACGACGCGCCAGAACTCGGCCCAGTCGATGGCTCCGAAGTCGTGCGCCTGCCGTGCTTCGTTCCACTGCAGATCGGGGTCGGGCAGCGTCACGCCCAGCACCTGGGCCTGATCGACGCAGGCGTCGACGAACTTCTGCCGCAGCGTGTCGTTGGACAGGCGCTTGATGCCCCAGCGGCTGCTCTGCGCGCTGTTCGGGCTGTCCGCGTCGGGCGGGCCGAACATCATCAGGCTCGGCCACCACCAGCGGTTCACGGCGTCCTGGACCATCGCACGTTGCGCCGGCGTGCCGTCGCTCATCATCGTCAGCAGGCTGTCGAAGCCCTGGCGCTGGTGGAAGCTTTCCTCGCGGCAAATGCGCACCATCGCCCTCGCATACGGCGCGTAGCTGCAACGCGTCAGCGGCACCTGGTTCATGATCGCTGCGCCGTCGACCAGCCAGCCGATGACGCCGATGTCGGCCCAGCTCAGTGTCGGGTAGTTGAAGATGCTGCTGTATTTGGCGCGGCCGCTGTGCAAAGCGTCCAGCATCTGGTCGCGGCTGGTGCCCAGCGTTTCCGCGGCGGCGTACAGGTACAGGCCGTGGCCGGCCTCGTCCTGCACCTTGGCCAGCAGGATCGTCTTGCGCTTGAGCGTCGGCGCACGGGTGATCCAGTTGCCCTCGGGCAGCATGCCGACGAT
>JANMAP010000336.1:0-3656 GCA_031359905.1 Burkholderiales bacterium | reverse complement strand
GCAGGCCCTGCTCGGCTGGGTCGCGCCGGGCAACGACCCGGCGCTGGTCGTCGGCGCGCCGCCGGCCGAGCGCCAGGCCATCGTGCCGCTGCACGACGGCCGGCGCCGGCGGCTGAGCGCCCGCCTGTCGTGCTTTGCCGCCGACCGCGGCGAGCGCCGCGTGATGGCCGTCGTCGAGGACCGCAGCGCGGAAGAGGAACGCGACATCGCCCGGCTCGAGATGGGCATGCTGATGGACACCGCCAGCATCGGCGTGGCGACCTACGACCCGAGCCGGGGTTGGCTGGCGCCGAGTGCGCAGGCTTCGCCGCCCGACAGATCACCCGCCGGATCGCCGACCGGCGCGCCCAAGCCGGGGTCGGGCGCGCTGCTGGGCATCAGCCGCGAACTGGTCGAGCCCGCTTCGCTGCCCGACTACGAACGTCTGCAGCGCGCGCTGCGCCAGGGCGAGCGCACGGAGGTGCGTTACGCCGTGCGCCACCCCGAACTCGGCGCGCGCTGGCTGCTGACGCGCGTCGAGCCCGGCGCGCTGGCCGGCGGGCGGCCGACGACGTCGGTGGTGACGCTGGACATCACCGACCAGGAACGCGCCCAGCAGCGCAACGCACAGCTGCTGCGCGAGCTGACGACCATCCTCGACGGGTCGACCGCCGGCATCGCCTACCTGCGCGGCCCGCTGCTGGTGCGCTGCAACCGGCGCTTCGAACGCATGCTGGGCCTGGAGCCGGGAGCGGCCGCCGGTGCCACGCTGGTCGAGCTGTTCGGCCAGGTCGACGCGCTGCATGCGCAGGCCCTGCAGGCCAGCCAGGCGCTGGCCGAAGGCCGGCCGTTCGAGGCCGAACTGCCGATGGGTGGCGGCGCTTCCGCCACGCCCGGCGCTTCGGCTGCCTCCGGCACGTCCACCACGTCGGGCGCTGCTGCGCGCCCGTTGTGGTATTCGCTGTCGGTGCGCCGGGCCGAAGGCAGCGGCGCGGACGGCGACGCCGAAGCCGTGGCCGTGCTGACCGACATCTCGCGGCTGAAGAGCCAGCAGGCCGAACTTGAACAACTGCTGCGCGACCGCGAGCTGATGTTCAGCCTGTCCGAGGTCGGCATCGTCTACCTGCGCGGCGCACGCATCGAACGCGCCAATCAGGCGATGTCCGCGCTCACCGGCTACGCCGGCCCCGAACTGACGACCCTGGACGCCGCCGAGCTGTACGAGAACGCCCGCGAATGCGTCGACTTCGAAGCCCGGGTTGCCGCCGCGCTGCGCGAACACGGCCGCTTCAGCGGCGAACGCCTGCTGCGGCGGCGCGATGGCCGGCTGCTGTGGGTCCAGGTGGCGGTGCGCCCGGTCGACGACGACGCGCTCGACGCCGGCCTGATCTGCAGCTTCGTCGACGTCGACGAGCGCCGCCGCGCGCGCGAGACGCAGGCCGTGCAGGCCGAACGCACGCGGGCGATCCTCAACTCGGTGCTGGTCGGCATCGTCACGGTGTCGGAAAGCGGCATCGAATGGATGAACCGATCGGCGCGGCGCATGTTCGGCGGCGAGCTGGCCGATTTCGTCGGCGAGCCGATCAGCACCGTGGCCACCGGGGAGCCGGACCACCCGCTGCACCGCAGCGACCACCTCAAGCGGTTGCAGGAAGGCCGCGCCGAGACCTTCGAATGCCGCCTGCGCGGCCGCGATGGCCGCGAGTTCTGGGTCGTCGGCAACGCCGTGCTGACGGCCGGCGTCGGCGCTGGCTGCGGCCGCCAGGTGACGTTCGCGCTGCTCGACATCGAACGCCGCCGCCAGGCCGAGGTCAGCATCGCGCAGGCGCAGGCCTCGCTGCAGCGGCTGATCGAGACCGCGCCGCTGGCCATTGCCCTCTTCGACGCGCGCACGCTGAACGTGCTGCAGGTCAACCAGACCGGCGCGACGTTCTTCGGCCAGCCGCTGGACGCGGTGGTCGGTGCGGCGCCCGAGGACATCGCCCCGGCCGCCCAGGCAGCGGCGCTGCGCAGCTGGCTGCTGGCGGCCGCCGCGAGCGGCGAGCCCGGCCAGCACGAATGGCACGACGATGCCGCCACGCTGCGGCCGGGCGCGGTGGCCCGCGTCTGGGACTGCCGTGTCGCGCCGCTGGCGGCGGGCGGCGGCGTCGCCGCGCAGCTGTTGCTGGTGGCCAGCGACGTGACCGAGCAGCGCGCCGCCGAACGGGCCCGGCTGCAGGCGGCGATCGACCAGCGCGAGGTGCTGGTGCGCGAGGTCCATCACCGCATCAAGAACAACCTGCAGGGCGTGGCCGGGCTGCTGCAGCAGAACGCTGCGCGCCATCCCGAAGTCGCCAGCGTGCTGGCCGAGGCGGTGGGCCAGGTCCAGGCCATCGCCCAGGTGTACGGGGTGCAGGTCGGCGCCGCAGGCCCGCTGGCCGTGGCCGGGCTGCTGCGCGCGATTTCGCTGTCGGTGCAGCGCGCTTTCGGCTGCAACATCCGCTTCAGCATCGACGGCGGCGAGCTGCCGCACCTGCTGCCCGAGGCCGAGGCGATCCCGATCGCCCTGACCGTCAACGAACTGCTGACCAACGCCATCCGGCACGGGCCGGGTGGCGACGTGGCCTGCCGCCTGCGCGCGGTCGGCGACGCCGTGCAGATCGAGGTCCGCGGCCCGGGCCGCCTGCCGGCCGGGTTCAGCCTGGCCCAGGTGCGCGGCGGCGTGTCGGGGCTGGGGCTGGTGCGGGCGCTGCTGCCGCGGCGATCGTCGACGCTGCTGATCGAGCAGAGCGGCGACGAGGTCGTCGCCAGCATCGAACTGCGCCCGCCCAGCGTGCGCTTGCCTTGAGGTTGCGCGCGCCGCCCAGCGCGTGCATTTCCGGCCGGCGACGCGGAACGATCGGTGACAATCGAGCGCATGGTCCAGGCTGTCGCAGTCCCCAACGCCAACCCCAAAAGCAGAGGCAAGATCCTGGTCGTCGACGACGACCGCCTGGTGCTGGCCACCGTCACCCATGGCCTGTCGCAGGCCGGCTACGAGGTCATCGACGCCGACAACGGCGACGAGGCGATCCTGCTGGCCCGCGAACACCGGCCAGCGCTGGCCTTGCTCGACATCCGCATGGAAGGCAAGACCGGTTTCGATGTCGCGGTCACGCTGCGCGATGCCTACCGCATCCCGTTCATGTTCCTGTCGGCCTTTTCCGACGAGGCCACGCTGGCCCAGGTCAAGGCGCTGGGGGCGCTGGACTATCTGGTCAAGCCGCTCGACGTCGGGCAGATCGTGCCCAGCGTCGAGGCCGCCTTCGCCCGGCTGCGGGCCGAAGGTGGTGCGCCATCAGCGGCTGCGCTGCCGGCGGCGGCAGCCGGCGTCGGTGCGGTCGCCGATCCGCTGGCCGACCCGGTGGCGCTGGCGGTCGGCGTGCTGATGCACCGCCATTCGCTGCCGCGCGACCAGGCCTGGCAGCGCCTGCAGCGCATGGCGCAGGACCAGCACCACAGCCCGGTGGCGCAGGCCGAACGGCTGCTCGGCGCGGTCGAAGAGCTGGCGCGCAGCGGGGGGGAATAGGTCCACCCCCGTAGCGGCTTCGGCGCTTACCCGCAAGGGGGCCGAGCCGGACGAATAAAAGTACCAGCAGAATGTTGTTAGGCTGGAATGGCCATACGGGCAGCAGGGCCGATGGGGCCGCCCGCGGGCC
>JANMAP010000326.1:0-3190 GCA_031359905.1 Burkholderiales bacterium | reverse complement strand
CGGCCGACGCAGAAGGGGCTGCGCCGCATCCTGCAGGAATGGATCGCCTTCCGCCTGGCCACGGTGCAACGCCGTACCCAGCACCGGCTGCAGAAGGTGCTCGACCGCGTGCATGTGCTCGAAGGCCGGCAGCTGGTGCTGCTGAACATCGACGAGGTGATCCGCATCATCCGCAACGCCGACGAGCCCAAGCCGGCGCTGATCACGCGCTTCCAGCTCAGCGACCGTCAGGCCGAGGACATCCTCGAAATCCGGCTGCGCCAGCTGGCCCGGCTCGAGGCATTTCGGATCGAGCAGGAACTGAAGGAGTTGCGCGGCGAGCAGGCCCGGCTCGACGAGATCCTGGCCAGCCCGGCGGCACTCAAGCGCACGGTCGTCAAGGAGATCGAAGCGGACGCCAAAGCGCATGGCGACGACCGCCGCACGCTGGTGCAGGAAGACAAGAAGGCGGTGGCCGACCTGCGCGTGGTCGACGAGCCGGTGACCGTGGTCGTCAGCCTGAAGGGTTGGGTCCGTGCGTTGAAGGGCCACGAGATCGACCCGACAGTGCTCACCTTCAAGGCCGGTGATGCGCTGTACGGCTGCTTCCCCTGCCGCAGCGTCGACATGCTGCTGGTCTTCGGCACGCCGGCCAAAGGCAGCGGGCGCGTCTACAGCGTGGCGGCGGCGCTGCTGCCCGGCGGCCGCGGCGACGGCGTGCCGATCACCACGCTGATCGACCTGGAGCCCGGCACCCAGGTCGCGCACTACTTCGCCGGCGCGGCCGACAGCACCTTGCTGCTGGCCAACACCGGCGGCTACGGCCTGCTGGCCGAAGCCCGCGACCTGCAGGGCCGCAACCGGGGCGGCAAGGCGTTTCTGACACTGGACGACAGCGACCACCTGCTGCCGCCGGTGGCGGTGGCGCCCGGGCAGGGACAGGTCGGCTGCCTGGCGCTCGACGGCCGCTTGCTGGTCTTCCCGCTCGACGAGTTGAAGCTGCAGCGCGCCGGCGGCCGTGGGCTGACGCTGATGGATGTCGACGCCAAGTCGCCGTTGGTCTCGGTGGCCACGTTCGCGCAAGGCCTGCGCGTGGTCGGCAGCGGGCGCGGCGGCAAGCCGAAGGAAGAAGACCTCAAACCTGCGGCGCTGGCCGCCCATGTCGGCAAGCGTGCGCGCAAGGGTCGCAAGGTCGACGGGCTGCTGAAGGTGGCGCGGTTGCTGGCGCTGTGACCGCCCCGGCAGCCGCTCAACGGCCGCGGCGCAGCAGCAGCGAGATCGCCGTGAGCAAGGCGGCCAAGAACAGCGCCCCGCTGTAGGCCTCGTAGGGCAGGCCGAGCAGCGACACCGCCGCATCGGCGCACGACGCATAAGGCACGAAGACCTGCGGCAGCCAGTCGCCCAGGGCGCTGGCGTTGAGGATGCGGTCGGCCAGCGTCAGGTTGCACGAGGCTGACTTGGCCGCCACGAAGTGCTGCCACAAGGCCGCCGCCACACCGCACAGCGCCAGCACGCCGACCAGCACGGCCGCCACGCGCCGGCCGATCGGCGACGGCCAGGCCAGCCCGAGCAATGCCGCCGCGGCCATGGCCACGAAGACCAGCCGCTGCAGCACGCACCAGGGGCAGGGCTGCATGTTGAAGACATGCTGCGAGATCAGGGCGGCCCCGACCGCGGCCACGCAGATGGCGGCCAGCGCGGCGAACAATGCACGCGCACCGCTGAAGGCCGAGCTCAATGCCGCAACTCCACCGCCCTGATGTGGCGCCGCGACCAGGTGAACGCCGCGGAACCGGCTTCGCCGGGCCGCTGGCGTTGCCCCTTGAGGGGAGGCGGCCGCAGGCCGCTACGGGGTGGTTTCAATTTCCGCGATCAGCTCGATCTCGACGCAGGCACCCATCGGAATCTGCGCCACGCCGAAGGCACTCCGCGCGTGGGCGCCGATGTCCGCGCCGAAGACCTCGCTCATCAGCTGGCTGCAGCCGTTGGCCACCAGATGGTGTTCGGTGAAGGTCGACGTGCTGTTGACCAGCGCCAGCAGCTTGACGATGCGCACGACCTTGTCCAGCCCGCCGGCGGCAACCTGCAGCGTGCCCAGCAGATCGATGCCGATGGCCCGCGCCGCGGCCTGGCCTTCGTCGGTGCCCATGGTCAGGCCGAGCTGGCCGACCCAGGGCTTGCCGCCTTGCTTGGCGATGTGCCCGGAGACGAACACCAGCGACCCGCTGCGCACGAACGGAACGTAGGCCGCGGCTGGAACCGCCAACGCGGGCAAGGTGATGCCCAGGGCTTGCAGACGGTCTTGAACACTCATCGGAGGGGGTCCTTGTGGGGGCCCGTGCGGGCGCTGTTCGAAGGCCGCGGAATCCTACACTGCGGCGATGCAGGGCCCGGGTTCCAACGCCACCGAACCGGGCCTGCGCGGGGCCCTGCTGGCGCTTGGCGCGCTCGGCGGCACGGCCGCGCAATTGCAGCTGGCCGCGCTGTGGCCCCGCGGCGATGCGGCGCTGCTGGCCGGGGGTGCGCTGCTGCTGGCGGCAACGGCGTGGCGCTGGCGACGGCGCTGGCCGGGCGCGCTGGGCCTGGTGTTGGCCCTCGCCGCGGCGGCGTTCGTCGGCACCAACGAACGGGCCCGCTGGCGACTGGCCGATGCCCTGCCCGCGGCGCTGGAAGGTCAGGATCTGCAGGTCACCGGAGTGATCGCGCAGCTGCCGCAGGTGTCGGCGAGCGGGACGCGATTCGTCTTCGCGACCGAAGCCGCCACGCTGCGCGGCCAGCCGGTGACGGTGCCGCAGCGCGTGTCCGTGGGCTGGTACGCGAACAGCGACGACACCGCGCTGCTCGACGGCCCGCCGGAGCCGCTGCGCGCGGGCCAGCGCTGGCGCCTGACGCTGCGCCTGCGCCAGCCGCACGGCTTGATGAACCCGCGCGGCTTCGACCTCGAGCTGTGGCTGTTCGAACAAGGCATCCGGGCGGGCGGCGCCGTGCGCACCGGGCCGACGGCGCGCAACCGCAAGCTGGCCGACGAGGTCGCTTTTCCGGTGGAGCGCTGGCGACAGCGGCTGCGCGATGCGCTGCAGTCGCGGGTTGCCGATCCAGTGGCCGCCGGCGTGCTGGCCGCGCTGGTGGTCGGCGACCAGGCGGCGATCGCGCGTGCCGAGTGGGACCTGTTCCGCACGACCGGAGTGGCCCACCTGATGTCGATCTCGGG
>JANMAP010000314.1:0-2302 GCA_031359905.1 Burkholderiales bacterium | reverse complement strand
GTCCCCTTGTGTGGCTGCACCTGGCCGAATCGCTCACCCGCCGCCAACCGCTGCAGCAATTCGGCGTACGCCTGGGCGCTCGCCTGCACCGCGCGCCAGAACAGCGTCAGCTCGTCATCATCGGGCAGCACCTCGGGGCAGACATGCGCGATGAGCCCGCCGGTGTCGATGCCGGCGTCGATCCAGTGCAGGGTGCAGCCCACCTTCTCTGGCTCGCCGTTGTACAGGGCCCAGAAGGTGCAGTCCGCGCCGCGGTACTCGGGGGACAGGCCTCCGTGCAGATTGACGATGCCCAGGCGGCCCTGGCGCAGCAACTCGCCGCGGATCAGCGAGGTACCGAAGACTGCGATGACGTCGGGCTGCAGCGATTGCGCCAGGCCCACCACGTCGGCGTGGTTGATGTGCGGCACTTCCCTTACCAGGCCAGGCCGGTCGAGCTGGGGCGGCTTGTCGCCGAAGAAGAAGCGGGCCTCGGGGTTGCCGGCATAGCGCCGCCGGTCGCGCAGCCAGCGCCATGCCCTGCGTGCGAGGTTCTCGGGGCGCAGGCTGCGCGCGAGCTTCTTCCAGGAGAACTCCACGCCCAACTCCTGGACGATGGCCACGACCTCGGCTGAAGCGCACAACGCATTGGCCACGAAGAGATGGCGGGCACTGCGACCACACAGCACCATGACGCGCAGCGCTGCGGGTTGCTCAGCCACGGCGCGTCCCTACTGCCACATCGGGCACCGGCGGCACGGAAATGTCATGCATGTCCATCAGCAGCGCATCGGCAAAGAACTTGGCCGCCCAGTTGGGATACTCGAAGCGCGAGTAATCGCCCCAGATCGGCGCCGAGCCGGCGATGCCCCCGCGGACCGCGCTGTCTGGATGCTCCAACCGCTGCGTGGTCTTCAGATACGCCAGGGCGGACCGGGCGTGGCCGCGCAATTCGTCGCTTCCGGTGGCCTGCGCCAGACGCGTCCAGTTCAGGCTCATCTGCGCCACGCCGGTCAGGCAGGCGTAACTCGCGTCGGCCACCCAGCCATCGCCATAGGTACCTGCCAGCCAGCCGTCCGGACGCTGCACGGCAGCCACGCCGCGGCCGGCCTTCAACGCGGCGTCGATGTAGCGGTCTTCGGCGAGCAGCACACCCGATTCGAGAAACCCGCGCAACGCGTAGGCGATGGTGTGGGTGAATGGCGACCGCCCCGGCGTGAAGGCGTTCGTGGCGAACCAGCCGCTGGGGCTCTGCTGGGTCAAGGCCCAGTCGAGATTGCGCCGCGCGGCTTGCACCAGCCGTGCGTCGCCAGCGATCAGCCCCGTGGCCAGCAATGGCCAGGTGGCGCGGGTGTTGTAGACGTGCGGGGTGTCGTTGTGCTCGAAACGGCGCCAGCAGCCATCATCGTCCTGCTGGTCGGCCAGCCAGTGGCCGGCGCGCACCGCCGCAGCCAGGCAGTCGGCGCGGCCCAACTGCGTGTGGCCGGCGATCAGGCCATGCATGATCTGCCCGGTGTTGAAGATGACCGGCCGGCTGCCGGGCTCGCCGAAGTGACCCGGAAAGGCGCCGTCGGGCAGCTGGATGGACAGCTCCCAGTCGATCATCCGCTGGGCGCGGTCGACCAGTTCGGGGCGCTGCAGCACCGGGGCGGCGGCGAGCATGGTTTCGATGATGTAGCCGGTGGTTTCGGGGTAGCCGGGCAGCCAACCGTCCTCGAAGCTCCAGCCGGCCGACACGCCGCCCGCGTCAGGGTGCCCGTCGCGCACGTCCTGCGCCCGGCACAGCCAGTCGATGGCAGCGGCCAGGTGCACGGTGTGCGGCTGCTGTTCAGTGGCCAGGCCGCGCAGGCTGTCCCAGACCAGCCCGGCGTGGCGGGGCCGCCAGGGTCGGTAGCGCACCGGGAGTCGGACCAGATCGATGATGTTCATGTCTTGAAAGTCGGTCCGTCGAAGGGTTTGGCGCCGGCGCGCCCCAGCTGTCCGGCCAATGGCACGTGGCTGACCACATAGCGGTGCTTGCCCGATGCTTCGGGGGCGATCTGCTCGACCACGCGGACGGTGACCCGCACGTCGTTGCCCAGGCGCTGGCGCAAACCGGCTTCGATCGCCCCGGCCTGCTGCGGCACCCACCGTGGGTTGGCGACCACCTGAACGTCCAGGTCGCGCAGTTCGCGCTGCACCAGCTTGAATTCGGCCACGCCGGGAATCGCCCGCAGGACGTAGATGCCGGCCAGTGCGTGCATCACCGTGCCGTCGGCACGGACCAGGAAATCAGTGCTGCGGCCGACCACTTCATCGATGACGTGCAGGCCGCGGCCTGCGC
>JANMAP010000301.1:0-1673 GCA_031359905.1 Burkholderiales bacterium | reverse complement strand
GCCAACGTCGGCAAGCCGCAGGTGGCTTATCGCGAAACGATCCGCAAGCCGGTGTCGGACATCGAAGGCAAGTTCGTGCGCCAGTCGGGCGGCAAGGGCCAGTACGGCCATGTCGTGCTGAAGCTCGAGCCACAGGAACCGGGCAAGGGTTTCGAGTTCGTCGATGCGACCAAGGGCGGCGTGGTGCCGAAGGAATTCATCCCGGCGGTGCGCAAGGGCGTCGAAGACTCGCTGCCGGCCGGTGTGCTCGCGGGCTATCCGGTGGTCGATGTGAAGGTGACGCTCACCTTCGGTTCATACCACGAGGTCGACTCGAACGAAAACGCGTTCAAGATGGCCGCGTCGCTGGGTTTCAAGGACGGTTGCCGCAAGGCGTCGCCAGTGATCCTGGAGCCGATGATGGCGGTCGAAGTCGAAACACCCGAAGACTACGCCGGCAGCGTGATGGGCGATCTGTCGTCACGCCGCGGCATGGTGCAGGGCATGGATGACATGCCCGGCGGCGGCAAGGTCATCAAGGCCGAAGTGCCGCTGTCGGAAATGTTCGGCTACTCGACCACACTGCGCTCGATGTCACAGGGCCGCGCCACGTACACGATGGAGTTCAAGCACTACAGCGAAGCTCCGAAGAACGTGGCCGACTCGATCATCACCGCGCGGAGCAAGTGACCCCTTCGATCTGAACCGGTCTTCGACGGGGCGCCCCTCGCTGCCAGTGGCGAGCAGGACAACCACTTCGGCGGAAACCGTAAACGCAACCACTGGCACTGCTCTTTACTCTCTGGAGACATTGAAATGGCAAAAGGCAAATTCGAACGCACCAAGCCCCACGTGAACGTCGGGACGATCGGTCACGTCGACCACGGCAAGACCACCCTGACCGCGGCGATCACCACCGTGATGAGCAAGCTGTTCGGCGGCGAAGCCAAGGCCTACGACCAGATCGACGCGGCGCCGGAAGAAAAAGCCCGCGGCATCACCATCAACACCGCCCACGTCGAATACCAGACCAAGAACCGGCACTACGCCCACGTCGACTGCCCCGGCCACGCCGACTACATCAAGAACATGATCACCGGTGCGGCGCAAATGGACGGCGCGATCCTGGTCTGCTCCGCCGCCGACGGCCCGATGCCGCAAACCCGCGAGCACATCCTGCTGGCCCGTCAGGTCGGCGTCCCGTACATCATCGTCTACCTCAACAAGTGCGACATGGTCGACGACGCCGAGCTGCTCGAGCTCGTCGAAATGGAAGTCCGTGAGCTGCTCGACAAGTACGAATTCCCCGGCGACACCACCCCCATCATTCATGGGTCAGCCAAGCTCGCGATGGAAGGCGACACAGGCGAACTCGGCGAAGGCTCGATCCTCCAGCTCGCCGAAGCCCTCGACACCTACATCCCGCAGCCCGAGCGCGCCATCGACGGCGCCTTCCTGATGCCCGTCGAAGACGTGTTCAGCATCTCCGGGCGCGGCACCGTCGTCACCGGCCGGGTCGAGCGCGGAATCATCAAGGTCGGCGAGGAAATCGAGATCGTCGGCATCACCCCGACCCAGAAGACCACCTGCACCGGCGTCGAGATGTTCAGGAAGCTTCTCGACCAGGGCCAGGCCGGCGACAACGTGGGCATCCTGCTGCGCGGCACCAAGCGCGAAGACGTGCAACGCGGGCA
>JANMAP010000298.1:0-6348 GCA_031359905.1 Burkholderiales bacterium | reverse complement strand
CCACCTGGCCGTGCTCGGCACTGGCCTGGCCCTGCTGGCGGCGTTCGCGCCTGAACTGACGACCTGGCTGAAGCAGCTGATCGGCCAGGGCCTGCGCTTCGACCTGGCGGCCACCCAGCAGCCGGCGGCGATGACCGGGCGTCTGGCCGCGCTGGCCCAGCTGATGCTCTGGGCGCTGCTGCCGATCGGCCTGACCACCGCCGCGGTGGCGCTGGCCGCCAGCGTGCTGAGCGGCGGCTGGAACTTCACGCTCAAGCCGCTGGAACCCAAGTTCGACAAGTTCAACCCGCTGACCGGCCTGACGCGCCTGTTCAGCGGCCACCAGCTGACCGACATGCTCAAGGCCTGCCTGCTGGCCCTGATCCTCGGCAGCGTCGGCGTCTTCTACCTCGGCCAGCAGTGGATGCGCCATGCCGAACTGCTGGCCATGCCGCTGCCTGCGGCGCTCGGCGCCGGCGGCGAGCTGCTGCGCAACGGGCTGCTGCTGATCGGCGCGGTGCTGGCGGTCTTCGCGCTGGTCGACGTGCCGCTGCAGCGCCATCTGCTGCTGCGCCGTTTGCGCATGAGCGCGCAGGAACTGAAGCAGGAACACAAGGAACAGGAAGGCAGCGGCGAGATCAAGAGCAAGCGCCGCCAGCTGATGCGCGAGCTCGCCAACCGCCGCATGCTGGCCGCGGTGCCGAAGGCCGATCTGGTGATCATGAACCCCAGCCACTACGCGGTGGCGCTGAAGTACGACCCGGCCGCCGCCGGTGCGCCGCGCGTCGTCGCCAAGGGCGCCGACCTGCTGGCGCTGCGCATCCGCGACCTGGCCCGCGACGCCAAGGTGCCGGTGCTGCAGGCGCCGCCGCTGGCCCGCGCGCTGTACGCGCATTGCGATGTCGACCAGGAAGTGCCGCAGCGGCTGTTCTCGGCCGTCGCCCAGGTGCTGGCCTGGGTCTACCAGCTGCGCGACGCGATGGCCGCCGGGCGCACGTTCAACGCCGACGCCCCGCAGCCGCAGGTGCCCGCCGACATGGACCCGCACAACCCGCTGCACCCGACCTACCGCCCTCCGGAGACTGAGTCGTGAACGGCCTGCTCGCCCAAGTCAATCAATTCTTCGGCACCGGCAGCAGCCGGGCCAACGCGGCCAAGGCCCTGCTGCTGCCTGGCTTCGTCGTGCTGATGCTGGCGATGATGGTGCTGCCGCTGCCGCCCTTCGCGCTGGACCTGCTGTTCACCTTCAACATCGCCATCGCGCTGATGGTCATGATGGTCTCGGCGCAGATGGTCAAGCCGCTGGACTTCGCGGCCCTGCCGACCGTGCTGCTGGTGACCACGCTGATGCGGCTGAGCCTGAACGTCGCATCGACGCGCGTCGTGCTGCTCGAGGGCCACACCGGCCCGGGCGCGGCCGGGCAGGTGATCGAGGCCTTCGGCCACTTCCTGATCGGCGGCAACTTCGCCGTCGGCCTGATCGTCTTCGCCATCCTCGTCGTCATCAACTTCGTCGTGGTCACGAAAGGCGCCGAACGCATCGCCGAGGTCGGCGCGCGGTTCGCGCTGGACGCCATGCCCGGCAAGCAGATGGCCATCGACGCCGACCTCAACGCGGGCTTGATCGACGAGAAGGAAGCCCGCCGCCGGCGCGCCGAGGTCGGTGAGGAAGCCGACTTCTTCGGCAGCATGGACGGCGCCAGCAAGTTCGTCCGCGGCGACGCGATGGCCGGCCTCTTGATCCTCTTCATCTCGGTGGTCGGTGGCTTCATCATCGGCCTGGCGATGCACGGCATGAGCGCCGGTGCGGCGGCCGAAAGCTACGTCGTGCTGGCGGTCGGCGACGCGCTGGTCGCGCAGATCCCGGCGCTGCTGATCTCGGTGGCGGCGGCGATGGTCGTCTCGCGCGTCGGCAAGGACCAGGACATCGGCAGCCAGATCCGCGGCCAGGTCTTCGATTCGCCGCGCGCGCTGGGCATCACCGCGGCCATCGTCGGCGCGCTCGGCGTGGTGCCGGGCATGCCGCACCTGGTCTTCCTGCTGATCTCGGGTGCGATGGGCGCGCTCGCCTGGCAGCTGTCTAAGCGCCAGCAGCTGGCCAAGGACGCCGCCGCGCGCGAGCCGGCGGCCCAGGCCGCGCAACCCAACGCCGAAGCCAGCTGGGACGACTTGACGCCTGTCGACACCTTGGGCCTGGAAGTCGGGTATCGGTTGATCGCTCTGGTGGACAAGGCCCGCCAGGGCGACCTGCTGACGCGCATCAAGGGCGTGCGCAAGAAGTTCGCGCAGGACGTCGGCTTCCTGCCGCCGCCGGTGCACATCCGCGACAACCTGGTCGAGTTGAAGCCCAGCATGTACCGCGTGACGCTGCGCGGCGCGGTGGTCGGCGAAGGCGAGGCCATGCCCGGCCAGTTGCTGGCCATCAACCCCGGTGGAGCGACGCAGCAGCTGCCCGGCGCCAGGACCACCGACCCGGCCTTCGGCCTGCCCGCGGTGTGGATCGACGAGCGCCACAAGGAGATGGCCCAAATGGCCGGGTTTACGGTCGTTGATTGCGCGACCGTGGTGGCCACCCACCTCTCACACTTGATGCAAGTGAATGCAGCGCGCCTGCTGGGCCGCGTCGAGACCCAGCAGCTCGTCGAGCACGTCACCAAACTGGCACCCAAATTGATCGAAGACGTGGTTCCCAAGATGGTCGGTATCGCCACCCTGCAGCGGGTGTTGCAACTGCTGCTCGAAGAAGGCGTGCACATCCGCGACATGCGCTCGATCGTCGAATGCCTGGCCGAACACGCCGCCACGGTGACCGATCCGCTCGAACTGGCACGCCGCATCCGCACCCACATCGCGCCGGCCATCGTCCAGCAGATCTACGGCCCGGTGAAAGAACTCGACGTGATCGCGCTCGACCCCGACCTCGAGCGCCTGGTGACCCAGGCGCTGACCAGCCCGCACGGCGCGGCGCTCGACCCGGGTGTCGCCGACACGCTGAGCCGCAGCGCCGCCGACAACGCCAAGCGCCAGGAAGACCTCGGCCACCCGGCCTGTCTGCTGGTGCCCGACCTGATCCGTGCCCCGATGGCGCGCCTGCTCAAGCGCGCCGCGCCGCGCCTGAAGGTGCTGGGGCACAGCGAGATCCCTGAAACGCATTCGATCCGCATCGGCTCGATCATCGGAGCAAACGCATGACCCCCAAGCTCACTGACGTTCGCTGCCCCCAAGGGCCACAACGGGACCCCTTCGCGGCCCTGGGAAGTTTCTCCCTTGAGGCGGCTCGGCGGGAGACGACATGAACCTCAAGCGATTCACCGCCCGGACCTCGCGCGAAGCGTTGGCTCTGGTCAAAGAGGCCTTCGGCGACGACGCCGTGGTCATGTCGACCAAGCCCTGCGCCGAAGGCGTCGAGGTGCTGGCGATGGCGCCGGAAAGCCTGCAGCACATCGAGCGCATCGGCGCTCAGGCGGCCGCTGGCGCGCCGACCGCGCGTCCGGCTGCCGCCGGCCGTGCACCGGCGTCGCCGGCGCGGCCCGTCACGCCGGCGCGCAGTGCCGTGCCTGCCGTGCCGCGTTCGGCCGAGCGCATCGAGCCGAGCCTGGACAGCGGCGTGGCCGCCGATGTCGAACAGCTGCAGATGAGCACGCTGTCGTTCCAGGACTACGTGCGCGAACGCATGCTCAAGCGCCGTCAGGCCGAACTCGCCGCCGACACACCGTCCGAGCCGGCCCGCCCCGCGCCGACCGCCGTCGCGCCGATCGAGGCTGCGCGTGCGCGGCTGAACACCAGCCACCGCGAGCCGCCGGTGCTCCGGGAAGAAGTGCGCCTGTCGGACATCGCGCCGGTCGCTGCGGCCGAGACAACCGCTGCAGCCGCGACCGCCGCGACCGCCGCGACAGGCGCTGCAGGCGCTGCAGGCGCTGCACCGCGTCGCGCCGCGGCCGCCGGCGCCGCGCTGCCCACCGTGCCGCCGCATGCCGACCAGATCGAGATGCAGGCGCTGGCCGCGCGCAGCCACGGCGAGCGCCAGGAAATGATGACCGAGCTGCGCTCGATGCGCGGCCTGATCGAACAGCGCTTCGGCGCGCTGGCTTTCATGGAAAAGCTGCAGCGCCAGCCGCGCCAGGCGCAGCTCTCGCAGCGCCTGCTCGACAGCGGCTTCTCGCCGGCACTGATCCGCAAGCTGGTCGACAGCCTGCCGGCCGAGGTCGACGAGCTGCACTGGGCCAGCGGCGTGCTCGAACGCAACCTGGCCACCGGTGAGCGCGAAAGCCCGCTGGAAGACGCCGGCGGCGTGTTCGCGCTGATCGGCTCGACCGGCGTCGGCAAGACGACCAGCACTGCCAAGCTGGCGGCCGCCTTCGCCACCCGCCACGGTGCCGCGCACCTCGGCCTGATCACGCTCGACGCCTACCGGGTCGGCGCCCACGAACAGCTGCGCACCTACGGGCGCATCCTCGGCGTGCCGGTGCACACCGCGCACGACCGCGCGTCGCTCGAAGACCTGCTCGACCTGCTCAGCGCCAAGAAGATGGTGCTGATCGACACGGCCGGCATGGCCCAGCGCGACAGCCGCACCCGCGAACTGCTGGACATGCTGTCGCACCGGGCCATCCAGCGCCTGCTGGTGGTCAACGCATCGGCGCAGGGCGAGACCATCGAAGACCAGTTGGCAGCGTATGCCGCGCCGAGCTGCCGCGGCGTGATCCTGTCCAAGCTCGACGAGGCCGTGAAGCTCGGGCCGGCGCTGGACTCGATGGTTCGCCACAAGCTCAAGGTGCTGGCGGTGGCCAACGGGCAGCGCGTGCCCGAAGACTGGCACCGCCTGTCGGCGCATGCGCTGGTGCAGCGCGCGCTGAAGAACGTCAGCGGCCCGGCCTGGAAGCTGGACGCCAGCGATGTCAGCCTGATCTTCGCCGGCCAGCCGGCCGCGGGCGGCCTGAACGCGCTGCACGTCTGAAGCCCGACCCCGCTGCGGTTCCCATGCGCGACTTCTACGCCCCTTCATCGCCCGCCCCGCTGGACCAGGCCGACGGCCTGCGCCGGCTGTTCGCTGGCCAGCAGGCCCCCGCCCGGCGCCTGCTGGCGCTGGCCGCCAACCCGCACGTGGCGTTCGCCGGCGTGGTGCTCGACCGCATCGCCGCGGCATTGGCAGTCAGTGGTCGCCATGTGCTGGTGGTCGACGCCGGTGCCGGCGCCCCGCTGCCCGACGCGCTGGTGCGCGTGGATCTGGCCAGCGGCATCGAACGCATCGCGCCGCGTGTCGGCTACCTGCCGGCGCGCGGGCTGCCGCTGGCCTACGTCGACACCCGCGGCTCGGCCAGCGGGTTCGTCGACGCGCTGTACGACGCCGCGCCGTGGGCCGACGTGGTGCTGCTGCACGCCGAGGCGACAGAACTCGCGCGCGTGCTGCTGCGCCGCGCCGTGCGCCCGCTGCTGCTGGGCGCCGACCACCCCGAAAGCATCAAGCACGCCTACGCCAGCTGCAAGCTGCTGGTGCGCCGCTGCGGGCTGATGACGTACGACCTGCTGCTGGCCGCCGCGCCGCAGTCGCCGCGCGCTGTCGGCATCGCTGCCAGCTTGGGCCAATGTGCCGAGGACTTCCTCGGCGCGTTGCTCCAGTCCAGCGCGTTGATCGACCCGGCCGGCGACGCCGCCGCGCCCCCCGAGGCCGACCTGCAACGCCTGCTGGCCGCGCAACTGGCGCTGCACGAGCACCCGGCGTGGCCCGGCGCTGCCGTGTCGGCCGCCGTGCACGGCGCGCCCGCCCCGACCCTGAACCGACCTGCATTCCGATAGAGGCCGAGACCATGTACACCGCCAAGGGACAACTCGACGCCGGCCAACTGCTCAAGCAGTACAGCCCGCTGGTTCGCCGTCTCGCCCACCAGATGATCGCCAAGCTGCCGGCCAACGTCGAACTCGACGACCTGATCCAGGTCGGCATGATCGGGCTGTCGGATGCGCTGTCGCGCTTCGACGCCGCCCAGGGCGTGCAGTTCGAGACCTTCGCCACCCAGCGCATCCGCGGCGCGATGCTCGACGAGCTGCGCGGCAACGACTGGATGAGCCGCGGCGACCGCCGCCACCAGCGCAGCATCGAGACCGCCGTGCACAAGCTCGAACAGCGCTTCGGCCGCGCGCCCAGCGAAAGCGAGATCGCCCGCGAGATGGGCCTGAGCCTGGTCGACTACCAGGAACTGCTCGGCAAGGTCCGCGGCACCCAGCTGATCTACCTGGAAGACATGAGCGGCGACGACGGCGACGACGACTACCTCGACCGCCACGTGGCCGACGAAGAAGCCAACCCGCTGGGCCGGCTGCAGGACCAACGCATGCGCGAGGCCCTGGTCGAGGCGATCAAGAACCTGC
>JANMAP010000238.1:0-10175 GCA_031359905.1 Burkholderiales bacterium | reverse complement strand
GACGCCGACGACCTGATCGACGACCTGAAGCGGGCCTTCAAGATCGCCGACAAGGCGGCGGCATGACGCTGACCGTGCAGGGCCGCGCGGCCTACGCCTACAGCGGCGGCAAGCCGGTGGATGCCGCGCTGCCCTGCGTGGTCTTCGTCCACGGCGCGCTGCACGACCACAGCGTGTGGACGCTGCTGGCGCGCTGGTGCGCGCACCATGGCCACGCGGCGCTGGCCGTCGACCTGCCCGGTCATGGCCGCAGCGCGGGGCCGCCGCTGCCGGATGTCGAGAGCGCGGCCGACTGGCTGCTGGCCGCGATGACCGCCGCCGGGGTGCGCCAGGCGACGCTGGTCGGCCACAGCATGGGGTCGCTGATCGCGCTGGAAGCCGCCGCCCGTGCGCCCGAGCGCGCCAGCCGGCTGGTGATGGTCGGCACGGCCTTCCCGATGAAGGTCAGCGACGCGCTGCTGACCACCGCGCGCGAACGTCCGCTCGACGCCATTGACCTGGTCAACGCCTTCTCGATCAGCAGCACTGCAGCCAAGCCGGCCTATCCCGGCCCCGGCAGCTGGCTGCATGGTGCCAACCGCAGCCTGATGCGCCAGACCCTGGCGCGTGCTGCGCGCGACCAGCCGGGCCTGAATCTGTTCGTGCACGACTTCCAGGTCTGCGATCGCTATGCCGGCGCGCTGCAGGCCGCCGAGCGCGTGCACTGCCCGGTCGACTTCATCCTCGGCGAGCGCGACCAGATGACCAGCCCGAAGTTCACCGCCCCGCTGGCCGCGGCGCTGCGCGCGCATGTCACGTTGCTGCCCAGCGGCCACCACTTGATGGGCGAGGTGCCGGACGCGATGCTGCGGGCCCTGCGCGTGGCGCTCGCGCGCCCGCTGGCGCCGGCCTAACACCGGCGCTGCGAATTCCGTTCGCTGCGTCAGCGCCGCGAAGTCGATCGAGCGCCCTGCCGGCGGGTCATCCGGGCCGCGCCAGCAGGTCGGCCAGCGTCAGCGCGTCGAGCCGCGTCGCGCGGCGAAAGCCGGCCGTGGCCGGGCCGCTGTGCAGCAGCAGGCGTTCGATCAGCGCCGCAGCGCGCGTCGACGCGGGGTCGGCAAGCAGCACCAGGCGGCCGGCCTCGCCTTCGGCCAGCCGCGCCACCCAGTCGATCGCCACCAGCTCGTCGATCAGCGGTTCGAGCTGCAGCGGATCGGCGCGCAGCCGCTCGGCCAGGTCGTCGGCGCTGCGGCCGTGCAGCGGGCCGGCGCGGGCCTGGACGAGCTCGGCCAGCACCGCCAGCGCCAGCTCGAAGCGGTGTCCGGGCGTGGGCGCGCGCCGCACCACGCGCATCTGCAGGCTGGGCGCGTAGGCCGCGATCACCGCCCCGAGCAGCACGATGACCCAGCCAAGGTAGATCCACAGCAGCAGGATGGGCAGCGTGGCGAAGGCGCCGTAAACCACCGAATACGTCGGCACCAGCTCGACATACCAGGCCAGGCCCTTCTTCGCCAACTCGAAGGCCAGCGCCACGAACAGCGCGCCGGCCCAGGCGTGCCGCCAGCGCACGGCGGTGTTCGGCACGTAGTGGAAGAGGCAGGCCATGGCCGTCGCCAGCAGGCCGAATTCCAGGATGTCCAGCACCAGACGAAGCCCGCCGGGCAGCGCCCCGACCAGGCCCTTGCTGGCCGACAGCGCGTACGACGTGGCGGTCAGGCTGACGCCCAGCGCCAGCGGGCCGAGGCTCAGGGCGGTCCAGTAGACCAAAAGGCGGTGCGCGAACGAGCGCCTGTCGCGAACCCGCCAGATGGCGTTGAGCGTGCGGTCGATGGTCAGCACCAGCGCCAGTGCGGTGACCACCAGCACCAGCAGCCCGACGGCGCCCAAGCGGTTGGCCTTGGCCGCGAACATCGTCAGCGAACGCAGCACGGGCTGGGCGATGTTGTCGGGCACCAGGCTTTGCAGGAAGTACATCTGCAATGCGTCCTGGAACGACGCGAACATCGGGAAGGCCGAGAACACCGCCAGCATCACGGTGACCAGCGGCACCAGCGCGATCAGCGTGGTGAAGGTCAGGCTGCTGGCGGTCAGCCCGAGATGGTCTTCGCGAAAGCGCTGGCGCAGCGTGCGCAGCGTGTCGAACCAGGGCCAGGTGCGCAGCGTGGCCAGCAGCAGCGCAACGCGCTGGCCCCATGCCACCCGGTGCATCGAGAGCGCATTCATGCTGGCTATGATGCCAGCATGCCTTCGACGCCCGTCGCGCAAGACCCCCTGCCCGCGGGCCCCGACGCGGTGGTGCGTGGCGCGCGTGCCGCCGCGCTGGCCGTGCTCGTGGCGCTGGTCGTGCTGGGCCTGGCCTGGGAGCTGTGGCTGGCGCCGACCGGGCGCGGAACCTGGGCGCTCAAGGTGCTGCCGCTGCTGGCCTGCGGCGCCGGTCTGTGGCGGCATCGCATGTACACCTTCCGCTGGCTGAGTCTGCTGGTCTGGCTGTACTTCATGGAAGGCGTGGTCCGCGCGACCTCTGAACAAGGCATCAGCCGATGGCTGGCGCTGACCCAGTTGCTGCTGAGCGTGGCGCTGTTCGCGATCAGCGCGCTGTACATCCGCTGGCGGCTGCGCAGCGTGGCGGGCGCCGCGGCAGCCGCCACACCATGACGGCCCTGCTCGACGCCTTGCGCGCGGCTGTCGGCGCCGCGCAGGTGCTGACCGATGGCGACCTGTCGGCCTGGGAACGCGACTGGCGCCGCCGCTGGCATGGCAAGGCGCTGGCCGTCGTGCGGCCGGGCAGCACCGCCGAGGTTGCCGCCGTGGTGCGTGCTTGCGCTGCGGACGGCGCGTCCATCGTGCCGCAGGGCGGCAACACCGGCCTGGTCGGCGGCGGCGTGCCCGACACCAGCGGGCGACAGGTGCTGCTCAGCCTGCAACGGATGAACCGCGTGCGCGGGCTCGACGCGGCCAACCTGACGCTGACGGCTGAGGCCGGCTGCGTGCTGCAGACCCTGCAGCAGGCGGCTGCCGACCAGGGCCTGCTGTTCCCGCTGAGCCTGGCCGCCGAAGGCAGCTGCACCATCGGCGGCAACCTGGCGACCAACGCCGGCGGCACGCAGGTGCTGCGCTGGGGCAACGCACGCGAGCTGTGCCTGGGCCTCGAAGTCGTCACCGCCAGCGGCGAGGTCTGGAACGGCCTGTCGGGACTGCGCAAGGACAACACCGGGTACGCGTTGCGCGACCTGTTCATCGGCAGCGAAGGCACGCTGGGCATCATCACCGCGGCGACATTGAAGCTCGCCCCGCAGCCGGCGGCCTGCACCACCGCATTCGCCGCCTGCGCGACGCTGGCCGACGCAGTGACGCTGCTGAAGCTGGCGCGCACCCGGCTCGGCGCCGGGCTGACCGGTTTCGAGGTCATGGGCCGCTTCGCGCTGGACCTGGTGGCCCGCCATTTCCCCGCCCTGCCCCAGCCGCTGCGCAGCGCGCCGTGGACCGTGCTGCTCGAGCACAGCGACACCGACAGCGAAGCCGCCGCGCGTGCGCGCTTCGAAGCCCTGCTCGGCGCAGCGCTGGACAACGGCTGTGTCGGCGACGCCGTGATCGCCGAAAGCCTGGCGCAGAGCCAGGCGCTGTGGCACGTGCGCGAATCGATTCCGCTGGCGCAGGCCGAAGAAGGCGTGAACATCAAGCACGACATCGCGCTGCCGGTGTCGGCGATTCCCGACTTCGTCGCCCGCACCGACACGTTGCTGGTGGCCCACCTGCCCGGCATCCGGCTCGTCAACTTCGGCCACCTCGGCGACGGCAATCTGCACTACAACGTGCAGGCCCCGCCCGGCGTCGATGGCGCGGCCTTCCTGGCCGAGCACGAGCACGCCGTCAACCGGATCGTCTTCGATGCACTGCAGCCGTTCGGCGGTTCCTTCTCGGCCGAGCATGGTATCGGCGTGCTGAAGGTCGACGAGATGGCGACGCGCAAGTCGGCGGTGGCGCTGCAGTTGATGCGCAGCATCAAGACCGCACTCGACCCGCAGGGCCTGTTCAACCCGGGCCGGGTGCTGCCGCCGGCAAACTGAACGATCCCGCGGCGGCGGGTTTACTGCAGCGTTCCCTTGAGCACCGCCGGTACCGGGATGGCCACCGTTTCGATGCCCTCTTCGCGCAAGGCAGCGCGCTCTTCCGGTGTGGCCTGACCGCGGATGCCACGGGCGGCGCTTTCGCCGTAATGGATGCGCCGCGCTTCTTCGGGGAAGCGCTCGCCGACGTCGTCGGTGCGGGCCATCAGTTCGCGAACGGCACCCAGCCATGCGGCCTGCAGGTCAGCGGGCTGGGCATGGGCCGGCGGCGTCTTCGGCACGGCGGCGTTGGGCGGCTCGACGGCGGCGATCTCGCGGGCGCCCGACAGGTTCAGCCGCGGCGCCGACGGCAGCCGCGTGATCACGCCGTCGGCGCACACCGGGCAGGCCAACGCGCCACTGCCGTTCTGCGCCAGATAGTCGTCTTCGGAGCCGAACCAGCCCTCGAAGCCATGCCCGTTGGCGCAACGCAGATTCAGCACTTTCATCGCTTCATCTTACGCAGCAGCCGGCCGGCACGCCGTGGGGCTGGCTTTCAATCCGTGATGACTTGCCAGTCCAGGGGGCGCAGGCCGGCGCGCCAGCGCTGCAGCCAGTGCAAGCCGACGATGGTCTTCACATCGGTGAGCGAGCCGGCCGCGTCGAGCGCGTCGAGTTCGGCTTCGCTGCAGACCACGACTTCGACGAACTCGCCGCGGTCCAGACGCTGCGGCCCGGCCTGCAGGCCGCGTGCGAACCACAGCTGGATGGTTTCCGACGAATAGGCCGCCGCGTTGTGGATCGCACCGCCATCGGCCCATTCGCGGGCCACGTAGCCGGTTTCCTCGAGCAGTTCGCGCTGGCCGCAGGCCAGCGTCGTTTCGCCTAGGTCGCGCCGGCCGGCGGGCCATTCGAGCAGCACCTGGCCCACCGGGTAGCGGTGCTGGCGCACCAGCACCAGCCGGCCATCGTCGAGCAGCGGGACGACGGCCACCGCGCCCGCATGGCGGATGTACTCGCGCGTCGCCAGGCTGCCGTCGGGCAGCCGCACCTCGTCGCGCCAGAGGTCGAGGAAGCCCTGGCTGAGCAGCGTGTTGCGGCCGGTGGGCTGCTCGAGCAACTGGGCATCGTGCAACGCGTTGACTGCGTTTCCCGCGTTTCCCGCGTTTCCCGCGTCGGCCGCGTCGGCCGCGTCGGCCGCAGGATCACTCATCGGCGTCGGCGGCGCGCGGCTGGCGGCGCAAATAGCGCCAGATGAATCCGGGGAACGCGAACGTCAGGAACAGGCAGCCGCCCGCGGCGAAAAATTCCCAGTTCTGCGGCTGGCGCTGGCCGATGCGGGCTTCGATCAGCGAGCCGACGCCGAAGGCCAGCGCCGCCAGCACCAGCAGTTCCAGCAGCCGCCAGCCCAGCGCCTTCGGCGCCCGGCGCGGGCCGATGACGAACAGGCGTTCGTTGACGAACGGCAGGTTGGCAGCCACCAGCGCGAAGACGATCACGCCCCAGACTTCGACGCCGTGGTTCATCGTCGGGGCCAGCGCCGGATCAGGTGGTCAGCGCGCGCACGATGGCGTCGCGGCACAGCGCCATCAGGCCACCGGAGAACAAGCCGAACAGCAGGACCGCCGCGCCGTTGGCCGCCAGCAGCAGGCCCACCCCTTGCGTCTGGCCGACGGGCGCGGTCTGCAGCGGCGCGTCAAACCACATCACCTTGACCACCCGCAGGTAATAGAACGCGCCGATCAGCGAGAACATCACGGCGACCACGGCCAGCACGATGTAGGGCGTCGAATTGGTGCTGACCAGGGCCTGCAGCACCGACAGCTTGGCGAAGAAGCCGACCATCGGCGGCACGCCAGCCAACGAGAACATGAACACCGTCATCACTCCGGCAACCCAGGGCGCGCGCTGCGAGAGGCCCGCCAGATCGTCGATGTCCTCGCTCTCGAAGCCCTGGCGCGACAGGAACATGATCAGGCCGAAGGTGCCCAGCGTCGTCAGCACATAGGCCGTCAGGTAGAACATTGCCGAGCTGTAGGCGTTGCCGGCCGAAATGGTGTTGCCGCTGACCACGCCGGCCGACATGCCCAGCAGAACGAACCCCATCTGCGCAATGGTGCTGTAGGCCAGCATGCGCTTGAGGTTGCTCTGCGCGATGGCCGCCAGGTTGCCCACTGCCAGCGATGCGACGGCCAGCACGATGAACATCTGCTGCCAGTCGGGCGCCAGGCCGAGCATGCCTTCGACGAGCAGCCGGATGGTGATGGCGAAGGCCGCGAACTTGGGTGCGCCGCCGATCAGCAGCGTGACCGCGGTCGGCGCGCCCTGGTAGACGTCGGGCACCCACATGTGGAAGGGCGCGGCGCCGAGCTTGAAGCCCAGGCCGGCGACGACGAAGACCACGCCGAAGACCAGCACTTCCTTGTTGATGCGCCCGGTGGCGATGCCTTCGAAGACCTTGCCGATCTCCAGCGATCCGGTGGCGCCGTACATCATCGACAGGCCGTACAGCAGGAATCCGCTGGCCAGCGCGCCGAGCACGAAGTACTTCATCGCCGCTTCGGTGCTGATCGCATGGTCGCGGCGCGACGCGGCCAGCGCATACAGCGACAGGCTCATCAGCTCCAGCCCCAGGTAGACGACCAGGAAGTGACTCGCCGAGCACATCACCGAAATGCCTAGGAGCACGAACAGCGCCAGCATGAAGAACTCGCCGCGCAGCATCTCGCGCGCGGCCAGTGTCGGCCGGGCATAGGCCAGGGTCATCATGATCGACAGCGCGGCGAAGAAGGCCAGCAGGTGGCCCATCGGATCGCTGACGACCATCCCGCCCAGGCCATAGGCCGTGGTGCCGGCGTTGTACTTGGCCAGATGCAGCGCGGCGAACACACCGATGCTGGCCTGCGTCAGCCAGAAGGTCGTCTGACGCCGTGGGTCGGTGCTCGCCAGGTCGACCAACAGCACCGCGCAGCCCATGACGAGCAGCCAGATCTCGGGGTAGAGCAAAGGCCAGTTCATCGTCTCGCCGATCAGGGTTGCGCCAGCTTGGGCGTGGCCACGTGCTTGAGCAACTGGCTCACCGACGCGTTCATCACGTCGGTGACGGGCTTCGGATAGACCCCCATCCACAGCACGGCGGCCGCGAGCAGCGCCAGCATCGTGAATTCGCGGCCGTTGATGTCGGCCAGTTGCTTGACGTCGTCGTTGGCGACATCGCCGAAGTACACGCGCTTGACCATCCACAGCGTGTAGGCCGCGCCGAAGATCAGCGTGGTGGCGGCGAGCAGCGCGATCCAGAAGTTGAACTGCACCGCGCCGAGGATGACCATCCATTCGCCGACGAAGCCAGCGGTGCCCGGCAGGCCGCAGTTGGCCATCGCGAAGAAGACTGCGAAGGCGGCGAACTTGGGCATCGTGTTGGCCACCCCGCCGTAGCTGGCGATCTCGCGGCTGTGCACCCGGTCGTAGAGCACGCCGATGCACAGGAACATCGCACCCGAGACGAAGCCGTGGCTGATCATCTGCACGATGCCGCCGCTGGCACCGAGATCGTTGAAGATGAAGAAGCCGAGGGTGACGAATCCCATGTGGGCGATCGAGCTGTAGGCGACCAGCTTCTTCATGTCCTGCTGGACCAGCGCGACCAGGCCGATGTAGAGCACCGCGATCAGGCTCAGCGAGATCATCAGCCAGGCGTACTCACGCGCCGCGTCGGGGGCGATCGGCATCGAGAAACGCAAGAAGCCATAGGCGCCGAGCTTCAACATGATCGCCGCCAGCACCACCGAGCCGCCCGTCGGCGCTTCGACGTGAGCGTCGGGCAGCCAGGTGTGCACCGGCCACATCGGCACCTTGACCGAGAAGGCGGCGAAAAAGGCGAAGAACAGCAGCGCCTGCGCCGGCAGCGGCAGCGGCAGCCGGTGCCAGGCCGCGATCTCGAAGCTGCCGCCGCTCTTGAAGTACAGGTAGACCAGCGCCACCAGCATCAACAGCGAGCCGAGCAGCGTGTAGAGGAAGAACTTGAATGCCGCGTAGACCCGATTCGGTCCGCCCCACACGCCGATGATGATGTACATCGGGATCAGCGTGGCTTCGAAGAAGACGTAGAACAGCAGCCCGTCGGCGGCACAGAACACGCCGATCATCAGTCCCGACAGGATCAGGAAGGCGCCCATGTACTGGGCCACGCGCTCGGTGACCACGTCCCAGGCCGCGATGACGACGATGATGGTGATGAAGGCCGTCAGCAGGACGAACCACACCGACAGCCCGTCGACGCCGAGCAGGTAGTGCACGTTGAAGCGCGCGATCCACGGCAGCTTCTCGACGAACTGCAGGGCGGCGCTGGTTCGATCGAAGCCGGTCACCAGCGGCACGGTGATCACGAAGGACAGCACCGCGCCGGCCAGCGCCAGCGCCCGCACCACGCCGGCGTTGTCGTCGCGGCCCACGGCCAGCAGCAGCGCACCGAAGGCGATCGGCAGCCAGATCGCGACGCTCAGCAAACCCATCTTCTGCTCTTCTTTCTGATGTGGTGTCGCGCATCGAGCGGACGCCGCGGAGCCGGCTCTGCCGGGCCGCTGGCGGCGCCCCCTTGAGGGGGAGCGCCGAAGGCGCTTCGGGGGTGGGTCATCTCAGGCCGCTGAAGAACGGCCAGAGCTGCCAGGTCAGCAGGCCGAAGATGCCGAGCAGCATGACCAGCGCGTACCAGTAGACGTGGCCGGTCTGCAACTGGCGCACGACGCCGGCGATGCTGCCGACCGCACGCGCCGAGCCGTTGACGACGGCGCCGTCGATCAGGCCGACATCGCCGCCCTTCCACAAGCCCAGGCCCGTCAAGCGCGCACCGGCGGCGAGCACGTGCTCGTTGAACCAGTCCATGTAGTACTTGTTTTCGAGCACGGTGCGCAGCGGCTTGAGGGCGCGATCGAAGGCCGCCGGCAAGGACGGCATCTGCAGATAGAAGAGCCACGCCACGGCCACGCCGGCCAGTGCCAGCCAGAACGGCAGCGTCGTCAGGCCGTGCAGGGCCATCGCCGCGGCGCCGTGGAACTCTTCGCCCAGTTTCGCCATCGCCGGGTGGCGCGCAGCGTCGACGACGATCGCGTCCTTGAGAAACTGGCCGTGCAGCATCGGCTGGATGGTCATGAAGCCGATGACCACCGACGGGATCGCCAGCAGGATCAACGGCGCCGTCACCACCCAGGGCGATTCGTGCGGCGTTGCATCGTGGTGCTCATCGTGGTGGCGATCATGGTGATCGTCGGCGTGCTCGTCAGCGTGCGCGTGGTCGTCTTCCGGGGGGAAGGGCTTGTGGTGGAAGCGCTCCTTGCCGTGGAAGACCAGGAAGTACATCCGGAACGAATAGAAGGCGGTGACGAAGACCCCGGCGGTGACGGCAAAGACCGCAAAGCCGGCGCCCGGCAGGTGGCTGGCGTGCACCGCCTCGATGATGCTGTCCTTGCTGTAGAAGCCGCTGAACAGCGGTGTGCCGATCAGCGCCAGCGACCCGAGCAGCGCGGTGATCCAGGTCAGCGGCATGTGCTTGCGCAGGCCGCCCATGTTGCGGATGTCCTGGTCGTGGTGCATGCCGATGATCACGCTGCCGGCGGCCAGGAACAGCAAGGCTTTGAAGAAGGCATGCGTCATCAGGTGGAACACGGCCACGCTGTAGGCGCTGGCGCCCAGCGCCACCGTCATGTAGCCGAGCTGGCTGAGCGTGGAATACGCCACCACGCGCTTGATGTCGTTCTGGATGATGCCCAGGAAACCCATGAACAGCGCGGTGATCGCGCCGATCACCAGCACCAGGTTCAGCGCGGTGTCCGACAGCTCGAACAGCGGCGACATGCGCGCGACCATGAAGATGCCGGCGGTGACCATCGTCGCCGCGTGGATCAGCGCCGAAATCGGCGTCGGGCCTTCCATCGAATCGGGCAGCCAGACATGCAGCGGGAACTGCGCGCTTTTGCCCATCGCGCCGATGAACAGGCAGATGCAGGCCACCGAGACCAGCATCCAGTCGCCGCCGAACAGGGGCAGCGGGAAAGCCAGCTTGGCCAGCTCCGGCCCCTTGGCGAAGGCCTCGCCGTAGTTCAGCGTGCCGGCATAGGCGACGATCAGGCCGATGCCGAGGATGAAGCCGAAGTC